>KE354401.1 GCA_000415505.1 Streptomyces afghaniensis 772
GCGGACACCGGCGTACCCGACCGATCCGCTCCCCCGCCCTCGGCCACGAGGTACTTCCGGGTCGCCTCGGGCCCGCGCGCATGGGCCAGCTCGGACCAGAACATGCCCCGCGACCAGGCGTCGTCGGGGAACAGGTCCCGCTCCAGCTCCAGCACGGGGTCGATGTCCCACCAGCGCATCTCGCGCAGCACACACGTCTCGGACCCGGTCACTTGGGGGTGACCACCTTGTAGTTCTTGGGGACCTGGGCATCGGGGCGGCGCAGATACAGCGGCCGGGGCGCGGGGAGTTCCGCGCCCGCCGCCAGCTTCTCCGCTGCCAGCCGGGCGAGCGCGGCGGCGGACACGTGCTCGGGTTCGTGGGCCTGGGGGAAGGTGTCCGGGTACAGCAGCGCGCCCGCGCCGACCGCGGGCAGGCCCGCGACCTGCTCGGCGATGTCGGCGGGCCGGTCGACCGCCGGGTCGGTGACGCGGGTGCGGGAGTCGGCGTAGCGCGCCCAGTACACCTCCTTGCGGCGGGCGTCGGTCGCCACCACGAACGGGCCCTCGAGGTCGGCGGCGTAGGCGAGACCGTCCAGCGTGCACACGCCGTGCACGGGGACGCCGAGTGCGAGCCCGAAGGTCTCGGCGGTCATCAGACCGACGCGCAGTCCGGTGTACGGGCCCGGACCGATGCCGGCGACGACCCCGGTGACGGCGTCGAGCTTCAGACCGGCGTCGGCGAGCACCCGGTCGATCGCGGGCAGCAGCAGCTCCCCGTGCCGGCGCGCGTCCACCTGACTCGACGAGGCGATGACGTCCCGGCCGTCGTGCAGCGCGACGGTGACGGCGGGTGTGGCGGTATCCAGAGCGAGCAAGAGCACGCAAACAGCCTACGGCTCCCCGGGGCCCGTGTCGGACGTACCTGTCGAGCCGTCACCTGCTGCTACCGTCACCTTCCGTCACGGCGCGGCAGGCGCACCGTGCACGACAGGGACGTACGACGCGGAGGTGGACGCCGGTGGCAGTCAGCAGCTCGGGGATCGTGGCCGGGCTCACCGCCGCGGCCCTCGCGACGGTCGGCTACCTCGCCCACCAGGCGGCCCAGACCCTCCCGGTCGGCCTGGGCCGGGCGCACGCGGGCGCCGCGCCGTCCGCCGACGCTTCGAAGGCGCCGCCCCGGACCAGGAAGGACCCCGCCCCGCTGCCCGTCGGATCCGGTGAGGGCGCACGGGTCGTGTACTCCCTGCGCGGCGACCGGGTGTGGCTGGTCGGCGCGGACGAGGTGATCACCCGCACGTTCGAGGTGGCCCCGAGCGCGGTGGACCCGGCCCCGGGCAATTACGCGGTCACGTCCCGCTCGAACGCGGTCACCGGCTCCGACGGTGTCCCCGTCGAGCACGTCGTGCGCTTCACTACCGTGGGCGGCGTGGTGATCGGCTTCAGCGCGGCCGTGGACGGCTCGACCGCCGCACCGGCCACGAAGGTACGCACGGGCGGCATCCGCGAGTCACGCGCGGACGGCGAGGCCATGTGGACGTTCGCGACGATCGGCCGCAAGGTCGTGGTCGTCCCCTAGGCCGCTTCGCGGTGGTCGGCCAAGGGCTCGACCGGCTCGGCGAGCTCCGGCTCGGGAGCCCGCGGTGGCGTGGAGATCAGCGCCGCCGCCTCGCCCGCCGCCAGCAGGTCACGCATGGACACCCCGGCGACCGCGAACGGCAGCGGCCGCCCCTTGCTCTCTGTAGCCGACATGGACGCCTCCCGAAGGCGGGGCGGACGTAGTTAGGTACACCTAACTACGGACTGGGTACCATGTGACCACGCACAAGACGCCGAACGCAACATTTTGCCGACGCCTTGTCGGAACGTTCATCAAAACACCACGCGCCGGGAGCTACGCCGCGAGCACGCTCAGGTCCGCCGACGCCCAGCGTTCCCCCACACCGGTGATCGTCATCTGCCGGACCTCGTCGGTCGTGTCGCCCACCGCGCGGTGGATCACCACCTGGAGCCGGTCCTCGGTCAGCTCCTCGACCTTGCCCTCGCCCCACTCCACGACGACCACGGACTCGGGCAGCGAGACGTCGAGATCGAGGTCCTCCATCTCGTCCAGCCCGCCGGACAGCCGGTAGGCGTCGACATGGACCAGCGGCGGCCCGTCACCGAGCGAGGGGTGCACCCGGGCGATCACGAACGTCGGCGAGGTGACGGCCCCGCGCACGCCGAGCCCCTCGCCCAGCCCACGCGCCAGTGTCGTCTTGCCCGCCCCGAGCTCTCCGCTGAGCATCACCAGGTCACCGGCGCGCAGCAGTTTCGCGAGCCGGCGACCCAGCTCCCGCATCTGCTCGGGGGACGTGACGACGATCTGGACGGACCCGGGCTCAGCCGGGCTGTGCGGTGCTGCTGCTTCCATAGCCCTTCACGGTAGCCCCTGCAGGCACGGCACCCGTGCGGGTGAGCAGGTCGGCGAGGCGGTCGGTGACCACTTCCGGGTGTTCCAGCATCACCAGGTGCCCCGCGTCCGGCACCAGCACCAGCTCGGCGTCCGGCAGCAGATCGGCGATGGCCTCGCTGTGCTCACTCGGCGTGACCAGGTCCTGCACCCCGGCCAGGACCAGGACCGGCATGTCGGCGAAGTGGGCGAGCGCCTCGGTCTTGTCGTGGTCGTTGAACGCCGGGTAGTACTCGGCGACCACGTCGATGGGCGTGCTCTCGATCATCCGCTCGGCGAACCGGGCGACGGCCGGGTCGACGTCCCGGGACGCGAACGAGTACCGCTTGATGACCCCGGCGAACAGGTCCGCGGTGGCCCGGCGCCCCTTCTCCACCAGCTCGGCCCGCTGCCCCATCACCTTCAGCACACCGGGCAGCACCCGCCGCACCGCGTTGACCCCGGCCACCGGAAGCCCGTAGTTGACCTCGCCGAGCCGCCCCGAGGACGTCCCCACGAAGGCCACCCCGACGACCCGCTCCCGGACCAGCTCGGGGTACTGGTCGGCCAGCGCCATCACCGTCATGCCGCCCATCGAGTGGCCGACCAGCACGATCGGCCCCTCGGGCGCGGCCGCGTCGATGACGGCCTTCAGGTCGCGGCCCAGCTGCTCGATCGTGACCGGCTCGTCCCGCCCCTGGGCCACGCCCCGTCCGGACCGGCCGTGGCTGCGCTGGTCCCAGTGGACGGTCCGTACGACACCTCTGAGCGCCGCCCGCTGGAAGTGCCAGGAGTCCTGGCTGAGGCAGTAGCCGTGGCTGAAGACGACGGTGACGGGGGCGGGGGCCTTGCGGCCGAAGAGCCGGCGGCGGCGCGGGCCGATGGCGGCGGGGGCGGCCTCCGGGTCGAGGTCGTCGACCTCGTAGTACAGCTCCGTGCCGTCGTCGGCGAACGCCTTGCCGGGCATGCCGCGCAGCGAGCCGTAGGGTCCCGCGGAGTCGAGGGCGAGCCGGGCCTTCTGGCGCATGCCCCGGCCGACCGTCATCCGCTCCAGGGCGACACCGGCGGCCGCGCCCGCGGCCACCACGCCTATCGCGACACCGGCGATGCCGGTCGCCCGGCGCCAGCCTCCCGCCGCCCCCGCGGCGGAGGCCGCGACGGCCGCGGTGGCGGCGTTCGCGACGACCTCCGCACTGCTCTCGCTCACGTACCGCTCCTCTTCGCCGGGCTGCTGCCGATGCTCGTGGTGATGGTGATGGTGGTGCTGGTGTTGTCAGGGTGCCTGTTGTTCTGCGCGTGACCGGTCCTCTGTGCGAGTTACCCGTCCTGTTCCTCATTCACATAGACGCGAGGAACGCGCGTTCCGATCCGGGTCACGATCTCGTAGGCGATGGTTCCGGCCGCCTGGGCCCAGTCCTCGGCGGTGGGCTCGCCGCGGTCCCCGGGACCGAAGAGCACCGCCTCGGCGCCCGGCGCGGGCTCGTCGCCGCCCAGGTCGACCACGAACTGGTCCATGGCGACCCGCCCCGCGATCGTGCGCCACTTGCCCTCGACCAGGACCGGCCCGGCCGAGGAGGCGTGCCGTGGGATGCCGTCGGCGTAGCCCAGCGGGACGAGGCCGAGGGTGGTCTCGCCGGGCGTCACGTACCGGTGGCCGTAGCTGACGCCGTGCCCGCCCGGCACGTGCTTGACCAGGGCGAGCGAGGCGGACAGCGTCATCACCGGGCGCAGCCCGAAGTCGGCCGGGGTGCCCAGCTCGGGGCTGGGCGAGATGCCGTAGGTGGCGATGCCGGCGCGGACCAGGTCGAAGTGGCTCTCGGGCAGCGTGAGCGTGGCCGGCGAGTTGGCGATGTGCCGGACCTCGGGGCGGGCGCCCCGCTCCTCGGCGTACGCGACCATCTCCCGGAAGCGGCCGAGCTGGGCGGCGATGGAGGGGTGGCCGGGCTCGTCGGCACAGGCGAAGTGCGACCACAGCCCCGTCACGCGCAGGACCCCCTCGGCCTCGGCGCGCAGCGCCTCCCGGACCAGATCGGCCCAGTCCTCACCGGGCTGGCAGCCGCCCCGCCCGAGCCCGGTGTCGGCCTTGAGCTGCACGCGCGCGGACCGGTCCGCCCGCCGGGCGGCCTCGGTGACCTCCCGCAGGGCCCACATCCCGCTGACGGACACGTCGACGTCCGCCTCGATCGCCTCGCGCCAGGGCCCGCCCGGCGTCCACAGCCAGCACATGATCCGGCCCGGCAGCCCGGCGGCCCGCAGGGCGAGGGCCTCCTCGGGCGTCGCAGTGCCCAGCCAGTCCGCTCCCGCGGCGACGGCCGCGCGAGCACACGGCACGGCCCCGTGGCCGTACGCCTCGGACTTCACCACGGCCATCAGGGCAGCACCCGGCGCGTGGGCACGCAGCGCCCGCACATTGGCCCGCAGGGCGGCCAGGTCGATCTCCGCGCGGGCCCGCAGGGGCGCGGTCCGCGGGGCTGTTCTCTCGCTCATCGCGCCCAGTGTCTCAGAGGGGCCCGGCCCGCCCGAGGCAGCGGCCCCCGACGGCAACCGCTACGTCCCGGGCCTGCGCCCCCACACGAACACCCGGTCACCCTTCTTCAGCACGCTCCACAGCCACCGCGCGGCGGGGACGGAGAGATTGACGCAGCCCATGGAGCCGACGGTGGTGTGGAGGCCGCCGTAGAGGCCGTGGAAGGCCTGCCCGCCGCTGAAGAACTGGGCGTACGGCATGGGCGTGTTGTACAGCGTCGACCAGTGACAGGTACTGCATCCGGCCCCACGTCACGGGCCCGGCGAACCCGATGGCCGGTTTGATCCCCTGCCGCACCTGGAACGCCCGGATGACCCGGCAGTCGGCCGCCGACTGCACCCCGTCCGCCCTCAGCCCCGGCCACCGCTCGACCTGCCGCTGATACGACCCGGCCTTCCCGGTACAGCTCACCCGCGCGACCGCCTCCCCCAACGGCACGTACTCGACGCGCGCGTACGTCCCCTCCACCGCCCTCCGCGGCTCGACGGCCTCCTCCTCGGCCGACGGTGTGTACACCAGCGGCGGCAGCGCCTGGTCGGGCGTGTCGACGGACCAGGGCTGCGCGGGCCCCGGCGCGACGCCCGGGACGAGCTCGCCGAGGGGGCCGGGAGCGGGCGGTACGGGAGCGGCACCGGCGATTCCGACGGGCAGCGCGGTGACAGCGGCGAGCAGGAGGGCGAGGGCGCGCCCGGCGGTGTGCCTGCTGGTCATGTGATCAGAGAAACGGGGTGGTGGGGGCGGCCCGGGGTTGCCGCGCGGCGTGGGTCACCCAGACGCATCAGCCGTATGTCAGCCCGTCCGGCGCTTGAGGACGAGGCCGTCCAGGCCGAAGCGGGGGCCCGGGGCGGCAGCCCCCGGACCGGGACGGGAAGGGGAGGAGGGGCGACCCACCGCCACAGCAACCCCCACTCGCCCCCTCCCTCTCACTCAGCCGAGAACGTTGCGCCACGCCTCCGGAACCGCCTCCGCCACGTCATGCGCCCCCACCGGCGCCCCGTCCGCCGCCAGCCTCCCGGCCAGCCCGTGCACATACGCCGCCACACTCCCCGCGTCCACCGCCGAAAGACCCGCCGCCAGCAACGACCCCGCGAGCCCCGACAGCACGTCCCCACTCCCCGCCGTGGCCAGCCAGGACGTCCCCGTCGGATTCACCCGCACCGCGCCGCCCCCCGAGTCGGCGACCAAGGTCGTGGACCCCTTCAGCAGCACGGTCGCCCCGTACCGCCCGGCCAGCTCCCGAGCCGCCGCCAGCCGACCGCCCTCGACCTCCGCCCGGTCGACCCCGAGCAGGGCCGCCGCCTCCCCGGCATGCGGCGTCATCAGCGTCGGCGCCCGCCGCGCCCGTACGACCCCCGCCTCGGCCAGCCGCAACCCGTCCGCGTCGACCAGCACCGGGACATCGGCCGCCAGCACCTCCCCCACCGTCGCCGCGTCGTCCCCGGCCCCCGGCCCTACGACCCACGCCTGCACCCGCCCGGCGTGCTTCGGCCCCTGGTCGGACACGAGCGTCTCGGGGAACCGCGTGATGACGGCGTCCCCGGCCGGCCCGACGTACCGCACGGCCCCGGCCCCGCCCCGCAGCGCACCGGCGACGGCGAGCACGGCGGCCCCGGGGTAGCGCGCGGACCCGGCGGCGATGCCGACGACACCCCGCCGGTACTTGTCGCTCTCGGCCCGCGGCACCGGCAGCAACTCCGCCACGTCCGCGTGCTGCAACGCCTCCAGCTCCGGCTCGACCGGCAGATCGAGACCGATGTCGACCAGCCGCACCGACCCCGCGTACTCCCGCGCCGGATCGATCAGCAGCCCCGGCTTGTGCGTACCGAACGTCACCGTCAGATCGGCCTGGACCGCGACGCCGCGCACCTCCCCGGTGTCGGCGTCGACACCGCTCG
>KE354402.1 GCA_000415505.1 Streptomyces afghaniensis 772
TGCCGTCGACGACGAGGTCCGCCCGCTCGACCAGTTCCTCGACGCCCTGCGCGCCCCCGCCGGCACCTTCATCAGCGCCACCGGCGCTCACGACCCGCCCCCCGGCACGCCGCAGCGCCGCGAGTCCCCCGGCGTGAACCCGCTCCGGCGCGAGCAGCACCGCCGTGACACCGGCCCCCGCCGGGCAAGCCGGGCCCCGGCGTACAACGCGTCGCCCCCGTTGTCGCCGCTCCCGACCAGCAGCACGACCCTGCTCCCGTACACCCGCCCCAGCAGGTCGGCGCAGGCGGCGGCGAGTCCGGCGGCGGCGCGTTGCATCAGCGCCCCCTCCGGCAGCCGCGCCATCAGCTCCCGTTCGGCGGTCCTGACCGTCTCCACGCTGTACGCACTACGCATGCGGTCGAGTTTCCCGTACGACCGCCCGGCCACTCCCCCGTATCTCCCGCAACTCCGAAGCGTGTCGCATCCATTGACGCTTTGCCTGCCCTTTGCCAGACTCACCGGCCGCGCAGAAAGCGCTTGCACACCCCCACATTCGACGAATCCGAGGCCACCATGGGACGCAGAGCCGCATTCCTCGCCGCCGCCGGTGCCACCGCTGTCCTCACCGCCGCCGGCACGCTGACCGCCCCCGCCACCGCCGCCCCGACCCGGGCGGCGGCCTGCGGGGACGGCTCCTACCAGGCCGAGGCGGTGCAGAACGGCAGCAACTGGACCGCCCGGCGCGGCAGCAGCACCGTCTACACCGGCACCGACATGCGCGCCGCCGTCCAGGCAGCCGTCAACAGCCTCACCTCGGGCCGCACGTCGAAGGAGCGGGTCGTGGTCCGCGGCTCGGGCTCGGTCTCGGCAGGCTCACGCATCTCGCTCCCGAGCTACACCGTCCTCGACGTCTGCGGCACCATCAACGTCACCGGCAGCGGCTCCGGCGACCAGGCGCCGGTCTACTCCCGCGGCACCCGCGACGTCGAGGTCCAGAACCTCAAGCTCACCGGCACCCCGCTCTACGGCATCTTCATGCGCAACGTCCAGAACGTCGTGCTCGGCCAGATAGACATGCGCCTCTCCCGCGGCCTGGGCATCCGCATCGACAACCGCGGCGACACCAGCCAGTGGACGCGCAACGTCCGCATCGACAGCGTCTACGTCTCCGGCGCGTCCAGCCACGCCGTCGAGACCTACGGCGTCGACGGCATCACCATCGGCACGGTCACCGCCCGCAACGTCGGCGAGTCCGGCCTGCTGCTCAACCAGACGATCAACGCGAGCGTCACCAAGGTGGACGCGGAGAACGCCGGCACCGGCACCGGCTACGCGGCCTTCCGCATGGCCAACCGCAACGGCCGGGTCGGCAGCGGCTACCCGACCAACATCCGGGTCGGCGAGGTCATCGCGCGCGGCGGCGGACGCGGGGTGTTCTGCGTCTCGGAGAGCGGCGGAGCGACGATCAACAAGGTGACGATCTCCAACACGGGCAACAACTCCGTCCTGATCGAGAACTGCTACAACGTCAACCTCGCGGCGCAGAGCGGCACGATCTCGGGCGGCGGCGAACTGCGCCTGGCCGCCCGCTCGGAGTTCCCGAACAACAAGGACATCACCATCCAGAACCTGACGGTCACCAACTCGGCCATCAGGGAGAGCCCGTGCGGTGAGAACACGACGTTCCGCAACCTCACACGGGTGAACAGCAGCCAGTCGATCTGCTGACGCCCGCGCCGGCGAAGCCCGCGCGCCCGTGAAGCCCTCGCCGTCATCCGGCGGGGGCTTCACCACGCAGGCGGCTCAGCGATTCCATGGCTTCGCGTTCGATGCGCGCGATGTCGCGGAGGACGGTGCCTGCCCGTGCGAGGCACTGCTCGTCGCCCGACTCGCCGGCGTTCGTGATGAGCGCCGCGACCTCCGTCCACAAGCCGGCCGCTTCCGAGTACAGCCTGTGGCCGGTGCGCAGATGGCCGCTGTCGACCACCTGGGCGCATTCGGCGAGGAAGTCACGGTAGAGGTTGCGGAACAGTGCACCGCCGGTGCCGGCCTTCTCCATCAGCAGGGCCGCCTGCGGCAGGTCCCGTCGGGGAGCGTCGGTGCGCTGGAGCCAGCCGGGGACGAGCTTCCCGGCCTTCTCGATGCCTCGGTGGCCGAGGTTGGCGATGGGCGGGTCGAGGAAGGCGTCGGCGCATCCGGTGATGGCCGGAATGATCCGGCTCTCCAGGGAGGGCACCTTCCCGGCGGCGGTGAGCGTGAAGGACCGGTGCCTGGCGGTCATCGGCCCGCGCGCGGCCCGGGCCCGGGCGAGGCTGTTCAGGCCGGTGGACACGGCTCCGCCCTGCTGGTCGGTGTCCACCAGGTGGGCGTCGTGCTCGTCGTAGCCGTACAGGGCGACGATGTGACCGCCGAAGTGCACCTTCGTGGAGAAGTAGTCCAGGTGGTAGCTGTCGAGCTGGAGCCCGACGGGCCGGCCGGCGTCGATGGCGGTCGCCACGTTCTCCCACGCCTTGCGGGCGGAGCCGGTCTCCTGCACCACGAGCTCCAGCCCCAGCCCGGCGGCCAGGTTCCTGGTGAGCTCGAAGGGCTTGACGCGCCCGCCGAGGAAGGGGAAGTCCATGTTCTTGCTGTCCCAGTAGATGAAGGACAGTCCGGCCCCGAGGCCGAAGAGCATGGGCTCGGACAGATCGAGTCCCTGGTGCCGCAGCAGCACCCCCAGAGCCGACGTCTCGCAGTGCTGCGTACCGCGAGGGTCGACGCCCTTCACCGTGACCATGTGCCCTCCTGGTCCATGTCGCGACTCCCCGGCCCCCGGCTCACCCCTCCGCGATCACCACGGCCGAGGCGACACCCGCGTCATGGCTCAGGGACACGTGCCAGGACCGCACCCCGAGCTCGGCGGCCCGCGCGGCCACGGTCCCGGTCACCCGCAGCCACGGCTGCCCACTGTCCTCGACACACACCTCGGCATCGGTCCACAGCAGCCCGGCCGGAGCCCCGAGCGCCTTGGCCAGGGCCTCCTTGGCGGCGAACCGGGCAGCCAGGGAGGCGACCCCCGGCGCTCCCCACTGGGCAGCAACAACTCCCGCTCCACGAACAGCCGTCCGGCCAACGCGGGCGTACGCTCCAGCGACGCCGCGAACCGATCGATCTCGGCGACGTCGATCCCGACCCCGATGATGCTCATGCGCAGCACCCTACGGTGAGACCCGCGCCGCCACCGGTCTCGACGGCGTCACTAGCATGATCAGCATGGAATGGGACGGCCTCACCGACCGCGAGCGCTACGGCGACTGGTACCTGAAGGAGCGGGACCGGTTCTCGGACCTGGCCCGGGACGCCGACTGGGACGGCCTGTTCGGGGAGCTGGTGAAGAATCCCGAGCGGGTCAATCTCGCCCGCCCCGGGAACCGCAGCGGGTTCGCCCCGCTGCACCAGGCCGCCTGGCACGGCGCCACGATCGCGGTCGTCTCCCGGCTGATCGCGCACGGCGCCTGGCGCACGCAGCGCACCCGGGACGGACGGCGCCCGGTGGACATCGCGCGGGAGCGGGGTCACACGCACCTGCTGGAGCTTCTGGAGCCGGTCGCGGTGCGGCAACTCCCCGCTCCCTCCGAAGCGTTGGAGCGCCACTTCCACGCGATGCTGCGGGAGCGCACCGGCAGCTGCTTCGACGAGATCGAGCACCTCCTGCCGCCGCTGTCCCCCCTGACGGAGGGTGCGGACGTGCGGATCTTCTTCCGGGTGGTCGGCATGATGGGCGGCTTCCACTACCGCCTTCACGCGGACATCGTGCACGTGCACGGCAGCTCGCGGATGGACGGCGACAACGGGGACTTCTACCAGGTGACCCCCGACGGCTGGACCAAGCTCCCCTACAGCCCCAAGCCGCCTCCGCCCTGGAACTACCCGTACTAAAGGCCAAGGAGACCGTCAAGGTCCGGACCTCGCCGAAGACGTCCGCCACCGCCCTCGGCATCTGGGGCAAGGGCAAGCGCGGCGGGATCTGCAACGACGGCAAGGCCTACAAGGGCGGTTCGTACACGGCCTGCGGCAAGAAGAGCAACATGTGGTACTACGGCGGCGACAAGGTCAACGGCTGGGTCCCGAAGACCTGCATCAACTGGTGATCACCCGGCCGACCGGCTGAAGAGGGGCGAACGGCAGTCGGCCGTTCGCCCCTTTCCTCACTCCACCGTCACCGACTTCGCCAGGTTCCGAGGCTGATCCACCTCGTTCCCGCGAGCCGTCGCCAGCTCGCACGCGAACACCTGGAGCGGCACCGCCGCCACGAGCGGCTGGAGCAGGGTCGGCGTGGCCGGCACCCGGATCAGGTGGTCCGCGTACGGCACCACCGCCTCGTCCCCCTCCTCCGCGATGACGATCGTCCGCGCACCCCGCGCCCGGATCTCCTGGATGTTCGACACGATCTTGTCGTGCAGCACGGACCGCCCGCGCGGCGACGGCACCACGACGACCACCGGCAGATCCTCCTCGATCAAGGCGATCGGCCCGTGCTTCAACTCCCCCGCCGCGAACCCCTCGGCGTGCATGTACGCCAGCTCCTTGAGCTTCAGCGCGCCCTCCAGCGCCACCGGATATCCCACATGGCGGCCGAGGAACAGCACCGTGTTCTTCGAGGCGAGCGTGCGCGCCAGCTCCCGCACCGGCTCCATCGTGCCCAGCACCTGTTCCACCGCACCGGCGATCGAGGACAGGTCGCGGATCACCGCCCGGATCTCGTCGCCCCACTTGGTCCCCCGCACCTGGCCCAGATACAGGGCGACCAGGTAGCACGCGACGAGCTGCGTCAGGAACGCCTTGGTGGAGGCGACGGCCACCTCGGGACCGGCATGCGTGTACAGCACCGCGTCCGACTCGCGCGGGATCGTCGAGCCGTTGGTGTTGCAGATCGCCAGCACCTTGGAGCCCTGCTCGCGGGCATGCCGCAGCGCCATGAGCGTGTCCATGGTCTCGCCGGACTGGGAGATGGCGATGACGAGGGTCTGCGCGTCCAGGATCGGATCCCGGTACCGGAACTCACTGGCCAGTTCCACCTCGCACGGCAGGCGCGTCCAGTGCTCGATGGCGTACTTGGCGATCATCCCGGCGTGGAAGGCCGTACCGCAGGCGACGATGACGACCTTGTCGATCTCCCGCAGCACCCCCGCGGGGATCCGCACCTCGTCCAGGCTCAGCGAACCGGAGCCGTCGATCCGGCCCAGCAGCGTGTCGGCGACCGCCTTGGGCTGCTCGGCGATCTCCTTGAGCATGAAGTAGTCGTAGCCCCCCTTTTCCGCGGCCGACGCGTCCCAGTCGACGTGGTACGAGCGGACATCGGCCGGGCGGCCGTCGAAGCCCGTCACCGTCACGCCGTCCCGGCGCAGCTCCACCACCTGGTCCTGGCCCAGCTCGATCGCCGACCGTGTGTGGGCGATGAACGCGGCGACGTCCGAGGCGAGAAAGGCCTCACCCTCTCCGACGCCCACCACCAGCGGCGAGTTCCGCCGCGCGCCCACCACCACGTCCGGCTCGTCGGCGTGCACCGCGACCAGCGTGAACGCGCCCTCCAGCCGCCGGCACACCAGCCGCATCGCCTCGGCGAGGTCCGCGCACGACGAGAACTCCTCGGCGAGCAGATGCGCGACGACCTCGGTGTCGGTCTCGGAGGCCAGCTCGTGCCCCCGCTCCTCCAACTCGGCCCGCAGCAGGGCGAAGTTCTCGATGATGCCGTTGTGCACCACCGCGACCCGTCCCGCGTTGTCGATGTGCGGGTGGGCGTTGGCGTCGGTCGGGCCGCCGTGTGTGGCCCACCGGGTGTGTCCGATGCCCGTCGTGCCGGCCGGGAGCGGCCGACCGTCCAGTTCCTTCTCCAGGTTGAGGAGCTTGCCGGCCTTCTTCCCCGTCGCCAGCCCGCCGTCGGCCAGCACGGCGACGCCCGCCGAGTCGTACCCCCGGTACTCCAGCCGCTTCAGCCCGGCCATCACGACCTCGAGCGCCGACTGCGGCCCCACGTATCCCACGATTCCACACATGGGCGGCAGCTTAGGGTCGTTTTCCGCGCCGAACCGGCCGCAGCGTGCCCGAAATCGGAAATTCCCACCGGGGTACGAACAGCTCGGTCCTCTGCCCTCAGACCTTCGCCCGATACGCCCTCATGGCCAGCGGATAGAACACGAGCGCGATCCCCGCCGCCCACACCAGCGACCACAGCACCGGCTCCGCCACCGCCCCGCCGAGCAGCAGCCCGCGGAAGGCGTCGGACAGGTGCGTGACCGGGTTGACGTCGCTCCACGCCTGGAGCCAGCCCGGCATGGTGTCGACGACGACGAAGGCGCTGCTGGTGAAGGTGATCGGGAAGATGAGGGTGAAGGCGAAGGCCTGCACCTTCTCCGCGTCACCGGCCAGCATCCCGATCAGTACGGCGCTCCACGACACGGCCGCGGCGAACACCACCACGAGCAGCAGCCCGAGCAGGAACCCGCCGAAGCCGCCGGTCACTCGGAAGCCGAGGGCGAGCCCGAGGCCGATCATCAGCAGCATCGCCCAGACATGCTTCGCGAGGTCGGCGGTGATCCGCCCGATCAGCGGGGCCGAGCGCGCGATGGGGAGGCTGCGCAGCCGGTCGAAGACGCCCTTGGTGAGGTCGGTGTTGAGCGCCATGGCCGTGTACATCGTCATGAACAGGGTGTTCTGCACGATGATCCCGGGCAGCGCGTACTTCAGATACGCCTCCGGCGATCCGGCCATCTGCCCGCCCAGCACGTAGGTGAACAGGAACACGAACATGATCGGCGTGATGCTGTAGTCGACCAGTTCGAGCGGGTTGTGCTTGACGGCGACCAGGCTCCGCCAGGCCATCGTGAAGGTCTGCCGCACCCCGGCGAGGGGCGGCACGCGGCCCGACGCGGTGACCGGCGCGGTGATGGTGGTGGTGGCGGCGGTCATGCCCGGCTCACCGCCTTCTCCAGCGTGTCGTCGTCCCGGTCGGCCGCACCGCCGTTCTGCTCTGCAGCGCCCGGTTCGGCCCGGTGGCCGGTCAGGGCGAGGAAGACCTCGTCGAGCGAGGAGCGGCGCAGGGCCAGCTCGCCCACCGCGATCCCCTCCCCGTCCAGCGCGCGCACGACGGCCGGCATCAGCTCGGGGTCCTTCACCGGCGCGGTGATCCTCTCGCCGTCGATCCTGGCCTCCGGGCCAGCGGCGGCGGCCACCAGCGCGTGCGCCCGTGTGAGGTCCTGCCCGAGGATCGGCCGGAGCTCCAGCACCTGGCCGCCGACCTGGGCCTTCAGCTGGTCCGGCGCGCCCTCGGCGATCACCCGGCCCTTGTCGATCACCACGATGTCGTCGGCGAGCACATCGGCCTCGTTCAGATACTGCGTGGTCAGCAGGGCGGTCGCACCGTCCGCGACCAGGCCGCGCAGCAGGTCCCACAGCTCACCGCGGCTGTGGGGGTCCAGGCCCGTGGTCGGCTCGTCGAGGAAGAGGATGCTGGGCCGCCCCACCAGGCTGGCCGCGAGGTCCAGGCGCCGGCGCATGCCTCCCGAGTAGGTCTTCGTGGCCCGGCCGGCCGCGTGCGTCAGCTGGAAGCGCTCCAGCAGTTCCCCGGCCCGCGCCTTCGCCTCCCGTCTCGGCAGCCCCAGCAGCCTGCCGATGAGCAGCAGGTTCTCCGTGCCGGTCAGGTTCTCGTCGACCGCCGCGTACTGCCCGGTCAGCCCGACCGTGGCCCGCACGACCCCGGCCTCCCGGACCACGTCGTGGCCGGCCACCCGGGCCCTGCCCCCGTCCGGGCGGAGCAGCGTCGCGAAGATCCGCACCGCGGTCGTCTTCCCCGCACCGTTGGGGCCCAGCAGCCCGAGCACCGTGCCCTTTCGGGCCGCCAGGTCGACACCGGCCAGCGCCTCGGTCTCCTTGAACCGTTTGACCAGGCCTTCCGCCTCTATCGCATACGTCATGGGTCACCCCTCGGCGTTCCTGGACCCCGGCCCGGGCCCACCTCTCCCACAACTGTGACGCACACCACTGACATTCCTCCCTTTGGCCGCTTTTCTCCCATACAGGAGAAGCCGAGGACGCTGCGTGACGGATCCCACCTCACCGTCCGTTCGTACGCCCGTAACAATGGACTGTGATCTCTCCGGTCTCCTCGATACCCCGGAGCGCCCACCGGCAGCGGCCGGAGGCGACTCCCTACGTCGACCTCACCCGAGCCGAGTGGAGCGCGTTGCGCGACAAGACGCCGCTGCCGCTGACGGCCGAGGAGGTCGAGAAGCTGCGCGGTCTCGGCGATGTCATCGACCTCGACGAGGTGCGGGACATCTACCTCCCGCTGTCCAGACTTCTCAACCTCTACGTCGGTGCCACGGACGGCCTCAGAGGCGCGCTCAACACGTTCCTGGGCGAGCAGGGCTCCCAGTCCGGCACCCCGTTCGTCATAGGAGTCGCCGGCTCGGTCGCCGTGGGCAAGTCGACGGTCGCCCGGCTCCTCCAGGCCCTGCTCTCGCGCTGGCCGGAACACCCGCGCGTCGAGCTGGTCACCACCGACGGCTTCCTGCTCCCCACCAAGGAGCTCCAGTCCCGCGGCCTGATGTCGCGGAAGGGATTCCCCGAGTCCTACGACCGCCGCGCGCTGACCCGCTTCGTCGCCGACATCAAGGCCGGCAAGGACGAGGTCACGGCCCCCGTCTACTCCCACCTGATCTACGACATCGTCCCCGACAGGAAGCTCACGGTCCGCCGCCCCGACATCCTGATCGTCGAGGGCCTGAACGTCCTGCAGCCCGCCCTCCCCGGCAAGGACGGCCGCACCCGGGTCGGCCTCGCCGACTACTTCGACTTCAGCGTCTACGTCGACGCCCGTGTCGAGGACATCGAGCGCTGGTACCTCAACCGCTTCCGCAAGCTGCGCGCGACCGCCTTCCAGAACCCGTCCTCGTACTTCCGCAAGTACACCCAGGTCTCGGAGGACGAGGCCCTCGACTACGCCCGGACGATGTGGCGCACGATCAACCAGCCCAACCTGGTCGAGAACATCGCCCCCACCCGCGGCCGCGCCACCCTCGTCCTGCGCAAGGGCCCGGACCACAAGGTGCAGCGCCTCAGCCTGCGCAAGCTGTGACGCCCGGGGCAAAGGCCGGTTAGATAGTCGCCATGCTCCACCTGCGACTGATCACACCGTCCGGGCAGACCGACGACGTGCTGCGGCTGATCGAGAAGACGGTCGGCACCACCCACCTCGTCGTGCTGCCGGACGCCGCCCGCAACCCCGCCGGGGACGTCGTGATGTGCGACGTGGCGCGGGAGGCGGGCGACGAACTGCTCACCGGCCTGCGGAAACTCGGCATCGACACCAGCGGTTCCATCGCCGTCGAGACCATCGACCTGTCACTGTCGGAGCGGGCCGAGCAGGCCGCGGCCGACGCACCCGGCGAGGGCGCCGACGCGGTCCTGTGGGAGCACCTCAGCGACGCGACGCACGAGGAGTCGACCCTCTCCGTCACCTACCTCGCGTTCATCACCCTCGCCACGATGATCGCGGCCTGCGGCGTGGTCCTGGACAACGCGATCCTGATCGTGGGCGCCATGGCGGTCGGCCCGGAGTTCGGCCCGCTCGCCGGTATCTGCACCGCCGTCGTCCGCCGCAGAGCCCGCCTGGCCCTGCGCTGCGCGATCGCCCTCCTGGTGGGCTTCGCGGTGGCCATGGCGGTGACGGTCGGCTTCAGCCTCTTCATGGACGGCGTCGGACTCTTCACCCAGGCCCGGTTGGATGCCGACCGCCCCAACACCGGGTTCATCTACGCCCCCGACTGGTTCTCCTTCGTCGTGGCGGTCCTGGCCGGCATCGCCGGCACGCTCTCCCTGACCTCCGCCAAGTCGGGCGCTCTGGTGGGCGTGGCCATCTCGGTGACCACGGTCCCGGCCGCCGCGAACGCCGCCGTAGCCCTCAGCTACGGCGACACGAACCAGACCTGGGGCTCCACGGAACAACTCCTGCTGAACCTGCTGGGCATCATCGTCGCCGGCACCCTGACGCTGCTGGCGCAGAGGTGGTTCTGGTCCATGCAGCGCAAGAAGACGCCGTAGGGGCAGCGTCCTCAGGGGCGCGGGGAACTGCGCGACAAGCCACACACGACCCGCAGCCCGCCCACAACAGAACCCCCCACCCCGGGCCCGCTCCCTAGCCGAGCGCGGACTTCACCACATCGGCCAACCGCCCGGCCACAGACCGAGCCTGCTCGATATCAGCCGCCTCCACCATCACCCTCACCAACGGCTCGGTCCCCGAGGACCGCAACAACACCCGCCCGGTGGCCCCGAGCTCCCGCTCGGCGTCGGCAACCGCCGAGGACAGCTCGGCCGACGTCGTCACCCGGGACTTGTCGACATCCCGCACATTGATCAGCACCTGCGGCAGCCGCTCCATCACAGAGGCCAGCTCCCGCAGCGAACGCCCGCTCTGCGCGACCCGCGCAGCCAGCAGCAGCCCGGTCAGCGTGCCGTCGCCGGTCGTCGCGTGGTCGAGGATGATCACGTGCCCGGACTGCTCGCCCCCGAGGGCGAACCCGTGCTCCTTCATCTCCTCCAGCACGTACCGGTCGCCCACGGCGGTCTGCACGAGCCGGATGCCCTCTCGCTCCATGGCGAGCTTGAAGCCCAGGTTGGACATCACCGTCGCCACGACCGTGTCGGACCGCAGCGTGGAAGCCTCCCGCATCGCCAGGGCGAGCACGGCCAGGATCTGGTCGCCGTCCACCTCCTCGCCGGTGTGGTCCACGGCGAGGCACCGGTCGGCGTCACCGTCGTGCGCGATGCCCAGGTCGGCCCCGTGCTCGACGACCGCGGCCTTGATCTTGTCCAGGTGCGTGGAGCCACACCCGTCGTTGATGTTGAGCCCGTCCGGCTCGGCGCCGATCGTGACGACCTCCGCGCCGGCCCGCTGGAACGCCTCGGGCGAGACCCGGTAGGCGGCGCCGTGCGCCTCGTCGAGGACGACCTTCAGCCCGTCGAGCCGGTTCGGCAGGACGCGCAGCAGATGCTCGACGTACCGGTCGGCGCCCTCCTCGGAGTCGCGCACGCGGCCCACTCCGGCCCCGGTCGGCCGGTCCCACGGGGCGCCGGTGCGGTGCTCCTCGTAGACGGACTCGATCCGGTCCTCCAACTCGTCGGCGAGCTTGTGCCCGCCGCGGGCGAAGAACTTGACGCCGTTGTCGGGCATGGCGTTGTGGCTCGCGGAGAGCATCACACCGAGGTCGGCGCCGAGCTCTCCGGTCAGGTACGCCACCGCCGGCGTCGGCAGCACGCCGACCCGCAGGACGTCCACGCCGGCGCTGGCGAGGCCCGCGACCACGGCGGCCTCCAGGAACTCCCCGGACGCGCGCGGGTCACGTCCGACCACCGCGGTCGGCCGGTGTCCCTCGAACGTGCCCGCCTCGGCCAGTACGTGCGCCGCGGCCACGGAGAGGCCGAGGGCCATCTCCGCCGTCAGGTCCGCGTTGGCGACACCGCGCACGCCGTCCGTGCCGAAGAGTCGTCCCACTGTGGTGTCCTCCGAATTACGAGAGAGTGCGGCTCCAGTACATCCCCTGAGACCTGAAACGGTCCGGCATCCGCAGGGGTTGTGTACGGGAACGCCCCGGCGGCACAGAACGTGCCGCCGGGGCGATCGTTGCGAAAACAGTCGCAACGTGCGAAGACAGTCGCAAGGACAGCGACGCGATTAACGCTTGCTGTACTGCGGGGCCTTGCGGGCCTTCTTCAGACCGGCCTTCTTGCGCTCGACCGCACGGTCGTCGCGCTTGAGGAAGCCGGCCTTCTTCAGCGGGCCGCGGTTGTTGTCGACGTCCGCCTCGTTCAGCGCACGGGCGACACCGAGACGGAGCGCACCGGCCTGGCCGGAGACACCGCCACCGGCGATGCGGGCGACGACGTCGTAGCGGCCCTCGAGCTCGAGCACCTTGAAGGGCTCGTTGACTTCCTGCTGGTGCACCTTGTTCGGGAAGTAGTCCTCGAGGGTGCGACCGTTGATCTTCCACTTGCCGGTGCCCGGGACGATCCGGACACGGGCGATGGCGTTCTTGCGACGGCCCAGGCCGGCGGCCGGCTGGGGCTCGCCGAAGCGGGAGGCCATGGACTCCGAGGTGTACTCGCCCTCGACGGGGACCTCGGACTCGGTGGTGTAGCTGTCGATGTCAAGCTCTTCGAGCGGCTGCTCGGCAGTGGTCTCGGCCACGATTCTCCTCAGATTCTCTTCAGTCTTAGGGGGTGGCCGGACTTACTGCGCGACCTGGGTGATCTCGTACGGCTGCGGCTGCTGCGCGCCGTGCGGGTGCTGGTCACCCTTGTAGACCTTCAGCTTCGAGAGCATCTGACGGCCCAGAGTGTTCTTGGGGAGCATGCCCTTGACGGCCTTCTCGATGGCCTTCTCGGGGTTCTTGTCGAGCAGCTCGTCGTAACGGACGGAGCGCAGACCACCCGGGTAGCCGGAGTGGCGGTACGCCATCTTCTGGGTCCGCTTGTTGCCGGACAGGTGCACCTTGTCCGCGTTGATGATGATGACGAAGTCACCAGCGTCGACGTGGGGCGCGTAGATCGGCTTGTGCTTGCCCCGGAGGAGGGTCGCTGCGGTGGTGGCGAGACGACCCAGGACAACGTCCTGAGCGTCGATGACGTGCCACTGGCGCGTCACATCGCCGGGCTTGGGGCTGTACGTACGCACGGTTCGTAGCCTTCGCTTCGAGTGAATGGTCCTGAACAGGTCACCGAAACGATCACGACAGCCTTGACCGCACAGCGGTGACGCAAACCGCGTGCTGGTCGCTGGTCATCGGCCCGGTGGACCGGTGTAAGGGCCCGTCCCGTGAGAATGAGCAAGCCAATACACAACGAAAGAGCAGAATACCGGGGCTCACCACAAGGGTCAAAACGCGGGATCATCGCCGCCCATTGACTACGGAGACGCACAGGCCTGCACAGAGAGTAACAGCCCTCCGCAGGGTCCGTCGCCGCACCAGCGGCATCGGCCGCGCATACGGAAACACCGACGGAAGCAGCACGTCGGCGAGCACTGCGACGCACCGGCGCGGCAGCGAGCCGCCACCGCGCGGAAGGCGCAGCGCCCGCAGCACCCCGGCCGCGACCGACGGCCACACCCCGATCGCGGCCGCGGCCGCCGGCCAGGACCGCAGGCACACCAGCAGCGCCACGGTCGGCAGCAGCCGTCCCAACCACCCGCAGATGTCGCCTTTGCCCGTCCGCATGGGAGGAACGCTAGGTGCTGCAGGGCCCATCCAGGCGGACCAGCACGCCCCATGTCCCGTCTAAGATGCGCCCCATGAGCTTTGGGCAGGGGGGACCTCAGTCCCAGTGGGATCCCTGGAAACCGCAGTCGCAGCAGCCCTGGAACAGCGGGGGCGGCCAGTCTCCGGACTGGGCCGCGCTCGCCGAGGCGTCCGAGGCCCGTAACAAGCGACGCCGGCTGTTCCTGGTCGGCGGCGGCGCGCTCGCCACCGTCGCGATCGGCGCCGCCGTCGCCGTGGCCGTGGTCTCCGCGGGCAGCGACAGCCAGGCGGGCAGCCCGACCTCCCAGGTGCCCTCGGCCGACATCCCGAGCGAGTCCGCCTCGGCCCCGTCCTTCGCCCCGACCAGCGCCCCGCCCCCGCTGGACCCGAAGGACTTCATCGCCAGCGCGAAGAAGGACACGGCTCCGCTCAGCCCGGAGACCCTCTTCCCGGGCACGCAGCTGACCATGGGCGAGACGACGTACAAGAAGGGCCCCACGGCCGACACCAAGAACTGCGCCTCGGCGTCGGGCGGCACGCTGCCGAAGATCCTCACGGCGAACGACTGCACGCGTCTGATACGCGTCACCTACTCCGCGGACGGCATAGCCGTGACGGTCGGCGTGGCGGTCTTCGACACCGAGGCGCAGGCCGCCAAGGCCAAGGGCCAGACCAACAAGAAGAGCTTCGTCAAGTCGCTCTCCGGCGGCGGCGTGAAGCCCTTCTGCGAATCCGGGTTCTGCCGTACGACCAGCAACTCCTACGGCCGCTACGCCTACTTCACCAACGCCGGCTTCACCAGCGGCAAGGACGTGACGACGAAGGACACCGAGGTGTTCACCACGGGCGACAACCTCCAGCTGTTCACGTTCCGTCAGATCCACCGCCGCGGCCAGGCCCAGGCGTCGGCGGCGGCCAACGGGTGACCGGCCGCCGCGCGCCCGGTCACAGCCGCTTCGCGCTGCGCAGCGTCTTGGCGTAGTAGCCGTTGCCGTCCAGCCGGGAGACTCCGCCGACATCACCGATGGTCGGTCCGTTGACCTCCTCGCGGCTGGAGACGAAGAGCAGGTGGCCCTCGGTGTCGTAGCCGAGCACCATGCCGACGTGGTCCAGGCGCTGCTTCGTCCGGGTGTCGAGCTTGAAGAAGACGAGGTCCCCGGGCTGCAGCTGGTCGATGCCGGTGGGCCGGTCGTCGGGCGAGATGCCGGTGAGCGGCAGGATGTCGGTCCCCTGCTTGGACCGGGCCATGCCGTTGGCGGTGCGCGGCAGGCCGTCGCCCGAGTCGTCCGAGGACATCAGCGGGTAGCGGGCGCGGTAGCCGAACACCATCCGCATGTATCCCGAGCAGTCGACCGACCGGGCGCGCGCGGTCTCCGGCTGGCCGATCACGCCGTCCCGGAAGGGGTACTGGACGCCGAGGTAGTCGTAGAAGTCGGACTGCTCCAGGCGCAGGTCGCCGCCCTCCGCCCCGCTCGTGTTGAGGGGCCCGAAGTTGGCGTCACCGGCGTAGACGGTGCCCTGCTCGTCCTTCTTCTGCTTGGCGCCCGCGACGTACTGGAAGGCGATGGCCAGGAGGTCGTCCTCCTTGCTGGTCTCGTACTCGGCGTACCAGTCCTTGAACCACTTCTCCTTGTCCGCGCCCTTCTTCCAGGGCTCGGGCATGAGGCGGACCCAGTCGGTGGTGGAGACCTTGGAGCTCGTCGACGAGGGCTCGGCGAAGGTGCGGGCCGGTCCGGTCAGGGTCGCGGTGCGCGCCCCGTCGGTGAACACCGCCCTGACCTGGCCGTCGGACCCGCGCAGCACGGAGCGGGCGGGGTTCTCCAGCCGGGACCAGCTCTCCCCGCCCTTGTCCCGGGTCTTAGCCGCGCCGCCGGCCCGGTCCGAGCCGTCCAGCACGCCGACGTTCGTGATCTCCGGGACGCCCTTGTCCTCCTGCTTGCGGAGCTCCACGGTGAGGTAGCCGGAGGTCGCGACGAGCCCCAGCACCACGAGGCCGGACAGGACCGGCCTCGATTTCTTCTTCCCTGCCATGTGTTCTCTCCTGGGTTGTCGGTCGCCGGGACGCCGGTCTCAGACGGTGGGCATGATGCCGAGCAGCAGTCCGGCGGCGACGACGATGTAGGCCATGAGCGAGACGGTGCCGGTCGCCAGCAGCGTCGCCCCCTTGGGCTGGCGGACCATCTGGTACGCGATCAGGCCGGGCACGATGAAGCCGAGGGTCTGGTTGCCGTAGAGCAGCGGGAACTCGATCGAGAGCACGATCATCACGGTGGCCTGGAGCAGCACGCCCAGCAGGACCACGGCGGCGAACAGCCGCTTGCCGTAGAGGATCACCAGCCGCTGCATGACCTTGGTGCCCGCGTAGGTGAGGGCGGTGACGCCGACCACCATGGCCGCCCGCTGCAGGTCCTCGATGAGGGTCAGGGCGAGCCAGCCGGGCGTGATCATGCCGCCGGGCGACAGGTTGGTGGTCAGGTAGCACAGCAACGAGAAGAACAGGCCGATGGCGATGCCGAGGGCGGCCATCTCGGGGGTCAGGGCGGCGGTGGTCAACGAAGTCTCCGGGCACGGGTGCGGGTGCGGGCGAGCGGTGGGCGTGAGTCGTGGGGTCCCGCCCGTGGACGTCAGGGACGGGGAGGTTGTCCCCCCTCGTCGGCCGGGACGTACCCGTAGGGCTCGTCGGCGTACTGCTGCCACGTCTGCTGGGCCGGAGCGGCGTACGGCCCCCGCTGGTGGGGAGCCGGGGCGGCGTACCCGGCGTCGGCGTACGGCCCCGACGGCTGGACGGGGATGCGGACCACCGGGATCTCCTGGGTCTGGGAGGCCTGGTAGCGCTCCTCGTAGGCCATGGGGTACGAGGCGTAGGGGTCCAGGCGCGCCGGCTGGGCCGGTGCGGCC
This sequence comes from Streptomyces afghaniensis 772, assembly GCA_000415505.1. GTDB lineage: Bacteria > Actinomycetota > Actinomycetes > Streptomycetales > Streptomycetaceae > Streptomyces > Streptomyces afghaniensis. The sequence continues at coordinate 16,155 of KE354402.1, forward strand.
GTGGCCGAGGGCCGGGCGGCGTCGGCGGTCGCGGCCTCGTCCGCCGGGAGTTCGGCCAGGTACTCCAGCAGTTCCTCGCCCTGGCCGTGGATGTTGCCGATGGCGACCAGGGAGGAGTCGGCGGACAGACGTCCCAGCAGGGCGGGCATGAACTCCTCGGCCGACCGCCGTTCGCCCCCGAGGTCGACCGCGCGGTCGCGCCATTCGGCGGGGATGGCGTCGATCGCGCTCTTGGCGGGGTGCCCGATGACGAAGACGTGGTCCGGCTGGAGGTCGGGGATGATCTCGCCCATCTGCCCGTTGCGCTCCACGCGGTCGGGCCGGCAGTTGATCACGACGTTCAGCGGCCGGTGGATGGCTCCGAGGTCGAGCAGCTGGTTGATGTTCATCAGCGTCGACTCGGGGTCGTTGGCCGCGAAGACGTTGGCGAAGGCGAGCCGCTTGCCCTCGGGCGCCGCGTAGCGCTCGACGGACAGCACGCCCGGGTCCGGCGGGGCGTCGTACATGCCCTGCAGGGCGACCCGCCGTTCCACGCCGAGCAGTTCGGCCACGACGAGGGCGATCGCGACGTTCTCCTTGAAGGTGAACCAGCTGAAGCCGCGCAGCTCCTCGTCGGTGACGGTCTCCGGGTCGGCGTAGATCAACTGGCAGTTACGGGCGTCCGCCTCCTCCTGGAGGATGTGGAAGCGCTCCTTCTCGGCGGTGACGCAGATGCCGTCCTCCGGCATGGAGCGGCACAGCGACCGCGCCACGTCGTCGAGGGTGGGCCCCATCTCGGCGAGGTGGTCCTCGCGGACGTTGCAGAGCACGCCGATCGTGGAGCGGATCAGCTTGCTCTGGTTGACCTCCTGCAGGGCCGGCATGACGGCCATGCACTCGATGACGAGGGCGTCGGGCCGGTAGGTGGCGGCCCGGCGCACGATGCCGATCTGCTCCACCACGTTGGCGATGCCGAACTTGCGGTAGACCGGCTCCTCGGTGGCGTCCGGGTGGATGAACCGGGCCGCCGTGCCCGTGGTCTTCGCCACGGTGACCAGGTCGCCGCCGCGCAGCGCCCCGGCGCACAGCCGGGTGATGGAGGACTTGCCGCGGATGCCGTTCACGAGCACGCGCGACGGGATGCTGTGCAGGCTGGCGTAGTGCCGCCGCTGTTCCACGATGCCCGCCACCAGCAGCAGCACGCTGCCGGTGAGCAGGACGAAGTACAGATAGAGCACGGCTGGGTCACCTTCCCCGAACGCCGGCTTCCGGCTCCACGAGCCGGCGCGCCTGGGTCTGCTTACGGGCGTGGAGTTGCTGGCGCAGCAGTTCGAGGCTGCGCACAACGGCGCCGACCTCGTCCTGGTAGCGGGGGTACAGCACGGACTTGAGGTCGCCGTCGGCCAGCTTCTCCGCACTGGCCGCCAGGGCCCGCATGGGCCGGGCCACGACCAGGTACACCCAGCCGAGGCAGACGACGATCAGGGCCAGGCCGAGCAGTCCGGCCAGGACGCTGCGGTCCTCGCGCTGGTACGGGGTGATCTGGAAGTCCTTGGCGTTCTGCCAGCTCACCACGGTCCAGCCGATGTCGGCCGCCACGCCGCCGCCGGAGAACGGGGCGGCCGCGGCGACCGTGGTCCCGCGTCCCTCGCGGATCAGCAGGCCGTTCTCGACGGGACCGGCACCGACGTGGACGCTGCCGGCCCGGACGAGGTCGGCGAGCGCGTCGCGCGGCAGGTCCTCGAAGGCCAGGAAGCCGTCGCTGGCGGCGATGGTCTGCGTCTTGGAGTCGACCACACGGACCTCGACCGAGCCCCGGCCGCTTCAGCAGCGAGTTG
>KE354403.1 GCA_000415505.1 Streptomyces afghaniensis 772
CAGCCGCCCTGCGTCTGCGGTTGCGCCCGGGTGACGTCGTAGACCCCGGCCACGTTGCGCATCGCGCGCATGAGGGCGGGCAGGTGGGCCGCGTCCGGGAGCTGCACGGTGTACGTGTGACGGACCTGCTGCTGGGTCGGGGGTTCGACGGTCGCGGAGACGATCTCGGCGCCTTCGAGGGCCATGGCCTCCGTGAGGTCCGCGAGCAGATGGGGACGGACGAACGATTCGGCGACCAGCGTGACCCGGCACTCGGTGGCCTCACCCCAGCGCACGCCGACCTCCGCGCGCCCCCGTCCTTCATACGGGCCACCGCGGCGCACTCGACGCGGTGCACGGTGACCGCTCCCCCGCGTACGGCGAAGCCGGTGATGTCGTCGGGCCGTACGGGTGTGCAGCAGCCGGCGAGCCGGACGGTCGCGCCGGGCAGGTCGGTGAGGACGTTGCCGGTGGCGGGGCGCACGGCCGCCTGGTCGGGGGCCGGCCCCGCCGGATCGGACGCGTCGGCGGGCGTGGGCCGGACAGCCGCCGCGCGCTCCCCGGCCTGCCGGTCCTCCTGGGCCTGCCGGTCCCCCCGGGCCTGCCGGTCCTCCTGGGACTCGGTCCGCTGGGCCTCGGCCTGCGCCGGGTGGGCGGCCAGCCACCGCTGGATGGCGATCCGGGCCGCCGGCGTGTGCGCGTGCTCCAGCCACTCCCGGGAGGGCTCGGACGCCGGGTCCTGGCCCATGAGGAGCTGGACGCTGTCGCCGTCCTTCAGGACGGTGCTCAGCGTGGCCAGACGGCCGTTGACCCGCGCGCCGATGCACGCGTGCGCGTCCTCGCCGTACTGGGCGTACGCAGCGTCCACACAGGTCGCCCCCTCGGGCAGGCCCAGCGTGCGGCCGTCGGGCCGGAAAACGGTGATCTCGCGGTCCTGGGCGAGGTCCTCGCGCAGCGTCGACCAGAAGTGGTCCGGGTCGGGTGCCGCCTCCTGCCAGTCGAGGAGCCGGGAGAGCCAGCCGGGGCGGGTCGGGTCGACGCGCTCGCCGTCGGCGGGGTCGTCGGGGGCGGGCGCGTACGGGTTGCCGAGCGCGACGACGCCGGCCTCGGCGACCTTGTGCATCTGGTGCGTGCGGATGAGGACTTCGACGACCTGGCCGTCCTCGCGCGCGACGGCCGTGTGCAGCGACTGGTACAGGTTGAACTTCGGTACGGCGATGAAGTCCTTGAACTCCGAGACGACCGGTGTCAGGCAGGTGTGGAGTTCGCCCAGGACGCCGTAGCAGTCGGCGTCCTCGTTCACCAGGACCAGCAGGCGGCCGAAGTCGGAGCCGCGGAGCCGGCCGCGCTTGCGGGAGACCCGGTGCACGGAGACGAAGTGGCGGGGCCGGATGAGGATCTCGGCCGCGATGTCCGCCTCGCGCAGGACGGTGCGCACTTCGTCGGCGACCTCGGCGAGCGGGTCGTCCGCGCGGGCGGCGTTGCGGACGATCAACTCCCTTGTGTGCGCGTACTCCTCGGGGCGCAGGATCGCGAAGACGAGGTCTTCCAGTTCGGTCTTGAGCGCTTGGACGCCGAGCCGTTCGGCGAGCGGGATCAGCACGTCACGTGTCACCTTGGCGATGCGCTCCTGTTTCTCGGGGCGCATGACGCCGAGGGTGCGCATGTTGTGCAGCCGGTCGGCGAGTTTGATCGACATGACGCGGACGTCGTTGCCGGTGGCGACGAGCATCTTGCGGAAGGTCTCCGGCTCGGCGGCGGCGCCGTAGTCGACCTTCTCCAGTTTGGTGACGCCGTCGACGAGGTAGCGGACCTCCTCGCCGAACTGCTCGCCGACCTGTTCGAGCGTCACGTCCGTGTCCTCGACGGTGTCGTGGAGCAGTGACGCGGTCAACGTCGTGGTCTCCGCGCCGAGTTCGGCGAGGATCAGGGTCACGGCGAGCGGGTGCGTGATGTACGGCTCGCCGCTCTTGCGCATCTGGCCGCGGTGCGAGGACTCGGCCAGGACGTAGGCGCGGCGCAGGGGTTCGAGGTCCGCGTCGGGGTGGTGGGCGCGGTGCGCGTCGACGACGTGGCTGATGGCGTCGGGCAGCCGGTCGCGGGCGGCGGGGCCGAGGAGCGCGGCGCGGCCGAGGCGGCGCAGGTCGATCCGGGGGCGGGCCTTTCTGCGCGGGGCTGTCGGCGTCACCGGCCCTGACACCGCGCCCGGCATCGGGCCTGGGGTCACGGAATTCGTGGCCTCCGCACTCATGGGCACCTCCGGCTGCGTGGACCGGCGGACGGGGTGCCCCAGGGCGGACACGGCTCAGGGAGCGACTTCGATCCCCCGTCCGGGCCGGTGCTTGATGCTACCGAGCCCACCACGCGTGGCTGACCCCCTCTCGCCGAGCGTGAAACTGATCACCCATTCGAGGGATGAATGTGAAGTTTGTACCCCCGTACGTCGGGGCCACGACGGTTCCGTTCCCGCCAAGTGGCCGGTTCCGTACGGTGGTTTCCGTTCGCGTGACCGACAGCCCGCAGCGGTTTCAGGACGGTCGGCGCCTGCTCACGCGCGCGTGGCGGTCGCCAGCCACTCCGCGTCGATCTCACCCTCGGCCACGATCACCGCGGGGCCCGTCATCTCGATCTCGCCGTCGGGCCGCTCGGTGATCACCAGGGTGCCGCCGGGTACGTCCACGGTGTACGTCGCCGGTGTGCCGGTGGCCGTCGGGTCGGCGCCGTCGCGGCGGGCGGCGGCCACGGCGACCGCGCACGCGCCCGTGCCGCACGAGCGCGTCTCGCCGGCGCCGCGCTCGTGCACGCGCAGCGCGACGTGCCGGGACCCCGGTCGACCACGAACTCGACGTTCACGCCGTCCGGGTAGGCGGCGGCCGGGCTGAAGGGCGGCGGCGACAGCAGGTCACCGGCATGGGACAGGTCGTCCACGAAGGCGACCGCGTGCGGGTTGCCCATGTTCACGTTCCGCGCGGGCCAGCTGCGCTCGCCGACGCTCACCGTGACGTCGCCCTCGGGGAGCAGCGCCTTGCCCATGCCCACGGTGACGTCGCCGTCCTTGGCGATGTGCACGGTCT
>KE354404.1 GCA_000415505.1 Streptomyces afghaniensis 772
ACCACACATCGGCACACTGAAGGGCACATCGGCGGACGGCCGCGGAGCACGAAGGCTCCCGGCCGTCCGCCGTTTCCCGCGTCCCGCCGCCGGGGCCGTCGTGCCGCCGGGGCTACGACCAGGTGGCCACGAGGTATCCCACCCCGTACGGCGCGTCCTCGTACAACAGTGATCCGCCGAGGTCCGCGCCCTCGGCCGCGCCCGCCAGGACCTGCCAGGGGGCCCGGCCGGAGACCTTCAATTGGTGTGCCAGCCCTGTGTCCAGGGTCGTGAGCGCGCCCACGTCCGCCGCGCCGAGTGCGCGCGCGACCTCCGCGTCGAAGGGCGCCGCACGTTCGTCCAGATACCCCGGGGCCTTCAGCGTCCGGCACGCGCTGGCGTCACCCATCACCAGCAGCGCGACCCGCTCGGCCCCTGTGGCGAGGTCCCGTCCGATCCGCCCACACCGCTCCGGCGCGAGCCGGTCCCCCACGCCGAGTCCCTCGACCGGAGCGTCGGACCACCCGGTCCGCTCCAGCAGCCAGGCGGCCACCGCCAGCGAGTACGGCAGCCGCTGCTCCGCAGGCGCGCCGTCATCCCCTCCCAGCCGTACGTCGAGATCGACGCCGAAGCCCCGGAACGAGCCCCGCGTGCCCTCCGGATAGGTCTCGGGCCCGGCACTGTCGACCGGCCCGACGACCACGAGCCGGCCGGGCCGGGCGGCGGCGAGCACGCCCAGTGCGTCCGTGCAGGCGGCCCGCGCGGCGTCCAGCTCCGGAGCGGCGCCCGCGGCGACCTCGGGCACCAGTAGGGGCGGGCAGGGGCAGACAGCGGCGGCGACAAGCATGATCGGCAGGGTAACCCAGCAGGACACAGGCCCGGCCCGGCGCGGCCCCGGCCGAGGCGGGCCGCAGCCCGCTCAGTCGCAGCCGCAGCCGCTCGCCGCCACCGGGAGCGGCTCGGGGACGCCGATCTTCGGCAGGCCCAGGAGCACGCCGGCCGGCTGGGCCGGCGTGCCCGCCTTCTCGGCGTTGCGCTTCTCCCAGGCGTCGCCCGCGCGTGTGCGGCGCACGTCCAGCACGGGGCCCTCGGCGAGGAGGTGGTGCGGGGCGGCGTAGGTGATCTCGACCGTGACCACGTCGCCGGGGCGCACCTCCTGGTCCGGCTTGGTGAAGTGGACGAGGCGGTTGTCGGGGGCCCGGCCGGACAGGCGGTGGGTGCTGTCGTCCTTGCGGCCCTCGCCCTCGGCGACCATCAGCTCCAGCGTGCGGCCGACCTGCTTCTTGTTCTCCTCCCAGGAGATCTCCTCCTGGAGGGCGACCAGACGCTCGTAGCGCTCCTGGACGACCTTCTTGGGGATCTGGCCGTCCATCTCGGCGGCCGGGGTGCCCGGGCGCTTGGAGTACTGGAAGGTGAAGGCCTGGGCGAAGCGGGCCTCGCGCACCACGTGCAGCGTCTGCTCGAAGTCCTCGTCGGTCTCGCCGGGGAAGCCCACGATGATGTCGGTGCTGATCGCCGCGTGCGGGATGGCGGCGCGGACCTTCTCGATGATCCCCAGATAGCGCTCCTGGCGGTAGGAGCGGCGCATGGCCTTCAGGACCGTGTCCGAACCGGACTGGAGCGGCATGTGCAGCTGCGGCATCACGTTCGGCGTCTCGGCCATGGCGGCGATGACGTCGTCGGTGAAGTCGCGCGGGTGCGGGGAGGTGAAGCGGACGCGCTCCAGGCCCTCGATCTTCCCGCAGGCGCGCAGCAGCTTGCTGAAGGCCTCGCGGTCGCCGATGTCGGAGCCGTACGCGTTGACGTTCTGCCCGAGCAGTGTGATCTCGGAGACGCCCTCGGCGACCAGGGCCTCGATCTCGGCGAGGATGTCGCCGGGGCGGCGGTCCTTCTCCTTGCCGCGCAGGGCCGGGACGATGCAGAAGGTGCAGGTGTTGTTACAGCCCACGGAGATGGAGACCCAGGCCGCATAGGCGCTCTCGCGCCGTGTCGGCAGTGTCGACGGGAACGCCTCCAGCGACTCGGCGATCTCGACCTGCGCCTCCTCCTGGACGCGCGCGCGTTCCAGCAGGACCGGCAGCTTGCCGATGTTGTGCGTGCCGAAGACGACGTCCACCCAGGGCGCCTTCTTCACGATGGTGTCGCGGTCCTTCTGCGCGAGGCAGCCGCCGACCGCGATCTGCATGCCCGGGCGGGCGGCCTTCTTCGGCGCGAGGTGGCCGAGGTTGCCGTACAGCTTGTTGTCGGCGTTCTCCCGCACGGCGCAGGTGTTGAAGACGACGACGTCGGCCGCGTCGGCGCCCTCGGGGGCGCGGACGTAGCCCGCGTCCTCCAGCAGACCGGCCAATCGCTCGGAGTCGTGGACGTTCATCTGGCACCCGTAGGTGCGTACCTCGTATGTTCGCGTGCCGCCCACTGACTGGCTCCGGTCGATGCTGCTCATGGGACAAGGGTAGGCGGTCGGCGGAAGTGCCTCGGTCGCCTGTGGACAACCCCGGGCCCCCGGGCTCAGGCCTCTATGAGACCGGCGCGGATCGCGTACCTGGTCAGCTCCAGACGGTCGCGCATGCCGAGCTTCTGGAGGAGGTTGGCACGGTGGCGTTCGACCGTCTTGGCGCTGATGAAGAGGAGTTCGCCGATCTCCTTCGAGGTGTGGCCCTCGGCGACCAGCTTGAGGATCTCCTCCTCGCGTTCGGTGATGGCCCGTTCCGGCAGGCCGTCGCCGCGGTGCAGCCGCTCCAGGTAGGAGCGGACGAGGGCCCGCTCGGCACCCGGGTAGATGAACGGCTCGTCGCGCACGGCCGCCCGGCAGGCCTCGACCAGGTCACGGTCTGCGACGGACTTGAGGACGTAGCCGCTGGCCCCGGCCCTGAGCGCCTCGAAGAAGTACTCCTCGTTGTCGTACATCGTCAGGATGAGGATGTGCAGGTCGGGCAGTCGGCGGGAGAGTTCGCGGGCCGCCTGGAGGCCGGTCATGCGGGGCATGGCGACGTCCAGGACGGCCAGGTCGACGGCGGCGTCCCGGGCCTTGGCTACGGCCTCGGCCCCGTCCCCGGCCTCGGCCACGACCGTCAGGTCGGGCTCCCCGTCCAGGATGAGGCGCACGCCCCGGCGTACGAGGGTGTGGTCGTCGGCGAGCAGGACGCGGATCGGTGTGGACATCAGCGGGGTCCTTCAGTCGCTGGTTCACGCAAGGTCACCGGGATGCGCAGCCGTACGTCGGTGCCCCCGCCCGGTGCCGGTTCCAGGGTGAGAGCGGCTCCGATCAGCAGCGCGCGTTCACGCATGCCCGTGATGCCGGCACCCTCGGGGGCGTCGCCTAGGCCCGTGCCGTTGTCGCGTACGAGGAGCTCGACGCCGCCCGGGACCGGCCGGAGGCGGAGTTCGGCACGGTCGGCGCCGGCGTGCCGGGCGGTGTTGGTCAGGCCTTCCTGGGCCACTCGGTAGACGACGAGTTCCGATTCCGGGGTCAGGGCGGGGAGGTCGCCGGTGACGTGGTGGCGCACGGTCAGCCCGTGGGTCGTGAACTCGGCGGCGAGCGAGCGCAGGGCGCTGGCCAGGCCGAGTTCCTCCAGGACACCGGGGCGCAGCCGACGGGCGATACGGCGGATCTCGTCCAGGCCGGCCCGGGTCGCCTCCTGCGCCTGGCCGACCTCCTCGCGCAGGTCGTCGGGGGCCCGGTCCGCGACGCGCTTGAGCTGGAGGAGGACGGCGGTCAGGGTCTGCCCGACCTCATCGTGGAGCTCCCGGGCGATCCGGTGCCGTTCGCTCTCCTGTGCGGACAGCGCCCGGGCGGCGCCCGCGGCCCGCTCGGCCTCCAGCCGGTCGAGCATCGCGTTGTACGTCGTGATCAGTCCGGCCGTCTCCGCGGGTCCGGCGACCACCGGGCGGGAGCCCGGACGCAGCAGGTCCACGGTGGCCATGGCCCGGTCCAGCCGTTGCAGGGGCCCGAGGCCGAAGCGCAGCACGAGCGCGTTGCCGGCGAGCAGCATCGCCAGGCCGCCGAGCAGGACGAGCGCCTCGCCCGCCAGGACGGGGGTCGACACGGTGACCGGGCCGAGCAGCAACGCGGTGGCCACGACCAGGCCCGCCGCGTTGAGAGAGAAGATCCGCCAGAACAACGACACGTTCCTGGATCCGCTCCTTCCGGCCTTCGCGTATGACACCGCCCCATCCACCCTCTCCGGCGACCGGCCGCTGCGTATATCCGTCACGACACCCATGTCGTCACCGTACGGCCGGATGGCAGCATGCGGACTTGACCCGTCCGTTGATCGACACCGTTCACCAGACCGACAAGAGCCAGACGAACAAGGGGAAGAAACGTGTCAGCTCCGCGCCTGAGGGCGACGCCGCTGCCGGGCATCGGGGTCCAGTACGACCTGGAGACCCGGGAACACCGCCATCTGTCGGTGGTGGCGCACCGAGACGGGACGCGCACGGTGAACGTGTACCGGGCCGACGATCCGGACTCCTGCGCGCAGTCGCTGCGGCTGACCGGTTCGGAGGCGGGGTCGCTGATCGACGCGCTGAAGCCGTCCCACCACAGCCCGAGCCTGCTGTACACCACGGACCTGGGGCTGGTCGCCGAGCGGATCGAGGTGGCCGCGACCTCGCGCTGGAACGGGCGGGTGCTGGGCGACACGCGGATGCGTACGGAGACGGGCGCGTCGGTCGTGGCGGTACTGCGGCGGGCCGAGGCCATCCCCTCACCCGCGCCGGACTTCCGGCTGGCGGGCGGTGACACGCTGATCGTCGTCGGTACCCGTGAGGGCGTCGACGCCGCCGCGACGATACTCGGTCGGGAGTGAGCCGGTGCACTCCGCGGTTCTGCTGATCGAGTTCGGTTCCATCATCCTCGGCCTCGGCCTGCTCGGCCGGTTCGCCGCCCGCTTCCGGCTCTCGCCGATACCGCTGTACCTGCTGGCCGGTCTGGCCTTCGGCGAGGGCGGTCTGCTGCCGCTGGGCGCGAGCGAGGAGTTCGTCGCCACCGGTGCCGAGATCGGCGTCATCCTGCTGCTGTTGATGCTGGGCCTGGAGTACACGGCGAGCGATCTGGTCTCCAACCTCAAGACCCACTACCCGTCCGGTCTGGTCGACTGCGCGTTCAACGCGCTGCCGGGCGCGGCGGTGGCACTGCTGCTCGGCTGGGGGCCGGTGGCCGCCGTCGTCCTGGCCGGTGTCACCTGGATCTCGTCGTCCGGCGTGATCGCGAAGGTGCTCGGCGATCTGGGCCGGGTCGGCAACCGGGAGACGCCGGTGATCCTCAGCGTGCTGGTGCTGGAGGATCTGGCGATGGCGGTGTATCTGCCCATCGTCACGGCGCTGGTGGCGGGAGCCGGGCTGCTGGCCGGCAGCCTGACCCTGGCGATCGCGCTGGGCGCGGCCGGCCTCGTGCTGTTCCTGGCCCTGCGCTACGGCAGGGTGATCTCCCGCTTCGTCTCCAGCGACGACCCGGAGAAGCTGCTGTTGGTCGTGCTGGGTCTGACGATCCTGGTCGCGGGTGTGGCACAGCAGCTCCAGGTGTCGGCGGCGGTGGGGCCTTCCTGGTGGGCATCGCGCTGTCGGGAGAGGTGGCGGAGGGTGCGCACACGCTCCTCAGCCCCCTGCGTGACCTGTTCGCGGCGGTGTTCTTCGTCTTCTTCGGACTGCACACCGACCCGTCCAGCATCCCGCCCGTTCTGCTGCCCGCCCTGGGCCTGGCCGCCGTCACCGCCCTGACGAAGATCGCCACCGGCTACTGGGCGGCGCGGCGGGCCGGGATCTCCGTCAAGGGCCGCTGGCGGGCGGGCGGTGCGCTGGTGGCCCGTGGCGAGTTCTCGATCGTCATCGCCGGTCTGGCCGTCTCGGCGGGTATCGAACCGTCCCTCGGCCCCCTGGCCACGGCCTACGTCCTCATCCTCGTCGTCCTCGGCCCGCTCACCGCGCGCTACACGGAGCCCGTGGCGACCTGGTGGACCCGACGCCGCGAGCCACACCAGGATGCGGCGGAGACGACGCCGCGGGCCAAGGAGGCGGACGCGCAGGTGGCCGACTGAGGGGCGGCGCCGAAGCGGACAGTGGAGCCGCTGCCGGCCCGGGCAACCGCCGGACGAGGTGAGCCGTCGGCCCTGGGACGCCGCCTCAGGCGCCCGCGGCCGGTTCCCACCCCTGCTTCCTCAGCACCCCCGGCACATCCGGTGCCTCGTAGTGCTCCCCCTTGAGCACCTTGCCGTCCTCGCGGCGGGAGACGGAGCCGTCGGGACCGATCTTGGTCATGTTGGAACGGTGGATCTCGGCCAGTACCGCGTCGAGGTCGATGCCGTGCACGAGGGCGGTGCCATAAGCCACGTATACGACATCGGCGAGTTCGTGGGCGAGCCGGTCGAGCGGGCCCGTCACCGACACCTCGGCGACCTCCGCGGCCTCCTCCGCGAGGAGTTCGCCGCGGTGGGCGGCGAGTTCCGGGGACACCTCGGTCGGGGTGCTGCGGGCGTCCAGGCCGAAGGCGAGGTGGAATTCACGGACCAGGTCAGCGGGCGAGGAGCTCATGGGGCCGACTGTAGTGGCCGCCACTGACACTCCCCCCACCCCCACCGTGTGAGCCCGCCCCTGGTCAGCGGGGCACCACGGCTGGCAGGATCTCGCGCATGCCCAAGACGTTCCCCCCTCTCGGCAAGCGCCGGGCCCTCCAGGGCGGCGCCGCCGCCCTCGTGGTCCTCGGGCTGCTCCTGTGGTGGCTGCGCCCCTGGGCCGAGGAGCCTCCGGGCGGGACGATCAGGTTCAGCACGGGCACGCGCGCGGGGGTGTACTACGAGTACGGCGACCTCCTGCGCAAGGCGATCGACAAGGACATGCCCGATCTGAAGGTGCGGTTGCTGACCAGCGCCGGTTCGCAGGAGAACGTCGCGGACGTGGCGACGGGCAAGGCCGACTTCGCGATCGCCGCGGCCGACGCGGTCGCCACGTACAAGCTCGACAACGGCACGGGCGCCGACCGCCTGCGCGGGGTCGCGCGCCTGTACGACGACTACGCCCAACTCGTCGTCCCGCCGGACTCGGACATCCGCTCCGTCGCGGACCTGCGCGGCAAGCGCGTGGCCATAGGGCTGCCGAACTCCGGCGTGCGGCTGATCGCGAACGGCGTGCTCAGGGCCGCCGGCATCGACCCGGAGAAGGACATCAAGCCGTCGTCGGACGGCATCGACACCGGGCCCAAACGGCTGGGACACGGTCTCGACGCGTTCTTCTGGTCCGGCGGACTGCCCACGGACGGGCTCAGCCGGCTGGCGAAGAAGTCGGCGTCGGCCTTCCGCTTCGTGCCGATCGACGTCGGCCTCGTGGCCAAACTGCACGACCAGGGCGGTGCCACGCGCTACTACCGCGCCACCAAGATGCCGGAGTCGGCCTACCCCACGATCCAGCGCGGCGACCCGGTCCCCACCCTGGCGGTGTCCAACCTGCTGGTCACCCGCGACGACATGGACCCCCGGCTCACCGAGTGGCTGACCCGTACGGTGATCGACAGCCGGGACGGCATCGGCTCGACCGTCCACTCCGCCCAGCTGGTCGACGTCCGCACGGCGATCTACACCGACCCTCTCAAGCTGCACGACGGGGCCCGGCGCTACTACCGGTCCGTCAAGCCATAGCCCTTCTTCGACCTCGCCTCGGGCTCCGGCTTCGCTACGCCGGTCCGACCCTCGGCACCGTCACGGTCACCTTCAGCCCGTGCGGCTCGTGATGGTCGTACGCGATCGAACCGCCGCCCGCCGCGAGCAGTGCCCGGGAGATGGACAGCCCGAGGCCCGAGCCCTTGATGTTCTGGTGGCGGCTGCTGCGCCAGAAGCGGTCGCCGATGCGGGCCAGTTCCTCGTCGGTGAGGCCCGGCCCCTCGTCGGTCACGACGACGGTGGAGGTGTCGCCGTTCGGGGCGACGGTCACCTCGACGGTCCGGCCCTCGGGCGTGAACTTCACCGCGTTGTCGATGATCCCGTCCAGCGCGCTGGACAGCGCCACCGGGTCGGCCCATCCGGTCGTCGGCGGGCAGTCGCCCGCCAGGCGTACGCCCTTGGCCTCGGCGGTCGGGGACCAGGCCGCGACCCGTTCGGCGGCGAGCTCGCCGATGTCGGTGATCTTCAGATCGGCCTCGGTGTGCTCGGCCAGCGCCAGGTCGAGCAGATCGTCCAGGACCTGCGCGAGGCGCTTGCCCTCGGACTGGACCGAAGCGATCTCCTGATTGCCCTCGGGCAGCTCGAAGGAGAGCAGCTCGATGCGCAGCAACAGCGCCGCGAGGGGGTTGCGCAGCTGGTGCGAGGCATCGGCGACGAAGGCACGCTGCTGCTCCAGCACGTCCTCGACGTTGTCCGCCATCTCGTTGAACGACCGGGCCAGGCGCCTGAGTTCCGGCGGACCGCCGGCGGCGGCGACCCGGGACTTCAGCCGCCCCGTGGCGATGTCGTGGGTGGTGGCGTCCAGCACCCGTACGGGCTTGAGCACCCAGCCGGTCAGCCGCAGGGCGGCGCCGACGGCCAGCAGCATCGCGGCGAACTCGCCCGCGCCGATGACCAGCCAGCCGTGCAGCGTGCGCGAGCGCAGCTGCCCGGTGGGCGAATCGGTGACGACAACCGCGACGACGTCACCGTCCCGGATGACCGGCGAGGCGACCACGAGGTTGCGGCGCTGCCAGGGCCACACCTGCCGCGGGTCGTGGCTGCGGCGGCTGAGCAGCGCCTCGTCGAAGGCGTCGCGTACCTCACCCTCCTTGGGCAGGGACCACCGGGCGGGTGCGTGGGCCATGGCACTGCCGCTGCGGTAGAAGACACCGGCTCGGATGCCGTAGACCGTGTAGTAGCTGTCGAGTTCGCGGCTGAGCGTGGCCAGGCGCTCGTTCTCGAACGCGCTGGCGGTTCCGGTGGGCGAGTCGGTGACGAACTGGGCGAGAGCCGCGAAGCGTGCCGTGTCGTCGATCCGGTCGACGACGACCTTCTGCTGCTGGGCGCCGGCCAGGCTGACGGCGAGCGGGACGCCGAGCGCGAGCAGCACGGCCGCCATCAGGACGATCAGCAGCGGGAGCAGACGAGTGCGCACTCGGCCCCGCTATCCGGCAGGCGCGACGAGCCGGTAGCCGACTCCGCGTACGGTCTCGATGAGGGCCGGCATCCGCAGCTTGGCGCGCAGGGACGCGACGTGCACCTCCAGGGTGCGCCCGGTCCCCTCCCAGCTGGTCCGCCACACCTCGCTGATGATCTGCTCCCGGCGGAAGACCACCCCGGGCCGCTGCGCGAGCAGGGCCAGGAGGTCGAACTCCTTGCGGGTCAGCTGGATCACCGTTCCGTCCACGCTGACCCGGCGCGTGGGCAGTTCGATGTGCACCGGGCCGAGGCGCAGCTCGGTCTCGATGCCGCTGGAGGTGTCCTCGTGCGAGGTGCGCCGGCTCACGGCGTGGATGCGGGCGAGCAGTTCCCCGGTGTCGTACGGCTTCACCACGTAGTCGTCGGCGCCGAGGTTGAGGCCGTGGATGCGGGAGCGCACGTCGGAGCGTGCGGTGACCATGATCACCGGCGTGCTGGTGCGCTTGCGGATCTTGCCGCAGACCTCGTATCCGTCCTGGTCGGGCAGGCCCAGGTCGAGCAGGACGACACCGAAGCCGTCGACCTCGGGCACCAGCGCCTGAAGGGCCTCCTCGCCGCTGCGCGCATGCGTGACGTCGAACCCGTGCCGCGCCAGCACCGCCGACAGGGCGGCGGCGACGTGGTTGTCGTCCTCGACGAGCAGCAGTCTCACCCGGGCCCCCTTCGGTTCACTGGCCGTACGATCTATCTGTGTACAAAAACGCGTGCACGCGCGCGCGTGCACCTTGTGCAGTCACGCTGATGGATGAGGACGGCGTCAAGAGGGTTCCGGTTGCGGAGAGCTTCCGTTACCCGGCCGATATGAGCGCTGCTCACAAGTGCTACGACATGTGTCCGATTGCTATCGGATCGTGATGCTCAGATTCCCCTCAGATGTAATGACGCAGGTCGTAGAGGGTTACTACTGTCCTCCGAAACCGAGGAGGACGGAGCCTGAGAGCGATGACCGAAGTATCGGTGGCCAAGGAAGATGTGGCCGCGACCGGAGAACTGGTCGTCCTGAAGAGCGTCAACAAGCACTTCGGCGCGTTGCACGTACTCCAGGACATCGACCTGACGATCGCCCGCGGTGAAGTCGTCGTGGTCATCGGGCCCTCCGGGTCCGGCAAGTCCACCCTGTGCCGCACCATCAACCGCCTGGAGACGATCGACTCCGGCTCGATCGCGATCGACGGCAAGCCGCTGCCCGCCGAGGGCAGGGAGCTGGCCCGGCTGAGGGCCGACGTCGGGATGGTCTTCCAGTCCTTCAATCTCTTCGCGCACAAGACCGTGCTCGAGAACGTGATGCTCGGCCAGATCAAGGTCCGCAAGAAGGACAAGAGCGCCGCCGAGGAGCGGGCCCGGGCCCTGCTCGACCGGGTCGGCGTGGCCGCGCAGGCCGAGAAGTACCCGGCACAGCTCTCCGGCGGCCAGCAGCAGCGTGTCGCGATCGCGCGGGCGCTGGCCATGGAGCCGAAGGTCATGCTCTTCGACGAGCCGACCTCCGCGCTCGACCCCGAGATGATCAACGAGGTGCTGGAGGTCATGCAGCAGCTCGCCCGGGACGGCATGACCATGATCGTCGTCACCCATGAGATGGGTTTCGCACGATCGGCCGCAAACCGCGTGGTGTTCATGGCGGACGGCCGAATCGTCGAGGAGGCTGCGCCCGACCAGTTCTTCAGCAACCCGCGCAGCGACCGTGCCAAGGACTTCCTGTCGAAGATCCTGCATCACTGACGTCGCGGGTCGCGCGCTGCGCGACCTGCGTCACCGCCCTTGACGGCCCGCATCTCTTCTCAAGTCAAAGGATGTTCACCATGAAGCTCCGCAAGGTCACCGCCGCCTCGGCCACCGTGTTCGCCCTCGCCCTGACCGCCACGGCGTGCGGCGGCGACAACAACGGCGGCGGCTCCGACTCCGGCGGCGGCAAGACGATCACCGTCGGCATCAAGTTCGACCAGCCGGGCCTCGGCCAGAAGACGCCGCAGGGCTACGCCGGTTTCGATGTCGACGTCGCCACGTACGTCGCGAAGAAGCTCGGTTACAAGGCGGACCAGATCGAGTGGAAGGAAGCGAAGAGCGGCGACCGCGAGACCATGCTCCAGCGCGGTGACGTCGACTTCATCGCCGCCACCTACTCGATCACCCCGGAGCGCCAGGAGAAGGTCGACTTCGCCGGCCCGTACCTGCTCGCGCACCAGGACGTGCTGGTCCGCGCCGACGACAACTCGATCAAGTCGCCGGCCGACCTCAACGACAAGAAGCTGTGCTCGGTCACCGGCTCCACCTCGGCGCAGAACGTCAAGGAGAAGCTGGCCCCGAAGGCCGACCTCCAGCAGTACCCGACGTACTCGGCCTGCCTGGGTGGTCTGCAGAACAAGGCGATCGACGCGCTGACCACCGACGACTCGATCCTCGCCGGTTACGCCGCCCAGTCGCAGTTCAAGGGCAAGTTCAAGCTCGGCGGCTTCAAGATGACCAACGAGAACTACGGCATCGGAGTCAAGAAGGGCAGCGACCTCAAGAACAAGATCAACAAGGCTCTTGAGGACATGGTCGCCGACGGTTCCTGGCAGAAGGCCGTGGACAAGAACCTCGGCCCGGCCAACTACAAGAACGAGCCCGCGCCGAAGATCGGCGACATCAAGAGCTGAGGCAACGCCTGACGGGTGCGCCGCCCTCCGGGGCGGCGCACCGGGGCATCCCTATACGCGGAAGCGCGGGAGATCGTGTTCGACTTTCTGAGTGACTACGACATCCTGGGAGCGTTCTGGACGACGGTGCAGCTCGCCCTGCTGTCGGCCGTCGGCTCCCTGATCTGGGGCACCCTGCTGGCCGCCATGCGCGTCGGCCCGGTGCCGCTGATGCGCGGTTTCGGGACCGCCTACGTGAACCTCGTGCGGAACATCCCGCTGACCGTGATCATCCTGTTCACTTCGCTGGGCCTTTACCAGGCCCTAAGTATCAACCTCGGCGCCGACAGGTCGGACACCGCCAACTTCCGGCTCGCCGTACTCGGTCTGATCGTCTACACATCCGCCTTCGTGTGCGAGGCGCTGCGTTCCGGCATCAACACGGTGCCGGTCGGGCAGGCGGAGGCGGCTCGCGCCATCGGCCTGAGCTTCTCGCAGGTGCTGCGGCTGGTCGTGCTTCCCCAGGCGTTCCGCTCGGCCGTCGGCCCTCTGACGAACGTCCTGATCGCGCTGACGAAGAACACCACGGTGGCCGCGGCGATCGGTGTGGCGGAAGCGGCGTTGCTGATGAAGGAGATGATCGAGAACGAGGCGCAACTGCTGCTGATCTCCGCGATCTTCGCCTTCGGTTTCGTGTGCCTGACGCTGCCGACCGGTCTGATCCTCGGCTGGGTGGGCAAGAAGGTGGCGGTGAAGCGATGAGTTCCCTTCTCTACGACGCGCAGGGGCCCCGCGCCAAGCGGCGCAACGTCCTGTTCACGGTGATCTTCCTGGTCGCCCTGGCGGCCGTGCTGTGGTGGGTGTACATCACCCTCAAGGACAAGGGGCAGCTTGAGTGGGTGCTGTGGGAGCCCTTCACCACTTCCGAGCCCTGGTCGACGTACATCTGGCCTGGCCTGCAGAACACGCTCAAGGCCGCGGCGCTCGCCATGATCATCGCGCTGCCGCTCGGCGCTGTCTTCGGCATCGCCCGGCTGTCGGAGCACGCCTGGATCCGGGTGCCGGCCGCCCTCGTGGTCGAGTTCTTCCGGGCCATCCCCGTGCTGATCCTGATGATCTTCGGCCTTGCCCTGTTCGCCCAGTACACGAACGTCTCGTCCGACGACCGTCCGCTGTACGCGGTCGTCACGGGTCTGGTGCTGTACAACGCCTCGGTCCTCGCCGAGATCGTCCGCGCGGGCATCCTCTCCCTGCCGAAGGGCCAGTCCGAGGCGGCCATGGCGATCGGCCTGCGCAAGAACCAGGAGATGCGGCTCATCCTGCTGCCGCAGGCGGTCACGGCGATGCTGCCGGCCATCGTCAGCCAGATGGTCGTGATCGTGAAGGACACCGCCCTCGGCGGCGCGGTCCTCACCTTCCCCGAACTGCTCTCCTCGGCGAACACGATGAGCGGCTACTACGGGGCGAACACGATCGCCAGCTTCACGGTCGTGGCCGTCATCTTCATCGCGCTCAACTTCGCCCTGACCTCCTTCGCGAGCTGGCTGGAGCGCCGACTGCGGCGGGCCAAGAAGTCGACGGGTGCGGTCGTGGGCGCGGGCGACGCGGAGATCGCCGGCACAGCCGGGACCGGCGCCGGAGGCACCACCTGACACTCGGTCAACCCACATGACACACTCAGGGGCAGTGGCATGATCGCCACTGCCCCTGGTCACTTGACGCAAGCACCGGCAATGGGTTGCATACGTTCTGTGATCGTGCACCCTGCTCCAACTTCCTGTTCACCTACGTCTCTCAGGACAACACCACGGGCAGGGGGCGCCGCGCCGTGGACCCGGTGATCATCGTCGGAGCGGGGCCCGTCGGGCTCACGCTCGCCCTGGCGTTGGCACGTCAGGAGGTGCCGTGCGTCGTCCTCGACGAGGGGCCGGGCAAGGACGAACCCCGTGCGGCGCGCACCGTCGTCCTGCGCGAGGACACCGCCGCTCTCGTGGAACGGCTGACCGGCGTGCCCCTGTCCCGGGCCGGCGCCCACTGGGCCGGATGGCGGTCGATGCGGCGCAAGCAGGTGATGCGCGAGATCGTTTTCGACGGCACCGAGCCCGCTCCCCTGCACATCGCCCAGCACGTGCTGACCGGCGCCCTGCGCGCGGCCCTCTCCGGCGAACGACTCGTCAGGGTCGCGGTGGAGAGCCGGCTCGACGGCATCGAACAGGAGTCCTCGGGCGTCACGGCCCACACCCGCGGCCCCAAGGGCACCTGGTGGCGCGGAAGTTACCTGGTCGGCTGCGACGGCCCCCGTTCGACCGTGCGCAAACTCCAGGACATCCGCTTTCCGGGCCGTACGGCGGTGGAACGTCACGCCGTCGCCGCGCTGCGTACGGAACTGCCGTGGCACGACGAGGCGTTGCTGCACCGCATGCCGCCGTGGCGCATGTCGGGCCCCTCGGCCGGCGAGGTCACCGCGCGCCCGCTGCCGGACGGCGTCTGGCGTCTGGACTGGCTCCTGCCGCCCGGCAAGGACCTGGTCACCCCCGAGCTGCTGCTGACCCGCATCCGGGAGACCCTGGCCGGCTGGGCGGGCGGCACGACCCCGCCGTACGAACTGCTGGACACCGGAGTCCACACGGTCCACCACCGCCTGGCCCGCCGCTGGCGCGCCGACCGGGTCTTCCTCGCCGGGGACGCGGCCCACCTGCTCGGCGCGCTGGGCACGCACGGTCTCGACGAGGGCCTCAGGGACGCCGACAACCTCGCCTGGAAGCTGGCGGTGGCCTGGCACCACGGGCCGCACGAGGCGCTCCTCGACAGTTACCAGACCGAGCGCCGGGCGGTCGTCGCCGCCCGGTTGCGCGCCGCCGACCAGGCGCTGCCGCTGCTGCGCGGCGGCGGAGGCCTGCGTTCGTACGTCCCCGGCTCGTCCCGAGGCCATGACGCGCTCCTCACGGACGGCCACTTGGGGTACGGCCAGCTCGGCGCGCCGGGGGCGTACGCTGACTCGCCCCTCGCGCCCCGACGCCTCGAAGGAGAGACCCCCGTCGACACACCGCCCGGAGCGCCGGTCACCGACGTACGGGTCACCGCGGAGGACGGCACCTTCGTACGGCTGCGGGACCGGCTCGGCCGCGGCGCCCTGCTCGTGGTGCTGATCGCGCCTGGCACGGGTGTGTGGGAACGCAAGCACTGGGTCAGCGCCGGCATCATGCCCCGGCTCGCGGCCGCGGTCACGGCACTGCCGCACCCGGCCGAACTGCTGGTCGCCGAGAGCTATCCGGGTGCTGCCGCGCACACGGTGCTCCTGGTGCGCCCCGACGGGCACCTCGTCACCTCGCTGAGCGGAGTGCGCCCGGAAGACCTGTACGCGGCGGCGGAAGCCACGGTGGGCGGACCGGTGAAGGCACAGGCCGAAGCCGGCGCGTCGGCCGGCTCTCGCTGACGTCGACATCGCGGTGACGTGCTCACTGTCACCGTGCGTCCGCATGGTGACAGTGAGTTGACCGGTCCGGGTGGCCATGGTGTACTCCGATGCGTGACTGACACCTGTGTGCGCCTGTGGCGGAGGGTCCATATGGACCTCGTCCGCTATGCGGGCTGCGTGTGTCGCCCGTCCTGCTGACTTCGCATCTCTCTTCCTCATGGGCGCGCGCCGCGCTCTGTCTGCCGCGGCCGACGCGCCTGATTCGCGAACCCTCATCAGGACCTTCAGGACGGCACCCGTGTCTGTATCCCCTTCCCCATCCCCCGCTGTCTCCTCTTCCGGCTCCGCGCATGGATCCTCCGACGGCTCCTCTTCCGCCTCGTCCGCCGCTTCGGCGCCCACGCAGGCCGACCTCTTCGACTTCGTGCGGCGTACGGCCGCCGACACCGAGCTGATCGCTTCCCTTCCGCTCGACCCGGAAGGCCGTACCTGGGTGCGGCTGGAGGGGCCCGGCGGCAGCGAGGCCTGGCTGATCGGCTGGCCGCCCGGCACGGGCACCGGCTGGCACGACCACGCCGACTCCGTCGGCGCCTTCCTGACCGCGTCGGGCGAGCTCAAGGAGAACTCGCTCGCCGCGCGGCTGCCCACCGACGGCTGGAAGACCCTGGAACTCACCGACGGTGTCGATCGTGAACGCCGGCTGCCGTCGGGCCAGGGCCGCGCCTTCGGCCGCCACCACGTCCACGAGGTGCTCAACGAGTCCCCCGACCGGCACGCGATCTCCGTCCACGCCTACTACCCGCCCCTGCCGCAGATCCGCCGCTACAGCCGCAGCGGGTCGATCCTGCGGCTCGAACAGGTGGAACGACCGGAGGACTGGCAGTGAGCGCGACGCACGAGCGGGTGAGCGACGGCAACGGCAGCAGCAGTGGTGGTGGTGTCCAGCGTCCCGTCGGCATCGACGAGTTGCTGGAGCGCGTACGGGCGGGCTACGAGCGGATCGAACCGCAGGAGGCGTACGAGGCCGCCCTGGACGGTGACGCGCTGCTGGTGGACATCCGCTACGCGGCCCTGCGTGAACGGGACGGCCTGATCCCCGGCGCCCTCGTCGTCGAGCGCAACGAGCTGGAGTGGCGACTCGATCCGCAGGGCAGCCACCGTCTCCCCGAGGCCACGAGCCACGCCCTGCGCGTCGTCGTGCTCTGCAACGAGGGGTACGCCTCCAGCCTGGCGGTTCAGTCCCTGCACCAGTTGGGACTGCACCGGGCCACCGACCTGGTCGGCGGGTTCCAGGCTTGGCGGGCGGCGGGGCTTCCGGTGGTGTGACGACGGGGCTCGGCAGCGGGCGCGGCCCCACGAGGGTCTCGCCCTCGCCTCAGACCCCGCCTCAGATCCCCTCGTCCCCGAGGAACTCCGTGTCCTCGCCCTCCTCCTCCAGCGCCTGCCGGACCACGCGCAGGGCCATGCCCTCGGAGTAGCCCTTGCGGGCGAGCATGCCCGCGAGGCGGCGGAGGCGCTTGTCCCGGTCCAGCCCACGAGTGGAGCGGAGCTTGCGCGCGACCAGGTCCCGCGCGGTCGCCTCCTCCTGATCGGAGTCGAGCTGGGAGACGGCCTCCTCGATCAGCGTGGAGTCGACGCCCTTGGTCCGCAGCTCCCGGGCGAGGGCACGCCGGGCCAGCCCTCGGCCGTGGTGCCGCGATTCCACCCAGGCGTCCGCGAAGGCACCGTCGTTGATGAGGCCGACTTCTTCGAACCGCGACAGCACCTCCTCGGCGGCGTCGTCCGGGATCTGCCGCTTGCGCAGGGCGTCGGCGAGTTGCTTGCGGGTCCGCGGGGTCCCGGTGAGCAGGCGCAGGCAGATCGCCCGAGCCTGCTCGACCGGGTCCCCCGGAGGCTCCCCCTGCTCGGCCCTCGACGAGGAGAGGGAACCTCCGTCCTCGGCATCCGCCGCGCCGAAGCCGCGCCGGCGACGCCCACGTCCGCGCCCGCCAGGCGGCCCATCGCCACGCGAGCCGTCCCTGGATGAGCCGCCTCCGCGTGCGGCTCCGGTCAATGAGCCTCTGTCGGATGAGCCGCTGCCCTGGGAGGCCTTGCCGAACGGCCCGTCGTCTCCGAACAGCCCGTCGTCTCCGAACGGCCCGTCGTCTCCGTACAGCCGGTCGTCCCCGTGCCCGTCCTCACCGTCCGCGGCCGAGCCCGTCTCTCCTCCGGTGCCCCTCCCCGTGGGGCACCGGAGGCGACGTACTCGTACTCCGCCCAGTCGGTTCGTCGTGTCACGGGTCAGCTCTTGGCTGCGGCGGCCTTGGACTTGGCGGACTTGGCCGGTGCCGGGGCGGGGACCGCCGCGGCTTCGGCCGGTGCCGGGGAGACCGCCGCGTCCGTGCCCGGCTCGGCGGCCGGCTCCTCGGGACGCACGCCGACGCCCAGCTTCTCCTTGATCTTCTTCTCGATCTCGTTGGCCAGGTCGGGGTTGTCCTTCAGGAAGTTGCGCGCGTTCTCCTTGCCCTGGCCGAGCTGGTCGCCCTCGTACGTGTACCAGGCGCCGGCCTTGCGGACGAAGCCGTGCTCCACGCCCATGTCGATCAGGCCGCCCTCGCGGCTGATGCCGTGACCGTAGAGGATGTCGAACTCGGCCTGCTTGAAGGGCGGCGCGACCTTGTTCTTGACGACCTTGCAGCGGGTGCGGTTGCCGACCGCGTCCGTGCCGTCCTTCAGCGTCTCGATGCGGCGGATGTCGATGCGCACCGAGGCGTAGAACTTCAGCGCCCGGCCACCGGTCGTGGTCTCCGGGGAGCCGAACATCACGCCGATCTTCTCGCGGAGCTGGTTGATGAAGATCGCGGTCGTCTTGGACTGGTTGAGCGCGCTGGTGATCTTCCGCAGGGCCTGGCTCATCAGGCGTGCCTGCAGACCCACGTGACTGTCGCCCATCTCGCCCTCGATCTCCGCGCGCGGGACGAGGGCCGCGACGGAGTCGATGACGATGAGGTCGAGGGCGCCGGAGCGGACCAGCATGTCCACGATCTCCAGGGCCTGCTCGCCGTTGTCCGGCTGGGAGAGGATGAGGTTGTCGATGTCGACGCCGAGCTTCTTCGCGTACTCGGGGTCGAGTGCGTGCTCCGCGTCGACGAATGCGACCTGGCCGCCGGCCTTCTGCGCGTTCGCCACCGCGTGCAGGGTCAGGGTGGTCTTACCGGAGGACTCCGGTCCGTAGATCTCCACGACACGGCCGCGGGGCAGGCCGCCCACGCCGAGGGCCACGTCGAGGGCGGTGGACCCGGTCGGGATGACCTCGATGGGCTCCTTCGTCCGGTCGCCCATGCGCATGACCGCGCCCTTGCCGAATTGCCGTTCAATCTGTGCGAGAGCGGCATCCAGGGCCTTCTCGCGGTCGGTTCCTGCCATGGGTTCCACCCGATTTGCTTGAGTCGATCGCTTCACGTCAAAGACGCTAACGCCTGCCACTGACAATGCGCCCCGACGCACGTCCGGCCTGTGGATAACTCGGGCACATCTCCATCCAAAGTACGTCGAAATGCCCGCCGTTGAGCTTCGCCGGAGACTCCATAAGAATGGATGTTCGATTTTCGTGTCAAGCGCACCACGCGACACCTCCGCGACAGGGCGCAGCGACTCAGGCCGGGCTGTTCCCGGAGCCCCCGCCCTCGGACCGCCCGTCCTCGGAGCCCCCGCCCTCGGGCCGCTCCGTCTCTGTCCGCCGTGCCCACACCTGCCTCGCGCGCGTGACGAGGCTGGGCCCCTCCCCGCGTCGGCGATGGCCGTGCACCCGGGGGTCGTCCGTGACGGCGTACCGCTTCACGTACGCCCCCAGGAACGCCTGGAGCGTAGCGATGGCGGGGATGGCGATCAGCGCGCCGACGGCACCCAGGAGAGCGGTGCCCGCGATGACCGAGCCGAAGGCGACCGCGGGGTGGATGTCGACGGTCTTGGCCGTGAGCTTCGGCTGGAGCACGTAGTTCTCGAACTGCTGGTAGATCACCACGAAGATCAGCACCCACAGCGCGTACCAGGGGTTGACCGTGAACGCGATCAGCATGGGCAGCGCGCCCGCCAGATACGTGCCGATGGTGGGGATGAACTGCGACACCAGGCCCACCCACACGGCCAGCACGGGCGCGTAGGGCACGTCCAGGGCCTGCAGGAGGACGAAGTGCGCTATGCCCGAGATCAGAGCCATCAGGCCGCGCGAGTAGATGTAGCCGCCGGTCTTGTTCACGGCGATCTCCCAGGCGCGCAGCACCTCGGCCTGCCGGGCGGGCGGCAGGAGGGAGCAGATCGTGCGGCGCAGTCGCGGGCCGTCCGCGGCGAAGTAGAACGAGAACAGCGCGATCGTCAGCAGCTGGAAGAGGCCCCCGATGACCTGGGCGGACACGTCCAGGACACCTGTGGCGCTGTTCTGCACGTAGTTGCGCAGCCAGTCGGAACGGAGCAGGCCCTCCTGGATGTCCACGCGCTTCAGGTCGGTCTTGAAGTGCGTGTTGATCCAGTTGATGACGGAATCGAGGTAACCCGGGAAGCCCTCGATCATCTTGATGATCTGGTCCGCGAGGATGGAGCCGAGCAGCGTGACGAAGCCCGCCGCCACGATGATCACGCCGATGAAGACGATGAAGGTGGCCAGCCCCCGGCGCATGCCACGCGAGGCCATCCAGCTCACCGCCGGTTCGATGGCGAGCGCCAGGAAGAACGCGATGAGGATGTTGATCAGCAGTCCGGTGAGCTGGTGGAAGGCCCAACTGCCCAGCTGGAACGCGGCGACGAGGGCGAGTGCGAGCACCAGGGCACGCGGCAGCCAGCGCGGCATGCGGCCGTTCGGCCCGGCATCCCCGCCGGCGGGGGGCGGGGCGGGCGGTGTCGTACCGAACGGGGAGGACTGCTGGGCTTCCTGCCCGGTCTCGTCAGTGGGTGCCACGCACCAAGTCTCACCCACGCCACCGACAGCCGTCTGCCCGCCCGCGATCTTCGTGGGCCGTCGGTCAGCGGTCTCCACGACTGGTCAACGGTTCTCCCTCGGCACGTCCATCACCGCGCACACCACCTGCCAGACCTCCTTGGCGTCCCAGCCGGCGTCGAGCGCCTCGTGGACGGTGCGTCCGCCGAGCTCCGACATCACATGGTCGCGCGCGAAGGTGTCGGCATAACCCGGACCGAAGTACTCCGCCATCCGCTGCCAGAAGACCGTCAACCGCATGACTCCAGTATCCCGCTCCTGGGGGTGGGCCTGCGCCGGGACCGCCTGCCGGCACCGTGTTCCGCCCTACGGTCTGACCCATGGCCGAAACAGGAGCTCCCTCACTCCCCCAGTCGCCCCCGCCGCACACCCCCGTGGCGCGTGCGGAACGCTTCGTCTGGCTCACCGCGCGCGTGCTCGAGCAGCGCCTCTTCGCCCACCACTTCCGGGGCGGCGCCGCCGACCCGGTGGAGACCGCCCTGGACGCCTACCGCAACGAGGACGGCGGGTACGGCCACGCGCTGGAGCCCGACCTGCGCGGCCCGGTCAGCCAGCCGCTGCACACCGCCCACGCCCTGCGCGTCCTGGACGCCGTGGGACGCTGCGCCGGCCAGCGTGTGGAACGGATGTGCCGCTATCTGACGTCCGTCTCCACGGCGGACGGCGCCCTCCCGGCGATCCACCCGAGCCAGCGCGGCTACCCGACGGCGCCCTTCGTGCCGGTCGTGGACGCCCCGCCCAGCGCCCTCCTGGCCACCGGTCCGGTGGTGGGGCTGCTGCACCGCAACGAGGTGTGGCACGCCTGGCTGTTCCGGGCCACGGACTTCTGCTGGCAGGCGGTCGAGTCCCTGGAGAAGTCCCATCCGTACGAGATCGAGGCCGCCGTGGCCTTCCTCGACTCCGCCCCGGACCGCCCGCGCGCGGAGGCGGCCGCAGACCGCCTTGGCCGCCTGGTCCGCGAACACCGCCTGGCGGCTCTGGACCCCGAGAACCCGGACGCGTACCCGGTCTCTCCCGGTTACGCCCCGGGCGAGCACCACTTCCCGTACGACTACGCGAGGACACCGCGTTCCCTCGCGCGCGAGTGGTTCACGGACGACGAGATGGCCCGCTCCCTGGACCACCTCGCCGCCCAGCAGCAGGAGGACGGCGGCTGGCCCATCCGCTGGCGCCACTGGGCCCCGGCCCCCGCCCTGGAGGCCCGCCCGCTAGTGACGATCGAGGCCCTGCGCACACTCGGCGCGTACGGCCGCAGCATCGGCTGACCGGCCGCGGCATCAGCTGATCAGGCCCCCATGGCCCGCACTCCCGCGGTCACCAGCACGGCTGCCGCGACGACGAGCAGGAACGGCGCCCGCAGCATCAGCGCCACGGCGGCGGCTCCGAGCCCGGCGGCCCGCGCGTCCAGGACCAGCGTCTGCCCGTCGGCGAAGGTCTGCTGGGCCGTGAGGGCCGCCAGCAGCGCGACGGGCAGCAACGCGGCGAGGCGCTTCACGACGGGCCGCTCGAGTGCTCCCGCGGGCACCAGCAGCCCGGCCAGCTTGACGGCGTAGCACCCGAGGACGGTCACACCGATGGCGATCCAGACGTTCATCCCTGGTCCCCCTGTCCCTTGCGCCGGCCGTCCGCCCAGAGCACGACCGGCGCCGCCAGTGCGGCCAGCAGAACCGGCACACCGGCGGGCAGCAGGGGCAGCAGCCCGAGCCCCAGCAGCACGGCGAGCCCGGCGACGACCCGCTCGGTGCCGGTCTTCAGCATCGGCGCGAGCAGCGCCAGGAACACCGCGGGTCCTGCCGCGTCCAGCCCCCACGCGTCGGTGTCCCCGAGGGCTTCGGCGCCCAGGGCGCCGAGCAGCGTGGTGAGGTTCCACAGGACGTACAGGCTCAGCCCCGTCACCAGGAACCCGATCCTCGCACTGCGCCGCGTGGGCTGCGCGAGCGCGACGGCGGCCGTCTCGTCGATCACCCACTGGGCGGCGAACGGCCGCACCGCGCGCGGGAGGGCCAGCAACTGCGACAGACGCAGGCCGTAGAAGGCGTTCCGCACCCCCAGGAAGAAGGCCCCGGCCGCCGCCGTGAACGGGCCGCCACCGGCCGCGAGCGCTCCCACCAGGGCGAACTGGGACGCCCCGGTGAACACCAGCAGACTGAGCGCGCACGTCTGCAACAGCGTGAGCCCGCTGCCTGCCGACGTCACCCCGAAGGCGAACCCGGAGAGCCCGACGGCCACCCCGACGCCCAGGGCGTCCCGCACGACGGCACGGTCCGCCTTCCCACCGGTCTCTGTATCTCTGAGAGCTGTCCGATCTGCCACGCCCCGCACGCTACGAGGAGCCGCTACCGCAGGTCTTGTACGTTCTTGCGCTCCCGTTGATAGGCCCCGGGAGGCACACCGACCATCCGGCTGAAGTGCCGGTTGAGATGCGGCTGATCGGTGAATCCCACGGCCACGGCGACCTCCGAGGGCGCCGTCCCGAGGTCCAGCAGCCGCCGCGCCCGCCGTACCCGCGCGTCCGTGAGCCACGCGTGCGGCGGCATGCCGTAGGCGTCCCGGAAGGCCCGCAGCAACGCGAACGGACTGGTCCCGAGATCGGCCGCCAATCGCTCCAGGCTCGGCGGCCGCGCCATCCGCTCCTCCAGCACCGCACGCGCGCGTGCCGCGGTCCGGGCCCCCGCCGTCCGCACTTCCCGCCGCGGCATGGGCCCGCCGTTCAGCCGCAGCAACCTCGTCACGGCGACCCGCAGCAGTGTGTCCGCGGCCAGCGCGTTGCCCTCGTCGGCGGCGCGCAGCACCTGATGCACCAGCCCGACCGCGTACGGGTCGTCCACCACAGGGCTGACGAACCCCGGCGTCCCCCGAAGCGCCGTGGTCTCGGCCGCGATCTCCGCCACCACGTCGACGGACGGATACACGGCCCCGTACCGCCACCCTTCCGGCACACCGGCCCGTCCGGTGTGCGGAGTGTCCGGATTCACCAGCGCGAGAGCACCGGCCCCGGCGTACTGGTCGCCCCCGCCGTGGTGAAAGACCTCCACCCCGTCGGCGATGGCGGCGATCACGAAGTTCTCGTGCGTGTGCCGCACGAACGTCTTCCGCACGTACCGGGCCCGCAGCAGGTCCACCCCGGGCAGCTCGTCGTACTGCCAGTGCCGCGCGCGCTCGCTCATACGGCCATTGTCCGATCCCGCGGCCCACCACGAAACGGCAGGCGGAACCGCGGCGGCCTCCCGTTGTCAGTGCCGGGGTGCACGATGGACGCATGCCCAGCAAAGCACCCGGACCCCTGGACGGCTTCTCTCCCGCGACCCGCGCCTGGTTCTCGGGCGCCTTCTCGGCGCCCACCACGGCCCAGTCCGGTGCGTGGCAGGCCATCCACGAGGGCTCGGACGTGCTGGTCGTCGCCCCCACCGGCTCCGGCAAGACCCTGGCCGCCTTCCTCGCCGCCCTGGACCAGCTCGCCTCGACCCCTCCCCCCGCCGACCCCAGGAAGCGCTGCCGGGTCCTGTACATCTCCCCGCTGAAGGCCCTGGCCGTGGACGTCGAGCGCAACCTTCGCAGCCCCCTGACCGGCATCCGCCAGGAATCCGTACGGATGGGCCTGCCCGAGCCCGAGGTCAAGGTGGGCATCCGCTCGGGCGACACCCCCGCAGCCGAGCGCCGCGCCCTGTCCACCCGCCCTCCGGACATCCTGATCACCACCCCCGAGTCGCTGTTCCTGATGCTGACGTCGGCCACGCGCGACGCGCTGACCGGCGTGGACACGGTGATCCTCGACGAGGTGCACGCGGTCGCGGGCACCAAGCGCGGCGCCCACCTCGCGCTCTCCCTGGAGCGGCTGGACGACCTCCTCCCGAAGCCCGCCCGCCGCATCGGCCTTTCCGCGACGGTCCGCCCGGTCGACGAGGTGGCCCGTTTCCTCTCGCCGCGGCGCAAGGTGGAGATCGTCCAGCCGGAGTCGGGCAAGGAGTTCGACCTCTCCGTGGTCGTCCCGGTCGAGGACCTGGGCGAGCTGGGCGGCTCCCCGGTGGCGGACGGCTCGGAGGGCGCCGAGCGCCCGTCGATCTGGCCGCATGTGGAGGAGAGGATCACCGATCTGGTCCAGTCGCACCGCTCCACGATCGTCTTCGCGAACTCCCGGCGCCTCGCGGAGCGCCTGTGCAACCGCCTGAACGAGATCGCGTACGAACGGGCCACGGGCGAGACCCTCGACGAGCACCACTCCCCCGCCGAGCTCATGGGCGGCTCGGGGGCCGCCCAGGGCGCGCCCCAGGTCATCGCCCGTGCCCACCACGGCTCGGTGTCCAAGGAGCAGCGTGCCCTGGTCGAGGAGGACCTGAAGGCGGGCCGCCTGCCCGCGGTCGTGGCCACGTCCAGTCTCGAACTGGGCATCGACATGGGCGCGGTCGACCTGGTGGTCCAGGTCGAATCGCCGCCCTCGGTGGCCTCCGGCCTGCAACGCGTCGGCCGGGCGGGCCACCAGGTGGGCGCGGTCTCCACCGGCGTGGTCTTCCCGAAGTACCGCGGCGACCTGGTCCAGGCGGCGGTGGTCACGGAGCGCATGCGGACCGGCGCCATCGAGTCCCTCAGGGTCCCCGCCAACCCGCTGGACGTCCTGGCCCAGCAGCTCGTGGCGATGACGGCCATGGACACCTGGCAGTTCGACGACCTCCTCGCCGCCGTCCGACGGGCCGCACCCTTCGCCTCGCTCCCGGAATCGGCCTTCACGGCGGTCCTCGACATGCTGGCCGGCCGCTACCCGTCCGACGCCTTCGCCGAGCTGCGCCCGCGCGTGGTGTGGGACCGCGTCACGGGCGAGATCACGGGCCGCCCCGGCGCCCAGCGCCTCGCCGTCACCTCCGGGGGCACGATCCCCGACCGCGGCCTCTTCGGCGTCTTCCTCGCCGGCGCCGATCCCAAGAAAGGCGGCGGCCGGGTCGGCGAGCTCGACGAGGAGATGGTCTACGAGTCCCGTGTGGGCGACGTCTTCACGCTCGGCACGAGTTCCTGGCGCATCGAGGACATCACCCGCGACCGGGTTCTGGTCTCCCCGGCCCCGGGCGTGCCGGGCCGGCTGCCCTTCTGGAAGGGCGACCAACTGGGCCGCCCGCTCGAGCTGGGCCGGGCGGTCGGCGCGTTCCTGCGCGAGGTCGGCTCGCTGCCCAAGGACGATGCCCGGCTCCGCCTCCTCGCCGCCGGCCTGGACGTGTGGGCGGCGGACAACGTGCTCTCCTACCTCGACGAGCAGCGGGAGGCCTGCGGCCACGTCCCGGACGACCGGACGATCGTCGTGGAGCGCTTCCGCGACGAGCTCGGCGACTGGCGCGTGGTCGTGCACTCGCCCTTCGGCGCCCAGGTGCACGCCCCCTGGGCCCTCGCGCTCGGCGCGAAGCTCTCCGAGCGCTACGGGATGGACGCGCAGGTCATGCACGCCGACGACGGCATAGTGCTGCGCCTGCCGGACGCCGACCTGATGGGCCTGGACCTGCTCGACCAGGAGCCGGTGAAGATGGGCCGGGAGTACGACGCCGAGCAGGCCCCCGTGGGCGCCGCCGACGTCGTCTTCGACAAGGGCGAGGTCGACCAGGTCGTCACCGATCAGGTGGGCAGCTCGGCGCTGTTCGCGGCCCGTTTCCGCGAGTGCGCCGCCCGCGCGCTGCTGCTGCCGCGCCGCAACCCGGGCAAGCGCACGCCGCTGTGGCAGCAGCGCCAGCGCGCCTCCCAGCTGCTCCAGGTGGCGAGCGAGTTCGGCTCGTTCCCGATCGTCCTGGAGGCGGTCCGCGAGTGCCTCCAGGACGTTTTCGACGTCCCCGGGCTCGTCGAGCTGATGGGCGACCTGGAGTCCCGCAAGGTGCGCCTCGTCGAGGTCACCACTCCCGAGCCGTCCCCCTTCGCGCGCTCCCTCCTCTTCGGCTACGTCGCCCAGTTCCTGTACGAGGGCGACTCCCCGCTCGCCGAGCGCCGCGCCGCCGCCCTGTCGCTGGACTCACGGCTGCTGGCCGAGCTGCTGGGCCAGGCGGAGCTGCGCGAGCTGCTCGACGCGGAGGTGCTCACGGAGCTGGAGCGGGAGCTTCAGTGGCTGACCGAGGACCGCCGCGTCAAGGACGCCGAGGGCGTCGCGGACCTCCTCCGCCTCCTCGGCCCGCTCACGGAGGCGGAACTGGCCGAGCGGGGCGCCGAACCGCAATGGGCTCAGGACCTGGCCGGCGTCCGGCGTGCCATCCGGGTCCGGATCGCGGGCAGCGACCACTGGGCGGCGATCGAGGACGCGGGCCGGCTGCGCGACGCGCTGGGCACCGCCCTGCCGGTCGGCGTCCCGGAGGCCTTCACGGAGCCCGTCAAGGACCCGCTCGGCGACCTCCTCGCGCGCTACGCCCGCACCCATGGCCCGTTCACCTCGACCACGGTGGCATCCCGCTTCGGCCTGGGCGTGGCCGTCACCGAGGGCGCCCTCCAGCGGCTGGCCGCGGCGGGCCGGGTCGTCCAGGGCGAGTTCCACCCGGCCGGGATCGGCCAGGAGTGGTGCGACGCGGCCGTGCTGCGCCGGCTGCGCCGCCGTTCCCTGGCCGCCCTGCGCCATGAGCTGGAGCCGGTGCCGCCCGCCGCACTCGCCCAGTTCCTTCCCCAGTGGCAGCACATCGGCAAGGGCCACTCCCTGCGCGGCATCGACGGCCTGGTGCGCGCCGTCGAGCAGGTGCAGGGCGCGTCCGTGCCCGCCTCCGCTCTGGAGAAGCTGGTCCTGCCCTCCCGGGTCGCGAACTACAACCCGGCCATGCTGGACGAGCTCACCGCCGCCGGAGAGGTGGTCTGGGCCGGTGCGGGCTCCCTCCCCGGCAAGGAC
>KE354405.1 GCA_000415505.1 Streptomyces afghaniensis 772
GGGTCTCCCTCTACCTGGCGGACGCGGCCCCGCTGCTCCTGCCGCCCCCGCACCCCTTGGAGCTGACCGCTCTGCACCAGTCCGTCCTGGACATCCTCTCCGGCGGCTACGGCCTGTTCTTCCGCCAGATCGCCGACCAGGTCCGCGCCACCACCCACCCCGACGCCACCGACCCCCAACTGGCCGACGTCCTGTGGGACCTGGCCTGGTCCGGACGTCTGACCAACGACACGCTCGCTCCCATGCGCTCCCTGCTCGGCTCGGGCCGCACCGCCGGCTCCACGGCCCACCGCGCCAAGCGAGCGGTCCCGCGCGGCCGCTACGGCTCCCTGACGGCCGCGGCCCGCCCCGCCTCCCGGTCCGGGCCGCCGACCGTGGCCGGCCGCTGGTCCCTGCTCCCGGCCCACGAGCCGGATCCCACGGTGCGGGCCCACGCCCTCGCCCGCACCCTCCTCGACCGGCACGGCGTGGTGACCAGGGGCGCGGTCTCGGCGGAGGGCGTCGAGGGCGGGTTCTCGGCGACGTACCGCGTCCTGTCCGCCTTCGAGGAGAGCGGCCAGGCCCGCCGCGGCTACGTCGTGGAGGGCCTCGGCGCCGCGCAGTTCGCGATGGACGGTGCCGTGGACCGCCTGCGCGCGGTGGCCAACGCCCGCGACCGCGGCGAGGACCTGCCCGGCCCCCCTCCGGGCCCCGACCTCGATCCGTTCCCCGCCCATGACTTCGCCGGACTGGACGACTCGCTCCCGTCCAACGACCACCCCGGCGACCCCGGCCCCGACGGCTTCCCCGGCCTCGGCCCCGCCTACGTCACCCCGGCCCCCCAGCCGTCCAGGGACGAGTACGTCTCGCCCCGGGACTACACCCCACAGGACCCTTCACCCTGGCAGAACGGCGGACGCGCACCGTACGCCCCCGGGTCCCCGGGCCGCCGCAACCGCCCGGACCCCGCCTCACGGGCCGTCGTCCTCGCCGCCGCCGATCCGGCGAACGCGTACGGCGCCGCCCTGGCCTGGCCCGAGCCCCCGACCGGCGCCGGGCACAAGCCGGGCCGCAAGGCGGGCTCCCTGGTGGTGCTCGTCGACGGCGAGCTGACGCTCTACATGGAGCGCGGCGGAAAGACCCTGCTGGCCTGGACCACCGCCGCGGACGGCGACCCCACCGACGACCCCCGCCTGCGCACCGCCGCCGAGGCCCTCGCCGCAGCCGCCCGCGCGGGCTCCCTCGGCACGGTCACGGTGGAGCGCGTCAACGGCGCCCAGGCCCTGACCTCCCCCATCGGCACCCTCCTGGAAGGAGCGGGCTTCATCGCGACCCCTCGTGGCCTCCGTCTGCGGGCCTGATCGTCCCGGCGACGTGCCACCCTTGACCCATGCCCGAAGGTGACACCGTCTGGCAGACCGCGAGCCGGCTGCACAACGCCCTCGCGGGCAAGATGCTGACCCGCAGCGACCTCCGGGTTCCCCGGCTCGCCACGGCCGACCTCACGGGCCGTACGGTCCTCGACGTCACCCCGCGCGGCAAACACCTCCTGACCCGCGTCGAGGGCGGCCTGACCCTCCACTCCCACCTGCGGATGGACGGCTCCTGGAAGGTGTACGCGAACGGCCGGCGCTGGAGCGGCGGCCCCGGCCACCAGATCCGCGCGATCCTCGGGAACTCCGACCGCACGGCCGTCGGCTACCGCCTCCCCGTCCTGGAACTCCTGCGCACCACCGACGAGCACCGCGCGGTCGGCCACCTCGGCCCCGACCTCCTGGGCCCGGACTGGGACCCCGACCGGGCCCTCGCCAATCTCCTGAAGGACCCCTCCCGCCCCCTCGGCGAGGCCCTGCTCGACCAGCGCAACCTCGCCGGTATCGGCAATGTCTACAAGAGCGAGCTCTGCTTCCTGCTCGGCGTCACCCCCTGGCTTCCCGTCGGCGACCTGCCCGCCGAGCGCGCCGCCCAGCTGCCAGCGCTCGCCAAGAGGCTGCTGGAGACCAACCGCGACCGCCCGATCCGCACGACGACGGGCCACCGCGGCCAGGACCTCTTCGTGTACGGCCGGGCGCCCCGCCCCTGCCTGCGCTGCCACACCTCCGTCCGGGTCGCCGACCAGGGCGACGGCTCCCGCGAACGCCCCACGTACTGGTGCCCCACCTGCCAGCCGGGCCCCGCCCCGGTCCCGGCCCGGCGCCGCACTAATTGACGACCCGTCAGAAACGCTCGTACGGTCCCTGTATGCCCGTCACGGCGTACGACCTCACCGGCCGCACCGCGTTCGTCACCGGAGCCGCGAGCGGCATCGGCCGTGCCTCGGCGCTCCTGCTCGGGGAGGCGGGCGCCACCGTGCACTGCGCGGACCGCGACCCCGAGGGCCTGCACGAGACGGCGACTCTGATCAAGGACAGTGGCGGCACCGCCCACACCCACGGCCTCGACGTCACCGACCGCGCCCGGCTGAGGCAGGCCATCACCTCCTGCGAACGCCTGGACGTCGTGGCAGCGATCGCCGGGATCATGCACAGCAGTCCGGTGCTGGAGACCAGGGACGAGGACCTCGACCGGGTGCTCGACGTCAACTTCAAGGGTGTGCTGTACGCCTGCCAGGAGGCGGCCCGCCTGATGATCGCCCGGGGTACCGGGGGCAGCATCGTCACCATGGCCTCGGGCGCCGTCGACACCGGCGCCCCCGGGCTGCTCTGCTACGGCGCGGCCAAGGCGGCGGTGGTTCAGCTGACCAAGACCCTCGCGACCGAGGTCGGCCGGCACGGCATCCGCGTCAACGCGGTCGCGCCCGGCTGGATCCGTACGCCCATGACCGACCGCCACGACAGCGACGCCCAGGCGAAGACGGAGGCCGTCATGGCTCGCATGTCACCCCTGGGGAAGGTCGGCGCTCCCGAGGACATCGCCCACGCGGTCCTCCACCTGGCATCCGACGCCTCGTCCTTCACGACGGGCCAGATCATCCGCCCGAACGGCGGTGTGGCGATGCCCTGGTAAGGCACATCTGGCACTTCCGCCCACCCACAAGAAGACCCTCACGCCACCGAAGTATCCCGCCCCGGCATCACCCCCTCCGCGACACCACACCCCGGCCCCCACCCCAGCACCCTCCGCCACCGCCCCGCATCAACGGCCCCACTCGCCCGCCCCTTCGGCACGCAATGCACCGGCAGCACACTCAGCCCCCACCCCCGGCCACGACCGTCGCCTCCAGCACCCCGGCCCCGGGCACGACCACCAGCCGCAGCACCGCCCACCACCACAGCGCCCCCAGCCCCAGCACAGCTCCGCGGCCCCCCCAGCGCCGTGTCCCCGTCATGGCCGCCACCTCCGGCCCGACGCTATTCGGCCGCCTGGGCCGGCGAACAGGGCGCACCAACGGCACACAGGCGCACCGCTCACCCCACTGCGCCGAGCTGCGAGACCGCGAGCCGCAACACCCCGAGCGGCGGGCCCTCCGGTCGGCCCGTCGCCCGCTGCCGTGCCCGCTCCGGTCACCCGTTCTCGGCCTGGAACATCCAGTGATGCTTCTCCAGGTCCGCCGTGATCCCGATGAAGATGTCCTGGCTCACGGGATCCGGCTCGCCTGTCGCCTCGACCCGCTCCCGCATCCGCGCGATCACCGCACCCAGCGCCTCGACGAGCGCCCCCACGGCGGTCGTGTCGTCGACCCACCCCTCGGGGGTCACGCCGATCCCGCTGCCGACGGCGACCGTCGCGGCACGCCCGTCGGGTGAGATCCCGAGCGCCGCGGCGCGCTCCGCCACGGTGTCGGAGTACTTCCGCGCGGTGTCGACGACCTCGTCGAGCTGGAGATGCACGGAACGGAAGCGCGGGCCCACCACGTTCCAGTGGATCTGCTTCGCCACGAGGGCGAGGTCCACCAGGTCGACGAGGGCACCCTGCAACGCCTCGGACACGGTCTTCAGGCTCTCGTCGGACAGCGGGCTCTTCACGACGTACATCCGCACCTCCGGTGACTTCCCCCCGCCATCCCCTCAACGATGACCGCCGCACGCCCCACCGGCAAACGCAAACAAATCGGGCATAGTCCTGCCCGACAGCCTGCGGGCAAGCGAAAACCCCGACCGACACACCTCCGGATCTCCCGGAGAACCCCGGCCGGGGCCTCACCAGTCTCGGCGCCTGGTCAGCGCCGCTCGTTCATGCCACGCACGCGCGAAGCGTCACGCGGCGGTGGCGGCCACCGCCTCGGCGGGCGCCTTGATGGTCACCCGTTCCGGTGGCACACCGGTCACCGAAACGGAACCCAGCATCGGGCGAACCGGCGTGGGCACAGGTTCGCTGGGGGTGGCCGCAGCGGACTGGGCCAGCTCGGCCAGGGCGAGCTCGTCGCTCACTTCCCGCATGAGCTCGGACATCCGTACGTCCAGCGCGTCGCAGATGGCGGAGAGCAGCTCGGAGGAAGCCTCCTTCTGCCCCCGCTCCACCTCGGAGAGATAGCCGAGTGAGACTCGGGCGGACGAGGAGACTTCGCGCAGAGTACGGCCCTGGCGCTGGCGCTGCCGACGCAGCACGTCACCCAGCAGGCGACGGAGCAGAATCATCGGTGGCTCCCTCCTCGGACCGCGTAGCCGCATCCATTACGCCCCACCGTACCGCCTTGCGCCGCGGCCGTGCGGGGAGCGATGTCGTGTTCACTCAGGGCTGCAAACATCAAAACCCCCCGTTCCGTTCCGTATCCTGTGCCCGCTCATTCCCAGTCTGTTCGCCCGCAAGCTCCTTCAGGAGCAGTGCGAGTACGCTCCGTACACTCTCTCTACGAATTTCCTCGCGGTCGCCGTTCAACCGCAGAGCCTCCACTTTTCCGCCGCCGGCAGAACCGGAATCGACCCTCAGGGGCCCGTCCACGGCGACGAAGACCGTCCCGACGGCCTGTCCGTCCTGCGGCTCGGGACCCGCGACACCGGTGGTCGCGATGCCCCAGTCCGTGCCGAGCGCCTTGCGCACTCCGGCCGCCATCTGGGCCGCGACCTGCGGATCCACCGCTCCTCGCGCCGTCAGCAGGGCGGCGTCGACACCCAGCAGTTCATGCTTCAGTTCGGTGGCGTAGGCCGTCACCGAACCCCGGAAGACCTTGGACGCCCCCGGTACGGATGTGATCTCCGCCGCAACAAGGCCACCGGTCAGCGATTCCGCGACGGCGAGCGTCCTGCCCTTCACCGTGAGTAGTCGTACCACGTCGGTGGCCGTGGAACTCACGCTTCCTTCTCCTCCAACGCGGCCTTGCGCTCGGCGATTCCCTGCCTGCGCAGCACAATGGCCTGTTTCACATAGTCGAGCCCGGTCACCACGGTCAGAACGACCGCCGCGGCCATCACCCAGAACCTCAGGGTGGCCAGCCACCCCGTCAGCGCCAGCACGTACATACCGACGGCCACGCCCTGGGTGAGCGTCTTGAGCTTGCCTCCGCGGCTGGCGGGGATGACGCCGTACCGGATGACCAGAAAACGCAGCAGGGTGATCCCGAGTTCCCGGCCGAGGATGACGCCGGTCACCCACCACGGCAGATCGCCGAGCGCGGACAGACAGATCAGCGCCGCCCCCATGATCGCCTTGTCGGCGATGGGGTCGGCGATCTTCCCGAAGTCCGTGACCAGGTTGTACGTGCGCGCCAGATGACCGTCGAAGAGGTCGGTGATCATGGCGATGGCGAAGGCCGCCCAGGCGAGGGACCGCCACGCCGGGTCGTACCCGCCGTCCGCCAGCATCAGTGCGACGAAGGCCGGTACGAGGATCAGCCGGAGCATGGTCAGGAGGTTGGCGACGTTCCAGACGCTGGCCTGGTTGACGGCCGCGGCCGCCAGCTTCCCGCCCCGCGCCGTCTTCCCGTCGTCCTGTGTGTCGATGACGGCGCTCTCCGGGCCGTCACCGACGGCGGCCCCACCGTCACCCGCGCCGGCCGCCGCACCATGACCGGTACCCGGCGCCGCACCGGCCGCCGTACTCTGCCGCGCATCCGGCGCCGCACCGGCCGCACCGCCCTCGGCCGACCGCGCGGCCGACCGGCCCATCGAAGCCCCGGGGACCTTCCCCGAAGCCGCACCGGACGCGGCCCTCCTCGCGCCGGAGGGGCCTCCCGCCGCGGATGCCGGAACACCGGTCATCTGCCCGCCTCCTCACTCCACGCCGGCGACGCGAACGAGCCCTGAAGCGGCTCGGCCACCAGGTCGACGCCCTCGGTACCGACCACCTTCGCCTCGACCATACGGCCGCTGCTCAGCCCCGCGCCGCTCGTGAGCAGCACCTGGCCGTCCGTCTCGGGCGCCTGGTGCGCCGCGCGGCCGTACACGCCCTCCTCGTCGTCGACGGACTCGACGAGCACGTGCACCGTCTGGCCGACGCGCTCCTCGGCGCGCTGCGAGACGAGTTCCTCGGCCAGCCGCGACACGCGGGCCAGCCGCTCGGCGACGACGTCCTCGTCGAGCTTGTTCTCGTAGGTCGCCGCCTCGGTGCCCTCCTCGTCGGAGTAACCGAAGACGCCGATGGCGTCCAGCCGCGCGCCGTTCAGGAACCGCTCCAGTTCGGCGAGGTCGGCCTCGCTCTCGCCGGGGAAGCCGACGATGAAGTTGGAGCGCACGCCGGCCTCGGGCGCCTTGCTGCGGATCGTGTCGAGCAGCTCCAGGAACCGGTCGGTGTCGCCGAAGCGGCGCATCGCGCGCAGCACGCCGGGCGCGGAGTGCTGGAAGGACAGGTCGAAGTAGGGCGCGACCTTCGGGGTCGACGTCAGCACGTCGATCAGGCCCGGCCGCATCTCCGCGGGCTGGAGGTAGCTCACCCGGACCCGCTCGATGCCGTCCACCTCGGCGAGCTCGGGCAGCAGCGACTCCAGCAGGCGGATGTCGCCGAGGTCCTTGCCGTAGGAGGTGTTGTTCTCGGAGACCAGCATGATCTCCTTCACGCCCTGCTCGGCCAGCCAGCGCGTCTCGTTCAGCACGTCGCTCGGACGGCGGGAGATGAAGGAGCCGCGGAAGGACGGGATGGCGCAGAAGGAGCAGCGCCGGTCGCAGCCGGAGGCCAGCTTCACGGAGGCGACCGGGGAGCCGTCCAGACGGCGCCGCAGGGGCGCGCGCGGACCGGAGGCCGGAGCGAGACCCTCCGGAAGGTCGGCCGGGGCGTGCCCGGGCAGCGCGACCTCGGCGGCCGACTCCTGCCGCTCGGCCGGGCTGATCGGCAGCAGCTTGCGCCGGTCGCGCGGGGTGTGCGAGGCGTGGATGCCGCCGTTGAGGATGGTCTGGAGCCGGTCCGAGATGTCCGAGTAGTCGTCGAACCCGAGCACGCCGTCGGCCTCGGGGAGGGCCTCGGCGAGTTCCTTGCCGTACCTCTCGGCCATGCAGCCCACCGCCACGACGGCCTGGGTTCTGCCGTGCCCCTTGAGGTCGTTGGCCTCCAGGAGGGCGTCGACGGAGTCCTTCTTGGCGGCCTCGACGAAGCCACAGGTGTTCACGACAGCGACGTCCGCGTCCTCGGCGTCCTCCACGAGCTGCCAGCCGTCCGCCTCCAAACGGCCTGCGAGCTCCTCCGAGTCCACCTCGTTACGGGCGCAGCCAAGGGTGACGAGTGCGACGGTACGGCGTTCAGGCATGGGCTCAAGAGTACTTCGTCCCGCTGACACCCCACGTCGACGGGGTTGGCCGTTTCCAGGCCAACCCCGTAGTTACTGCGCCCTTCGGACCGGTTATCCGGCCTCGGGGTCACCCTTCGTGTACGTCAGGCGCTCCACGGAGCCCGGCTGGAAGTCGTCCTTGATCTTCTTGCCGTTGACGAAGAGGTCGATCGCACCGGCGTCCCCGAGGACGAGTTGCACCTTCGAGCTGTCCTGGAAGGTCTTGGTCTCGCCCTGCTTGAGGAATCCGTCGAAGAGCAGCCGGCCGTTGTGGTCCTTGGCGGAGATCCAGCTGCGGCCGTCGGCGGCGGCCACCTGGACCGTCACCTTGTCCTGGGGCGCGGCGGCAATGGCGCTGTCGGACGCCTCGGGCGTGGGATCGGTGGGCTTCTTGGTCTTGGTGGTCGGGGAGGCGGAGCCGCCGGTCGTGGGCGTGGAGCCCTCGGCCACGTTCGCCTCGCCGCCGCTGTCGTCGCCGCCCTGGAACATGGTGAACCCGACGAATCCGATCACCGCGACGATCGCGGCGACCATGGCGGCGGTCCAGTTGGGCCCCCGCCGCTCCGGACGGATGCGTTCCGCCTCGAAGAGGGGAGCTGCCGGGGTCGGTGCCGGGCGCCCGCCGTGCTCGTCGCCGTACTGGGCGAGCAGCGGCGCGGGGTCGAGGTGGACGGCCTTGGCCAGGGTCCTGATGTGCCCTCGGGCATAGACGTCCCCACCGCAGGCGGTGAAGTCGTCCGCCTCGATGGCGTGCACGATGTTCATGCGGACCCGGGTGGCGCTACTGATGTCGTCGACGGTCAGCCCAGCGGCGATGCGCGCCTGCTGAAGGGCACGGCCGATGGAGGGGCGGGCTTCCTCGCGGTCTTCTTCGACGCGCTCGTCTTCGAACGGACGCTCGTCTTCAGGGGAGTTGCCGATGGACACGGGGGCGCCTTTCGAGCGTGTAGCCGCCTGTGCTGGAGGTTCAGTCTAGGGGGGGTGCAAAAGGGTGGGGCAACCGGGCGGTGGCACTTTGTACGCCATCGGAATGGCCCGACATTCCGATGGTGGGAAAGCGGTTCATCGCTTCCCTCAACTTGACGTACACCGAAGGGAAACGGTTGCTCGATGATCCCTTACGGGTGAGTCACGATCCGGACACCCGATTGCAGTACGACTCGGCGTGGCGTCCGGCCCTGACCCGCTGTCCCTACCCTTCAGACTCCCCCCGGATCAGCGCGAGCACGCCATCCAGCTCATCAGGCTTCACAAGAACGTCACGAGCCTTGGAACCCTCGCTCGGCCCGACGATGTTCCGGGACTCCATGAGGTCCATCAGCCGCCCGGCCTTGGCGAAGCCGACGCGCAGCTTGCGCTGGAGCATGGACGTCGACCCGAACTGCGTGGAGACGACCAGTTCGGCCGCCTGGCACAGCAGGTCGAGGTCGTCGCCGATGTCCTCGTCGATCTCCTTCTTCTGCTTGGTCCCGACGGTGACGTCGTCCCGGAAGACGGGCGCCATCTGGTCCTTGCAGTGCTGGACGACGCCCGCGATCTCTTCTTCGGTGACGAAGGCGCCCTGCATACGGGTCGGCTTGTTGGCGCCCATCGGCAGGAAGAGCCCGTCGCCCTTGCCGATGAGCTTCTCGGCGCCCGGCTGGTCGAGGATGACCCGCGAGTCGGCGAGCGACGACGTGGCGAAGGCCAGCCGCGACGGCACGTTCGCCTTGATCAGACCGGTGACCACGTCGACCGACGGCCGCTGTGTGGCGAGCACGAGGTGGATGCCGGCCGCGCGCGCGAGCTGCGTGATGCGCACGATCGCGTCCTCGACGTCCCGCGGCGCGACCATCATCAGGTCGGCGAGCTCGTCGACGATGACCAGCAGGTACGGGTACGGCTGGAGCTCCCGCTCGCTGCCCTCGGGCGGTTTGACCTTGCCCTCGCGCACGGCCCGGTTGAAGTCGTCGATGTGCCGGTAGCCGTAGGCGGCCAGGTCGTCGTAGCGCAGGTCCATCTCGCGTACGACCCACTGGAGCGCCTCGGCGGCCCGCTTGGGGTTGGTGATGATCGGGG
>KE354406.1 GCA_000415505.1 Streptomyces afghaniensis 772
CGGCGGGCGCGTCACCGGGTCCGCCCGTCATGCCCGGCAGCAGGGGTTCGCCACCGTCGGAGGGCAGCACGATGCCTTCGCGCGCGGGGCGCGCCGAGGGCTCCTCGCCCTGTCCACTCTGCGTCACCGGGACTCCTACTTATGGGGGACCTTGTGAATCGTCGGGTCACGCTACCGGGTCCCCTGAGCCCCGTGCCACGCAGCACAGGACGTGACCTCCTGCCCTGTGAGCGCGGTAACAAAACCGGGTCACAACTCGTCACGCCGCCGCCTGAAGGTCCAGCCGCGCCCCGAACTCCCTGACCACCGCCTCCTCCCGGTACGGCTCCAGCCGCTGCTGGAAGTCCTCCAGGTACTCGGCACCCCGGTTGGAGCGCAGCCCCTCCAGCATTTCGACGGCCTTCATGCCCGTACTGCACGCCTCTTCGATCTCGCGCTGCTGCACCTGGGCCGTGGCCAACAGCACATAACCGATGGCCCGGCGGCGGGCCCGCGTCTCGGGATGCCCGGCCAGCGACTCCTGCGCGCACCGCGCCGCCGCCTCGGCCTGCCCCAGATCCCGGTGGCAGTGAGCCAATTCGTCGGCGAGATAGGCCTCGTCGAAGTGCGCGATCCACGCCGGGTCGTCCCCGGCGGCCGGGTCGGCCACCTCCAGGGCGCTCACCGCGCGCCCGGCGCAGGACTGGGCGGCGCGCGCGTCGCCCATCAGGGCGTGCCCGCGCGCCTCCGCCGCAAGGAACATCGACTCCGCACGCGGCGTCACGCGCCCCCGCGCCCCCTCTTGCGCCGCCCGCGCCAACTGCGCGATCTCCCGCGGGTTCCCGAGCTGCGCGGCGAGATGGCTCATGGAAGCGGCGAGCACATAACCGCCGTAGCCGCGGTCCCCGGCCGCCTGGGCGAGCCGCAGGGCCTGGATGTAGTAGCGCTGGGCCAGACCGGGCTGCCCGGTGTCCACGGCCATGTACCCGGCGAGTTCGGTCAGCCGGGCCACCGCGGCGAACAGGTCCCGCCCGACCGCCTCCCGGTACGACCCCGCCAGCAGCCCCGAGACGACGCTGTTGAGGTAGTGCACGACGACCGGCCGCACATGCCCGCTGCCGTACTGGTGGTCGAGGTCCACCAGCGCCTGCGTCATGGCCCGCACCGCCTGCACGTCGGACTGCCCGACCCGCGGCCCGGCCGAGCGCGCCACCTGGCCGTCGGGTGCGGAGATCAGCCAGTCACGGCTGGGCTCG
Source organism: Streptomyces afghaniensis 772 (assembly GCA_000415505.1). Lineage (GTDB taxonomy): Bacteria > Actinomycetota > Actinomycetes > Streptomycetales > Streptomycetaceae > Streptomyces > Streptomyces afghaniensis. The sequence continues at coordinate 1,236 of KE354406.1, forward strand.
ACCAGCGCGGACGCGGCGACGGAGGCGCCGGACAGGAAGTCCCGCCGCCCCACGTCGCTGCGCCACAGCTCGCAGACCTGCTCGATGGCCCCCAGTACCGTCGGCGAGAACTGGAGACCCACCCCCGAGGCGAGGTTCTTGCCGTTGGCCATGCCGATCTCGTCGATCGTGACCGTACGGCCGAGCTTGCGGCCGAGCGCCTCGGCGATGATCGCCGGGGCCCGTCCCCGCGGCTGCTGCCCGCGCAGCCAGCGCGCCACCGACGTCTTGTCGTAGCGCAGATCGAGGCCGTGCTCCGCACCGCACATGTTGACCCGGCGGGCGAGGCCCGCGTTGGAGCATCCGGCTTCCTGGATGAGCGCCTGGAGCCGTTCGTTCGGCTGCCTGGCGACGAGCGGCCTTGCGGCCATGGCGTACCCCCTGTGGCTGCGGTGCCTGCCCACGCACCGAGTTGACGTGTCTTCCGCGGCCGGGGTCCCTCGCGTCCCGGCGAAAAGATCCGGCCGTGAAGATCAATGCCCCGCCGACCAGGCGAAAATGCGAGGCATGTGAGGATTGCCGGGGTAACGGCTGTTGCCGGCCCCCCTCGTGGCTACCCAGCTCCGGCCACGGATCCTCCTGCGCGCCCCCGCACATGCACCCATGCGCCCCGACGCCGGGGGCGATGCTCCTCCCCGCGCACGCGGGCGGGCGTAACCCCTGGTGACGACCAGAGTTGTGTTCATCGTGGAAGAGACGATCGCCGGCACCGAAGCCGCTCAGATCCCGAAGCAGCGCGGGGAATCGCTGCTGGAGACCGCTGTCCGCTACGCCGAGGAGCGCCACTGGGACGTGTTCCCCGGCACCTGGCTGGAAGCCGCCGACGGTGCTCAGCGCTGCTCCTGCGGTGACGCCGCGTGCCCGGCACCCGGGTCGCACCCGGCGCGCCCGGACTGGGAGTCGCAGGCGACGGGCAGCGCGACCGTCGCGCGGCGGATGTGGCAGAAGCAGCCGACGGCGTCGATCCTGCTGCCGACGGGGCGGACGTTCGACGCGATCTCCGTGCCGGAGACGGCCGGGTTCCTCGCGCTGGCGCGGATGGAGCGGATGGAGCTCACGCTGGGGCCGGTGACGCTCACGCCGGATCGGCGGATGGAGTTCTTCGTGCTGCCGGGGGCGTCGGTGAAGGTGCCTGATCTGGTGCGGAAGCTGGGGTGGTCGTTGTCGTCGCTGGATCTGGCCGTGCTGGGTGAGGGCGCGTATGTGGCTGCCCCGCCCACGCGGTTCGGGTCTCGGGGGGCTGTGCAGTGGGCCTGCCGGCCCACGCCTGCGAATCGGTGGCTGCCGGATGCGGAGGAGTTGATCTCGCCGCTTGCCTATGCGTGCGGTCGGGATCGGTAGCGCCTGAACGTCTGCGTGGTTGCCGTTGATCGGCGGCTGCGGGTCGGTTGTGGTTGTTCGCGCAGTTCCCCGCGCCCCTGGAAAGCCACCGTAGGGTTCAAGGTGACGGAGGGAGATGCGGTGGGATCCAGCGCTGTGCGTGTGCAGGGGCTCTGGAAGCGGTTCGGGCAGCAGGTCGCTGTTGCCGGGGTCGATCTGGAGCTGCCCGCGGGCAAGTTCATCGGACTGGTCGGGCCGAACGGGGCCGGGAAGACCACCACGCTCTCGATGGTGACCGGGCTGCTCAGGCCCGACCACGGGACCGTCGAGGTGGTCGGGCACGACGTGTGGCGGGACCCCGTCGAGGTGAAGGCGCGGATCGGGGTGCTGCCGGAGGGGCTGCGGCTGTTCGAGCGGCTGTCGGGACGGGAACTGCTGGCGTACACCGGGCGGTTGCGCGGACTGCCCGGTGCCGAGGTCGACAAGCGGGCCACGCAGCTCCTGGACGTCCTCGATCTGGGGGGCGCCCAGCACAAGCTCGTCGTCGACTACTCGACCGGCATGCGCAAGAAGATCGGGCTCGCCACCGCTCTCCTCCACAATCCCGAAGTGCTGTTCCTGGACGAGCCGTTCGAGGGCGTCGATCCCGTCTCCGCCCAGACCATCCGGGGCGTCCTGGAGCGGTACACCGCCTCGGGCGCCACGGTCGTGTTCTCTTCCCACGTCATGGAACTCGTCGAGTCGCTGTGCGACTGGGTGGCCGTCATGGCCGCCGGGCGGATCCGCGCGCACGGGACGCTGGCGGAGGTGCGGGGTGACGCGCCCTCGTTGCAGCGGGCGTTCCTGGAGCTCGTCGGGGCGCAGAGCCGGGACGCCGGGTCCGATCTCGACTGGCTGGGCGGCGGGTCCCGGTGAGCGACTCCACGATCACCTCCACCTTCGTACGGCTGAAGCTGTCGCTGCTGCGCAACGGACTCCGGCAGTCCGGTGGGCGGAAGGCCGCTTACATCGCGTCGGCCGTCTGTGCCCTGTTGTTCGCGGCGCTGCAACTGATCGGGCTGATCGCGCTGCGCGGGCACGCGCACGTCGAGTCGCTGGTCGTGCTGGCGGCGGCGGTGCTGGGGCTCGGCTGGGCGGTGATGCCGCTGTTCTTCCCCAGCGGTGACGAGACGCTGGACCCGACCCGGCTGGTGATGCTGCCGCTGCGGCCCCGGCCGCTGGTGCGGGCGCTGCTCGTGGCGTCGCTGGTCGGCATCGGGCCGCTGTTCACGCTGTGCCTGCTGGTCGGTTCCGTGGTCGCGGTGGCCCGGGGCGGGGCGGCGTTCGTGGTGGGCGTGGTCGCGGTCGTCCTGGCGCTGCTGGTGTGCGTGGCCCTCGCGCGGGCCGTCGCCGCCGCCAACGTCCGGCTGCTGACCAGCCGCAAGGGGCGGGATCTCGCGGTGCTGAGCGGGCTCGTCATCGCGATCGGGGCGCAGGTCGTCAACTTCGGTGCGCAGCGGCTCGGGGCGTCCGGGCTGGGCGAGCTCGACCCGGCGGCGGACGTCCTCCAGTGGGTGCCGCCCGCGTCGGCCATCGGGGCCGTGCACGCGGTGGGCGAGGGATCGTACGGCCTCGCCCTCGCGCAGCTGGCGCTGACGGCGGGCGCGCTGGCCGCGCTGCTGGCCGTGTGGTCACGGCATCTGACCCGGTTGATGACCTCGCCGGACGGGTCGACGCTGCCGGCCGCCGAGTCGGCCGCCCGCGAGCGGACGTCCACCGGGCTCGGGCGGCTGCTGCCCGCGGGCCGTACGGGGACGGTCATGGAGCGCAGCCTGCGGTACGTGTGGCGCGACCCCAAGACCAAGGCGGCCTGGGTGACGTCGCTGGCCATCGGGTTGATCGTGCCGGTGTTCAACGCCTGGCAGGGCACCGGGTCCGTGTACTTCGCCTGCTTCGCCGCCGGGATGCTCGGCATCCAGATGTACAACCAGTTCGGGCAGGACACCTCGGCGTTCTGGATGGTCGCGATGACGATCTCGTCGACCCGCGACGCCTACGTCGAGCTGCGTGCCCGCGCCCTGGCCCTGCTGCTGATCACCCTGCCGTACGCCACGCTCGTCACCGTGGTGACGACCGCCATGCTCGGCGACTGGCGGCGGCTGCCCGAGGCGCTGGGGCTGTCCTTCGCGCTGCTCGGCGCGATGCTCGCGACCGGGGCGTGGACGTCGGCCCGCTTCCCCTACTCCATCCCGCAGGAGGGCTACAAGAACGTCGCCCCCGGGCAGACCGGGCTCGCCTGGATCTCCATCTTCGGCGGGATGATCGCCGCCGCCCTGCTGTGCGCGCCCGTCATCGCGCTCACGATCTGGCTGAACGTGAGCGCCGACGGCGACGACTGGACGTGGCTGCTGCTGCCGGTGGGCGCGGGGTACGCGGCGGCGCTCACGGCGGCGGGACTGCGGCTCGCCGCTCCGCAGACGGCCCGGCGGCTGCCGGAGATCCTGACGGCGGTCAGCAAGGGGTGAGCGTGGGGGCCTCAGGGGTCCCTCAGTCGGTGCTCAGGGCGTCCAGGAACGGTTCGATCGCCGCGCGCCAGGCCTCCGGCTGGTCGTAGTGAACCAGGTGGCCGGCGTCGGCGACCTCCGCGTACTGGCCGCGGGGCAGGACGCGGACCATCTCCTGGGCCTCGGCCCGGCCCAGCTCGCCGTCCAGGCCGCGCACCACCAGGGCGGGGCACCGGACCTGGGCCAGCTCCTCCCAGTGCGCGTCGTACACCCATGTCTCGCGGGAGCGGAGCATCTGCTCCGGGTCGAAGACCGGACGCCAGCCGTCCGGGGACTCCGCCATCACCTCGGCGTAGAACTCGCCGCGGGCCGGGTTGGGCCGCTCCACCCAGGGGTCGTCCTCGCCGAACCACTTGCGGACGTCGGCGAGCGTGGCGAACGGCAGCGGCCAGGACTTGAACCACTGGTCCCACTCGCGCTGCGACGCGGCACCGAGCGCGGAGGCCCGCATGTCGCAGATGATCAGGCCACGGACCAGATCGGGGCGCTTGGCGGCGAGCTGCCAGGCGGTCAGCGCGCCCATGGCGTGCCCGATGAGGACGACGGGGGCGAGGCCGAGCTGTTCGAGAGCGGCCTCGGCGTCGTCGACGTAGGCGTCACGGGTGAAGGAGCCCTTCGGGGGCTTGTCGCTGCGGCCGTGGCCGCGCTGGTCGAGGGCGACCGCCCGGTACCGGCCGGAGAGCCAGCGGGCGGTGGACGCCCAGTGGGAGGCGCGGCCCATGAGGCCGTGCAGTAACAGCACGCCCGGGGAGCCGTCCGAACCGTCCCGCGCCGGGTCGGATCCGGCCGGACCGGACCCGGCTGGATCGGTCTTGGGCGGGTCGCCGAACTCCCAGGCCGCGAGGCGTACGCCGCCCGTCCCGGTCACGTCGATGCGTCGCGCCATGTCCTGGCACCCCCCAAGCTTCGCGCGGACCGTGGCCGTATCGGGCCGGTCGGTCCTGTGAACCGTGTTCTGCCTGCTGTGCCTGTTGCCGTTCCTTGTGGTTCCTGTCGGAGCGCACATCCCTGTAGCGCACGTTCCGGTCGGTACGTCACCCGCAGATTATCGAATGGCCATTCGAGGAGGCCGTTCTCGCGGGCAACACCCCTCGTTCGAGTGACCACCCTCAGGGATTGATCGCCTCGACCGAGGGGAGATCTTCAGCGGGAGGCGGACCGCTCGGGGAAACCGGTCCGAGGGGAATGACCCTGAGAGCTCGGGGCTCCGGGTCAGCACAGGGGAGGACAGGCCCCGGCGCCACACGGCGCCGGGGCCCTCCACTTCTCCACGGCACATCCTTGCGCCCCCTCCCCGGCCGGGCGACATCGCTGTCGAGCCGCGGCCAAGAGCCCTCAGGTCATATGCCTCACGCGACAGCGTCGCACGGGAAACGGGCGAGCGCTGCCATTCGACGGACTGAATCCTGGATCCGACGGGATCACGCCAACGCCACAACCACCCCACGCACAACGGGAGTTGCGACCACCCCGGACCAGGATCCGGGCCGGGCTCAGGGCTTGGCGACGAACACGTGGGAGGCGACATCCGACTCCAGCTCGGCCGCCTCGCCACCGCTGCCGACCAGGACACCGCCCGCCGACTCCGTCACGCTCACCACCGAGCCGGGCTGCACGCCGGCGCGCCGCAGCGTGTACATCAGCTGCGCGTCCGTCTGGATAGGCTCGCCGATCCGGCGCACCACGACCGTCTTGCCCTCGGCGCCCGGGGCGAGGCTGGCCAGCGACACCATGCCCTCGTCCAGGAACGGGTCGGCGCCGTCCTTCTCGCCGAGCTCCTCCAGGCCCGGGATCGGGTTGCCGTACGGCGACTCCGTCGGGTGCCGCAGCAGCTCCAGGACGCGGCGCTCCACGGCTTCGCTCATCACATGCTCCCAGCGGCACGCCTCGGCGTGGACCTGCTCCCACTCCAGACCGATCACGTCGACGAGCAGACACTCGGCGAGGCGGTGCTTGCGCATCACGCGCGTGGCGAGACGGCGGCCCTCGTCGGTGAGCTCCAGGTGCCGGTCGCTGGCGACGGACACCAGGCCGTCGCGCTCCATCCGCGCCACGGTCTGGCTGACCGTCGGCCCGCTCTGGTCCAGCCGCTCGGCGATACGGGCGCGCATGGGGACCACACCCTCTTCCTCCAGCTCGAGGATGGTGCGGAGATACATCTCCGTGGTGTCGATCAGTCCGGACATACGTGCCCCTCGAATGAGATCTGCCGGAGGCTGGACGGCTCACCGGCGTGTGCGCTGGCCCTGCACCCAATTCTGCCGGATACCACCGACAACCGTGCCGCGGGAGGGAAAGCGGAGGTTATCCGGGCCCGCGGCGGGGTACACCGGAGCCTTCCACAGCCCTGCGGAGCGCTCTCACGGCCCTGCCGAGCATTTCACGGCCGTATTGACACCGCACTGGTCCAGACCGCACCGTGATGCGCGACACGCACCCGAGGCCAGCCTGAAGGGGACCCCGTATGAGCGACCGCGCGCCGGCCGGCCAGTTCCTCGACGCGGCGATCGGCCTGCTGCGGCGGGTCCGCGACGAGGAGGCCGACAGCATCGCGGCGGCCGGGACGCTCCTCGCCGACACCGTCGAGAACGGCGGTCGGCTCTTCGCCTTCGGCGCCGGGCACTCCTCGCTCGCCGCGCAGGACCTCGTCTACCGCGCCGGCGGTCTCGCCCTGATGAACCTGCTCGCCGTGCCGGGTGTCGTCGGCGTCGACGTCATGCCCGCGCCGCTCGGCTCCGCCCTCGAACGCGTCGACGGCCTCGCGAGCGCCGTCCTGGACAGCTCCCCGCTCCGCGCGGGCGACGCCCTGCTGATCATCTCCCTCTCGGGGCGCAACGCCCTTCCCGTGGAGATGGCCCTGCACGCGCGCGCCCTGGGCGTGCGCGTCATCGGCGTGACGTCCGTGGCGTACGCCTCGGAGACGAAGTCGCGGCACGCCTCGGGGACGTACCTCAAGGACCACTGCGATCTCGTCCTAGACTCGAAGATCGCGGTCGGCGACGCGGAACTCACCCACGACGACGTGCCCGCCCCCTTCGCCCCCGCCTCCACGGTCGTCACCTCGGCCCTCCTCCAGGCCGTCATGGCGACGACGGCCGCCACGCTCGCCGACCGCGGCGTCGAGCCCCCGCTCCTGCGCTCCGGGAACGTCGACGGGGGCCACGACTGGAACGCGCGGGTGATGGAGCGGTACCGGGACCGGATCTTCTACCGGCACTGACAGCCGCTCACTCCTCGTCCGACAGCCCCGCGAGATCCAGCGCCGCGGCGATCCGTATCGCCACGTCCTCCGCGTACATCGCGTCGGACCGCTCGAAGGCGCTGCGCCCAGCGCCCCGCAGGAACGTCACGACGCCCAGCGTCCGCCCCCGGCTGCGCAGCACCGCGCACAGGGCGTGCACGGCGTCCGGCGGCCACTGGCGGGCCAGGGCCCACTCCCGGGCCCGCTCGGGCGGGACGGTGCCCGCACTCGCCCGCAGCGCGCCGACCCGCTCCACGCACTGCAGGGCCGGGTGCCCCTGGCGTACCGCACGGGGCAGGCCCGCGCGGTCGGCGAGCTTGCTGGGACCCGGCGCGCCGGAGGGCGTCGCGGCGACCCGCACCAGCCGTACCGGCCCCTCGGTCTCCGCGTCGGTGAGCGCGCCGCCGGCCACCCGGTCGATCAGCGCGTGGTCGGCGAAACCGGCCAGGGCGAAGTCCAGGTGGATCGTCGCGGCCTCCGCCGGGTCCTCGCACTCGGCGGCGGCCCGTGAGGCCCGGTGCAGCTGCTGCGTGCGGAACCGCAGCAGCGACGCCTCCTGCTCGCTCTGCTTGGCCTCCGTCACGTCCTGGAACAGCCAGCCCACACCCAGCGGAACCGGCTCCTCCGCGAGTGGCGAGGCCAGCCGCAGGAAACCGCTGCGCCAGCAGCGCCGGCGCTCCCCGTCGGGCGTGCGCACCGTCACCCACACCTCGGCGGGAGCGGGCGGCGCGCCCTCGGCCAGCACGTGCTGAAGCGCGCTCTCCAGCTCCTCCACGCCCTGCGCGAGCAGTTCCCCGAGCGGCCGCCCGAGCACGGACGTACGCCCCTTGCCAAGGGCCCGGGCCGCGTGCGCGTTCACCACGGCGGGCCGCAGGTCGACGTCCACGAGCACGACACCCCAGCTGGCGTCCTCGAACAGCGCCTCGCTGAGCGCGATCGACCGCTCCAGATCGATCTGCGCGTGCACCTCGCTGAAGGCGCAGTACACACCCGCGGGCTTCCCGTCAGGTCCCCGCACGGCCGCCGACTGCATCCGCACGAGCACCCGCCCGCCGTCCTTCGTCAGCAGCGCGAACTCGTGGACCTGGCGCCCCGGCGCGTGCATGGCGGACAGCAGCCGCGCCTCGACCTCCTCGGCGTCCGCGCTGCGCACGGCCCACCCGGCGAGGCCCTGCCGCCCCACGGCCTCGTCCGCGGTCCATCCCAGGATCCGCTCGGCCTCGCGGTTCCAGTGCGTCACGACCCCGTCGGCGTCGAAGGCACACAGCGCCGCGTCCATACCGTCCAGCAGCGCGGCGAGCAGATCAGAGCCGTCCGAACCGTCCCGCTCGGGCTCGGGCTCGTCCGGCCCCAGCTCGTCGGTGGTCCCACTACGCCGGGAAGCACTCACCTGGACCCCCTGCAGGCTGCGTCCGCACGTACGGCACGTCGGTTCGCTACTTGCAATCATTCAACTGGAACGTGACCCAGCGCACACCGAGTTCCCACAACATTGAAGGAATCGTTGTACGGCGGCGATCCCCACGTCAACGCCCTGAGGGCGGCCTGCCGCGGACTCAGTCGATCAACGCCACACCCCCAGTACCACTCCCGCGGCGTGCGTACACCTCGATCTCGATCTTCATCCGGGGGTCCGCCAGCCCGCACATCATCATCGTCGCGGCCGGCCGCACCTCACCGAAGCACTTCCGCAGCACCGGCCAGCACGGTTCGAAGTCCTCCCGCTCCGGCAGCAGGTACCGCACCCGCACGACGTCCGCGAACGAGCACCCCGCCTTCTCCAGCGCGGCGCCTATGTTGCGCAGACACTGCTCGGCCTGCTCCACGACGTCGTCGGAGATCGTCATGTCCGTGTAGTCGAACCCGGTCGTCCCCGACACATGCACCCAGTCCCCGTCCACCACGGCCCGGGCGTACCCGATCCGCTCCTCGAACACCGAACCGCTGAGAATCGCCTGTCGCTGCGTCATGGGGTCAAGGTCTCAAAAAAACGGTTGATCCGAGGCCCGATGGTTTCTTAGGGTTCCAGGTACACGAGAAGGGAGGTGGTTCGGCAGATGTATGAGAACCGGACGCGTGAGGTGGCTGCGGGCTAGCGGCCCGACACCACACACAGTGCGGTGCCGGACCAGCACGTGAAAGAAGCGTGCAGCCGGCCCAATCTCCAGCAGTCACCCGACCCGCGAGTCGCCGGTACGTCCGGCCGGCTCCTCCTTTGGAGGACCAGGCTCGCGGGTCGTCTGCGTTTTCGGGGGTGGTCGTGGAGGGCGGATGGCGCGAGGACCGCGTCGGCAGTGCGTTGCGGGGTGAGAATCCGGCCGTGATGCGGAGGCTGGGCGCCGGGTTCGCGGCGATCGGCGATGTGCAGTTCCTGCCCGGCTATTCGGTGCTGCTGACGGACGATCCCGCGGTGGAGCGGCTGTCGGATTTGCCGCGGAGCAGGCGGCTGGCGTTCCTGGGGGACATGGAGCGGCTGGGCGAGGCCGTCGAGCGGGCCTGCCGCCGGGTGGATGCGGGGTTTCGGCGGGTCAATCTGGAGATTCTCGGGAACTCCTACGCGACGCTGCACGCCCATGTGTGGCCGCGATACGGCTGGGAGCCGGCGGATCTGGTGAAGCTGCCTGTGTGGCTCTATCCGCGCGAGAGGTGGAGCGAGGCGCGGTATGCGCTCGGGCCGCAGCACGACGGGCTGCGGGAGGCGATCGGTGCGGAGCTGGATCGGCTCGGCGGGTGAAGGCGTGCGGACGGCCGCCGCGCGGAGCCGGAGTCACTCCGTGCGACGGCCGTGAGGTCCTTTCGGATCAGTGGGCGATGTCCTCGTAGCCCTCGATCTCGCGGGGGTCGCGGGAGCCGGGGCCCGTGTAGCGGGCCGAGGGGCGGACCAGGCGGCCCGTGCGCTTCTGCTCGAGGATGTGGGCGGACCAGCCGGCCGTGCGGGCGCAGGTGAACATGGACGTGAACATGTGGGCCGGGACCTCGGCGAAGTCCAGGACGATGGCTGCCCAGAACTCGACGTTGGTGGCCAGGACCCGGTCGGGGCGGCGGGCGTGGAGTTCCGCCAGGGCCGCCTTCTCCAAGGCCTCGGCGACCTCGAAGCGCGGGGCGCCCAGTTCGCGGGCCGTGCGGCGCAGGACCCTCGCCCTCGGGTCCTCGGCACGGTAGACGCGGTGGCCGAAGCCCATGAGGCGTTCGCCCTTGTCGAGCGCGTTCTTGACGTAGCCCTCGGCGTCTCCCGTGCGTTCGATCTCCTCGATCATGCCGAGGACGCGGGAGGGGGCGCCGCCGTGGAGGGGCCCGGACATCGCGCCGACCGCGCCGGAGAGCGCGGCCGCGACGTCCGCGCCGGTCGACGCGATGACCCTCGCCGTGAACGTGGACGCGTTCATGCCGTGTTCCGCGGCGCTCGTCCAGTACGCGTCCACCGCCGCCACGTGCTTGGGGTCCGGCTCGCCCCGCCAGCGGATCATGAAGCGCTCGACGACGGAGTGGGCCTTGTCGATCTCGCGCTGCGGGACCATCGGCAGGCCCTGGCCGCGGGCCGACTGCGCGACGTAGGACAGGGCCATGACGGCTGCCCGGGCCAGGTCCGCGCGGGCCTGCTCGGCGTCGATGTCCAGGAGGGGTTTCAGGCCCCAGACGGGCGCGAGCATGGCCAGGGCCGACTGCACGTCGACGCGGATGTCGCCGGAGTGGACGGGGATGGGGAACGGCTCGGCGGGCGGCAGGCCGGGGTTGAAGGCGCCGTCGACGAGCAGGCCCCAGACGTTGCCGAAGGAGACGTGGCCGACGAGGTCTTCGATGTCGACGCCCCGATAACGCAGGGCGCCGCCCTCCTTGTCCGGTTCGGCGATCTCCGTCTCGAACGCGACGATTCCCTCGAGCCCGGGTACGAAGTCGGACATCAGGCGGCTCCTCGTGATGTAAGTGACAGATGGTGTGATGTGGGGTGGGACGAACGAACCATGTGTCAGTCAGCTTGCGAAGCGGGCGGCCGTCCAGTGGATCCACGGTCGTGTGCGGCGACTCGCGGTCCTGGCCGGTCTCCCCTGTGATGCCCCGTGCGGCTGGCGGTCACCCAACCGGAACGGCACGGAAACGATATCCCCGAGTGCCACCGTTGGGGAGGGTTCACGGCACTCAGTGCCAGGCAGTGACGAAGGACACCGTCCATACGGCAAGATGACCGGGTGACCGACCGCGACGCCGTCCCCTTCGACCTGGCCTCGATGCGCAAGCAGTACCGGGCCGAGGGCCTCTCCGAGAACGAGCTGGCCGCCACCCCCGTCGAGCAGTTCGCGCGCTGGTTCAAACAGGCCGCGACGGACGGCGGGCTGTTCGAGCCGAACGCCATGATCGTCTCGACGGCCGACGCCGAGGGCCGCCCCAGCTCCCGCACGGTACTGCTGAAGCACTTCGACGAACAGGGCTTCGTCTTCTACACGAACTACGACTCCCGCAAGGCCCGTGACCTGGCGGAGAACCCGTACGTCTCGCTGCTGTTCCCCTGGCATCCGATGGCCCGGCAGGTCATCGTGTCCGGGGTCGCGCGGCGTACCGGGCGGGACGAGACGGCGGCGTACTTCCGGACCCGGCCGCACGGATCGCAGCTGGGTGCCTGGGCCAGCGCCCAGTCCTCGGTGATCGCCACCCGCGCGGACATCGACGGCGCGTACGCCGAACTGGCCGCCCGCTATCCCGAGGGCGAGCAGGTCCCCGTGCCCCCGCACTGGGGCGGTTTCCGGGTGGCCCCGCAGACGGTGGAGTTCTGGCAGGGCCGCGAGAACCGGCTGCACGACCGGTTGCGGTACGTGGAGCGGGCCGACGGGAGCTGGCGCGTGGAGCGGCTCAGTCCCTGACGCTGCCGAGCGCCCCCTCCAGCAACCCCGCCCACTGCTCGACCACTCGTTCCCGGCGCGCCCCGTCGTCCGTGAGGAGGTTGGCCAGGCCCAGGCCGCGGGCCATGTCGAGGAGGCCCTGGACGGTTTCGCGGACGCCGGGGACGGATTCGTCGGCGGACAGCAGGTCGACGGCTATGCGGTGGGTCTCGCGGCCCACACGGGATTCGAGTTCGGTGACGCGGGCGCGGAGCTGGTCCTCGTTGGAGGCGGCCACCCAGAGGTGGAGGGCCGCGCGGAACAGCGGTCCCGTGTAGAGGTCGACCAGGGCCGCGACGACGGCGTGCCGGTCTCCGGCCGCGCCCTCGGGGAACAGGGCGCGCAGGGCTGTGGAGCGTTCCTCGGCGACGTACTCGACGGCCGCCGTGAAGAGGTCCTCGCGGGTCGGGAAGTGGTGCTGGGCGGCGCCGCGGGAGACGCCTGCGCGTTCGGCGACGACGGAGACCGTGGATCCCGCCCAGCCGTGTTCGGCGAGGCAGGACACGGCGGCTTCCAGGAGCCGCTGCCGGGTGGCCCGGCTGCGGTCCTGCTTGGGGACTCGCTCCGCACGGTCTCTCTCCGCGCGGTCGACCGTGCTCACACCGCCCATGTCCTCACACCACCCATGCCGGATCCCGTCGTTCGAGGAAGGCCGTCATCCCCTCGCGGGCCTGCGGGGAGGAGAACAGCCGGGCCGAGAGCGCGGTCAGGACGGCCGCGTCCCGGTCGAAGGCTTCCAGCACCCTAGCCGTGAGCAGCCGTTTCGTCTCGGCCAGGGCGTCGGGGGCTGATTTGCGCAGGCCGTCGAGGATGGGGGTCAGGGCTTTGTCGACGTCGTCGGCGTGGGTGGTGAGCAGGCCGGTGCGGGCTGCCTCCGCCGCGTCGAAGCGTTCGCCTGTGAGGTAGTAGCGGGACAGGGCGCGCGGGTCCGTGCGCGGCAGCAGCGGCAGGGAGATGACCGCGGGGGCGACGCCGATGCGCACCTCCGTGAAGGCGAAGGTGGCCTCGGTGGCGGCGGCCGCGATGTCGCAGGCGGCCAGCAGGCCGAGGCCGCCCGCGCGGACGTGGCCGGTGACCCGGGCGACGACCGGCTTGGGCAGTTCGACGATCCGGCGGAACAGTGCGACCAGCGCTTCGGGGGGCGGCGGGTCCTTGAGGTCCGCGCCGGCGCTGAAGGTGTTCCCGGTGTGGGTGAGGACGACCGCGCGGACGCCGGTGTCCTGGCCGGCGTCGGTGAGCGCGTCGGCCAGTTCGCCGACGAGGGCCGCCGAGAGGGCGTTGCGGTTGTGGGGTGAGTCGAGGGTGAGGGTTTCCACGGCACGCGCGCGTGCCCGGCCGACCAGGGTCATGTGCGCTCCCTGAGCTGTCGGCGGAGGATCTTGCCGGAGGCCGCCCGGGGGACGCCGTCGATGAAGGTGACGTGCCGGATCCGCTTGTAGGGGGCCACGCGCTCGGCGACGTACATCATGATCTCCGCCTCGGACAGGTCGGTGCGGTCCGGCCGGCGGACCACGTACGCGTGCGGGATCTCGTTGCCGTCGTCGTCGTACACGCCGATGACGGCGGCGTCGGCGATGGCCGGGTGGGTGAGCAGCAGGGCCTCCAGCTCGGCGGGGGCCACCTGGAAGCCCTTGTACTTGATGAGTTCTTTGACGCGGTCGACGACGAACAGCCAGCCGTCGGTGTCCACGTGCCCCACGTCGCCGGTGTGCAGCCAGCCGTCGGTGTCGATCATCGCGGCGGTGGCGTCGGGGCGGCCGAGGTAGCCCTTCATGACCTGAGGGCCGCGGATGAGGATCTCGCCGGACTCGCCGGCGGGGAGGTCCTTGCCGGGGTCGTCGAGGGAGACGATGCGCATCTCGGTGCCGGCGATGAGCTTGCCGACGGTGCCGGGCGGCGCGTCGCTCATCGCGTCCAGCGGGACGACGTGCGTGCCGGGCGACAGTTCCGTCATGCCGTAGGCCTGGCCGACGGGCGGCAGGCCGAGCCGCTCGGAGCAGGCGGAGGCGAGGCGGGCGTCCAGGGGGGCGGCGGCGCTGATGACGTACTTCAGGGACGACAGGTCGTACTGCGCGACGGCCGGGTGCTTGGCGAGGGCGAGCACGATCGGCGGGGCCACGTACAGGGCGGTGATGCGGTGGTTCTGAATGGCCGCGAGGAACTGCTCCAGGTCGAAGCGGGGCAGCACGACGACGGTGGCGCCCTGCCTCAGGGGCGCGTTCATCAGGGCCGTGAGGCCGTATATGTGGAAGAAGGGCAGCACCGCCAGGACACGGTCGCCCGGGCCCGCGGGTATCGCAGGGTTGAGCTGGGCGAGGTTGGTGGCGATCTGCCGGTGCGTGAGCATCACGCCCTTGGGCGTGCCGGTCGTCCCGGAGGAGTACGGCAGGGCCGCCACGTCCTGCGCGGGGTCGATGGCGACCTGCGGCTCGGGGGCCGCGGAGGCCAGCATGTCGATCAGGGAGCGGTGTCCGGTCGCGCTGTCGCACACGAAGATCTCGTGTACGCCGCCCGCGAGTTCGGCGGCCCGGCGGGCGATGTCCAGCAGCGGTGAGACGGTGATGATCCAGCGGGCCGCGCAGTCCGTCAGCTGCTTGGCGAACTCCTGGGCCGTGGCGAGCGGGTGCACCGTGGTGACGGTGGCTCCCGCGCGCGTGGCGGCGTAGAACGCGGTCGGGAAGGCGATGGTGTTGGGGCTGTGCAGGGCGAGGACGTCGCCCTTGCGGACCCCGGCCTCGGCGAGGGCGGCGGCGACGCGCCGGTGGAACCGGTCCACCCGCTCGTACGAGAGGGTGGTGCCGTCGGTGCCGTCGATCAGCGCCGGGATGTCGCCGAACTCCGCGGCCCGGGCCAGGACGGCGTCGTGGATGGGAAGTTCGACGGGCGGGACGTCTGCGTACTCGCTGCGGAACATGGTTCCTCCTCGCGCGCGGGCCGTCTCAGTACGACTTGGGCAGGCCCAGGGTCTGGTGGGAGACGTAGTTGAGAATCATCTCCCGGCTCACCGGGGCAATACGAGCCACCCGCGCGGCCGTTATCAGCGAGGCCAGACCGAACTCGCGGGTGAGGCCGTTGCCGCCGAGGGTGTGCACGGCCTGGTCCACGGCCTTCACACAGGCCTCCCCCGCCGCGTACTTCGCCATGTTGGCGGCCTCGCCGGCGCCCATGTCGTCGCCGGCGTCGTAGAGCCGGGCCGCCTTCTGCATCATCAGGCGCGCGAGTTCGAGGTCGATGTGCGCCTGGGCCAAGGGGTGGGCGATCGCCTGGTGGGCGCCGATGGGGGTGTCCCAGACCTGCCGGTCGCGGGCGTACTCGACGGCCTTCGCGAGGGCGTAGCGACCCATGCCGATCGCGAAGGCGGCCGTCATGATGCGCTCGGGGTTGAGGCCGGCGAAGAGCTGGAGGAGCCCTGCGTCCTCGTCGCCGACGAGCGCGTCGGCGGGCAGCCGTACGTCGTCCAGCGTCAGCTCGAACTGCTTCTCGGCGGCGGTGAGTTCCATGTCGATGGGGCGGCGGGTGAAGCCCGGTGCGTCGCGCGGGACGATGAAGAGGCAGGGCTTGAGGCGGCCGGTGCGGGCGTCCTCCGTGCGGCCGACGATGAGGGTCGCGTCCGCGAGGTCGACGCCGGAGATGAAGACCTTGCGGCCGGTGAGGATCCAGTCGTCGCCGTCTTTTCGTGCCGTGGTCGTGATGCGGTGGCTGTTGGAGCCGGCATCCGGTTCCGTGATGCCGAAGGCCATGAGGCGGGAGCCGTCGGCCAGGGCGGGCAGCCAGTGTTGTTTCTGGGCGGCTGTGCCGAAGCGGGCTATCACCGTGCCGCAGATCGCTGGTGAGACGACCAGCATGAGGAGGGGGCAGCCTGCGGCGCCGAGTTCTTCGAGGACGATGGAGAGTTCGGATATGCCTCCGCCGCCGCCTCCGTGTTCCTCGGGGAGGTTGACGCCTAGGTAACCGAGTTTGCCCGCGTCGGCCCAGAGTTGGGTGGTGTCGGCTGTGCGGCCGTGGCGCTTGCCGAGCGCGGCGACGGCCTCTCGTAGGGATGCGTGGTCTTCGGTGTCCATCGCGAGTCCTTTCGGGTGCGGGCTCGTTGTGGCTGGTCGCGCAGTTCCCCGCGCCCCTTATGTCTCCGACACAACCGCCAGGACCAGGCCCGGCTCCACCTGTTGTCCGAGTACTACCGGCAACGCGGTCAGCGTTCCTGTGACCGGTGCTGTGATCTTGTGCTGCATCTTCATCGCCTCCAGCCAGAGGAGGGGGTCTCCGGCCTTCACGGGTGTTCCTGCGGTGAGGCCGTCGGCTACTCGGACGACTGTGCCCGGCATGGGGGCCAGGAGGGAGCCGGGGGCGTGCTGGGTCGTCGGGTCGGGGAAACGGGGCAGGACCGTCAGCGCGGTGGAGTTGACGTGGACCTGGTCGCCGTAGTGCGTCACCTCGAATTTGCGCTGCACACCGTCCACTTCGAGGACCACGAGGTGCGCGTCGGCGTGCACCACGCGTACGCCGTCCGCCTCCAGGCCCGTGCGCGTGTGCCGGTAGTGGACCTCGTGTTCCTGCCCGGCCATGGCGTAGCGCTTGGTCTGCGGCTGTGAGGGGACGTTGCGCCAGCCGCCGAAGCGGGAGTGGCCGTGGGCGTCGGCGAGGGCGGCGGCCAGGGGAGCGTGCGGGTCGGGGGACGGCTCGGTCAGGTCCGGCAGGTGGCGGTCGTAGAAGCCGGTGTCCATGCGGGCCGCGGTGAACTCCGGATGGCGCAGGGAGCGGACCAGGAGGTCGCGGTTGGTGACGGGGCCGTGGATCACGGCCCGTTCCAGGGCTGAGGCGAGCTTGCGGACGGCCTCCGTGCGCGTGGGGGCATGAGCTACGGCCTTGGCCAGCATGGGGTCGTAGTGGACGCCGATGTCGTCGCCGTCGGTGTAGCCGGTGTCGAGGCGGATGCCCTCGGGCAGGGCGAGGCGGTGCAGACGGCCGGTCTGCGGGGACCAGTCGCGGGACGGGTCCTCGGCGTAGAGGCGGGCCTCCACGGCGTGGCCACGCGCGCGTGGCGGGGTGCTTTCGAGGGCGTGTCCCTCGGCGATGCGGATCTGCTCGGCGACCAGGTCGAGGCCGAAGACCGCTTCCGTCACCGGGTGTTCGACCTGGAGGCGGGTGTTCATCTCCAGGAAGTGGGCCCTGCCGTCGGCGACGAGGAACTCGACCGTGCCGGCGCCCGCGTAGTCGACGGCTCGGGCGGCCCGTACGGCGAGGGCGCTCAGCTCCTCCTGGAGTTCCGCGGGAAGTCCGGGTGCGGGGGCCTCCTCGACGACCTTCTGGTGGCGGCGCTGGAGGGAGCAGTCGCGGGTGCCGAGCGGCCAGACGGTGCCGTGGCTGTCGGCGAGGATCTGCACCTCTACGTGGCGGCCGTTCTCCACGTACGGCTCGACGAAGACCTCGCCGTCGCCGAAGGCGCTCTCCGCTTCGGCCCGCGCGGCGGCCAACTCGGCGTCGAGGTCCGCCAGGTGCCGTACGACGCGCATGCCGCGTCCGCCGCCGCCCGCCGCCGCCTTCACCAGGACCGGGAGGTCGGCCTCGGTGACGTCGGTGAGCGGCTTCAGTCCCATGAGCCGCTTGGCGCGGGTCTTGGACGCCATCGCCTCGATGGCGTCCGGGGGCGGTCCGATCCAGACCAGGCCCGCGTCCAGGACGGCCCGGGCGAAGCCGGCGTTCTCGGAGAGGAAGCCGTAGCCGGGGTGCACGGCGTCCGCGCCGGCCGCGAGGGCCGCCTTCACGATCAGGTCGCCGCGCAGATAGGTGTCGGCGGGCGCGGCCCCCGGAAGTCGTACGCCCGTGTCGGCCACGCGCGCGTGCAGGGCGTGTTCGTCGGCGTCCGAGTGCACGGCGACCGTGCGGATGCCGAGTTCGCGGCAGGTGCGGAAGACGCGGCAGGCTATCTCGCCCCGGTTGGCGACCAGCACAGAAGTGATCACTGGAGGTTTCCTCACATCCGGAAGACGCCGAAGCCGCCGCGCGCGCCCTCGTAGGGGGCGGTGTGGATGGCGGAGAGGCACAGGCCGAGGACGGTGCGGGTGTCGCGCGGGTCGATGACGCCGTCGTCGTACAGCCGCCCGGACAGGAACATCGGCAGCGACTCGGACTCGATCTGCTGCTCCACCATGGCGCGCAGGGCCGCGTCCGCCTCCTCGTCGTACGGCCGGCCCTTCGCCGCCGCCGACTGGCGGGCGACGATCGACAGCACGCCCGCGAGCTGCTGCGGGCCCATCACGGCCGACTTGGCGCTGGGCCAGGCGAAGAGGAAGCGCGGGTCGTAGGCCCGGCCGCACATGCCGTAGTGGCCGGCGCCGTAGGAGGCGCCCATGAGGACCGAGAGGTGCGGGACGCGGCTGTTGCTGACCGCGTTGATCATCATCGCGCCGTGCTTGATGATGCCGCCCTGCTCGTACTCCCTGCCGACCATGTACCCGGTGGTGTTGTGCAGGAAGAGCAGCGGGATGTCGCGCTGGTTGGCGAGCTGGATGAACTGGGCGGCCTTCTGGGACTCCTCGCTGAAGAGGACCCCTTGGGCGTTGGCCAGGATGCCGATCGGATAGCCGTGCAGGGTGGCCCAGCCGGTGGTCAGGCTCGTCCCGTACAGCGGCTTGAACTCGTCGAAGTCGGAGGCGTCGACGACGCGGGCGATGACCTCGCGCGGGTCGAAGGGGCTCTTCAGGTCGCCGGGGACGACGCCGAGGAGTTCCTCGGCGTCGTACTTGGGGGGCTCGGCCGGGCCGGGATCGCCGTACACCTTGCGGTGGTTGAGGCGGGCGACCACGCGGCGGGCCTGCCGGAGCGCGTCGTGCTCGTCGACGGCGAAGTGGTCGGCGAGGCCCGACACGCGCGCGTGCATCCCGGCTCCGCCCAGGGACTCGTCGTCGCTCTCCTCCCCCGTGGCCATCTTCACCAGCGGCGGACCGCCGAGGAACACCTTCGCCCGCTCCTTGACCATGATCACGTGGTCGGACATGCCGGGGATGTAGGCGCCTCCGGCCGTGGAGTTGCCGAAGACGACCGCGAGGGTGGGGATCCCGGCGGCGGACAGCCGGGTCAGGTCCCGGAAGATGGCGCCCCCGGGGATGAAGATCTCCTTCTGGGAGGGCAGGTCGGCGCCGCCGGACTCCACCAGGCTGATGCAGGGCAGCCGGTTGGCGAGGGCGATGTCGTTCGCGCGCAGGGCCTTCTTCAGCGACCAGGGGTTGCTCGCTCCCCCGCGCACGGTCGGGTCGTTGGCCGTGATCAGGCACTCCACTCCCTCGACGACACCGATGCCGGTCACGAGGGAGGCTCCGACGGTGTAGTCGCTGCCCCAGGCGGCCAGCGGGGACAGCTCCAGGAACGGTGTGTCGGGGTCGAGAAGCAGCTCGATGCGTTCGCGGGCGAGGAGCTTGCCGCGCGCGCGGTGCCGCTCGACGTACTTCTCGCCGCCGCCCGCGAGGGCCTTGGCGTGCTCGGCGTCGAGTTCGGCGAGCTTGGCGAGCATGGTCTCGCGGTTGGACCGGTACTCGGGGCCGCTCGGGTCGAGCGCGGAGGTCAGGACGGTCACAGGAGGGCCTCCGGTATGTCCAGGTGGCGGGAGCGCAGCCATTCGCCGAGGGCCTTGGCCTGCGGGTCGAAGCGGTGCCGGTCGGCGACGCCCGCGCCGAGGATCCCTTCGACGACGAAGTTCAGGGCGCGGAGATTGGGCAGGACGTGCCGGGTGACCTTCAGCGGCCGGCTCTCGGGGATCAGCTCCCGGAACCGGTCGGCCGTCAGCGCGTGCGCGAGCCAGCGCCAGGCGTCGTCCGTGCGGGCCCACACACCGACGTTGGCGTCGCCGCCCTTGTCGCCGCTGCGGGCGCCCGCGACGAGGCCGAGGGGGCGTGCCGGGTGGGCCCGGTCGGCAGCGGCTCCGGCAGGGGCGGTTCCGGCACCTCGTCGAGTACGGCGGTGTCGGGGGCCGGCGGCACCGGGAGCCGGCGCCCGTCATGGAGGACGGCCACATGGTCGACGGCACCATGGGGGACGTACACATCCTCGAAGACCCCATAGGGCGAGCCCTTCCCGGGTGGCGCCAGCACATGGAAGCCGGGGTAACTGGCGAGCGCCAGCTCCACGGCCGCCCCGCTCAGGGCCCGCCCGACGACCTCCTGGTCGGGGTCCCGTACGACGAGCCGCAGCAGCGCGCTCGCCGTCTCCTCGCTCGGGGCGTCGGGCCGGTCGGTGCGGACCAGCTCCCAGCGCACGTCGGCGGCCTTGCCGAGGGCCGGTTCCAGCTGTTCCCGCACCAGGGCGGCCTTGGCTTCGACGTCGAGGCCGGTGAGCACGAAGACGACCTCGTTGCGGAAGCCGCCGAGCTTGTTCAGCCCGACCTTGAGGGTGGGCGGCGGCGCCTCCCCTCGCACACCCTCGATCCGCACCCGGTCGGGCCCGTCCTGGCCGAGCCGCACGGTGTCGAGCCGGGCGGTGACGTCGGGCCCGGCATACCGTGCCCCGGCCGTCTCGTACAGCAACTGGGCGGTGACCGTGCCGACGTCGACGAAGCCGCCGGTGCCGGGGTGTTTGGTGATGACGCAGCTGCCGTCCTCGTGGAGCTCGGCGAGCGGGAAGCCGGGCCGGCGGACGTCGCCGTCCCGGAAGAAGGCGTAGTTGCCGCCGGTGGCCTGCGCCCCGCACTCCAGTACGTGCCCGGCGACGACGGCCCCCGCGAGCCGGTCGTGGTCCGTTTCCCGCCACCCGAAGTGGGCGGCGGCCGGCCCGGTGACGAGTGCCGCGTCCGTCACCCGCCCGGTGACGACGATGTCGGCGCCGGCCCGCAGACAGGCCGCGATCCCGAAGCCGCCGAGGTAGGCGTGGGCGGCGAGGCTGCCGGGGTAGGAGGCGGTGAGGTCGTCGCCCTCCACATGTGCGACGCGCACGGGGATGCCGAGCCGGTCGGCCAAGTGCCGGACGGCGTCGGCGAGTCCGGCCGGGTTGAGCCCGCCCGCGTTGGTGACGATCTTCACGCCCCGCTCGTGGGCGAGCCCCAGGCAGTCCTCCGACTGCCGCAGGAACGTACGGGCGTATCCGGCGCCGGGGTCCTTCAGCCGATCCCGGCCGAGGATGAGCATCGTCAGCTCGGCGAGGTAGTCGCCGGTGAGGACGTCCAGGTCGCCGCCGGTGAGCATCTCGCGCATGGCGTCGAAGCGGTCGCCGTAGAAGCCGGAGGCGTTGCCGATGCGGAGGGTCACTGTGCGGCCCCTTTCGAGGGGCGCCCGGTGCCGGGCGGGCCCGCGAAGGCCTGTGCGATGTCCAGCCAGCGGTCGGCGTCGGGGCCGTCGGCGCGCAGGGCGAGGTCGGTGCGGTGGGCGCGCTGGGTGACCAGGAGGCAGAAGTCGAGGGCGGGTCCGGTGACGCGTTGCGGGGCGTCCTCGGGGCCGTACGTCCACGAGTCGCCGGAGGGGGCTCGGAGTGCGACGCGGAAGGGCTCGGCGGGCGGGGTCAGCCCGTGCACACCGTAGGCGAAGTCCCGGGTCCGTACCCCGAGCCAGGCCACATGCCGCAGCCGGTCGGTGGGTTGGCGCACCACACCGAGGGCGTCGGCCACGTCCTGACCGTGGGCCCAGGTCTCCATAAGGCGGGCCGTCGCCATGGAGGCGGCCGACATGGGTGGGCCGTACCAGGGGAAGCGCGCCTTGGGCGGGGCGGCCCGCAGCGCCTCCTCCAGCGCGGTGCGGCCGTCACGCCACCGTGCGAGCAGGTCGGCGGGCGGGAGTCCGGCGTCCTCCTCGGCGCCCTCGTCGACGAAGGAGCCGGGCGCGGCGAGGGCCTTCTCGACCAGCGCGCGGAAGCCGTCGGCGTCCGTGACGGCGAGCAGGGCCGAGCGGTCCGTCCAGGCGAGGTGGGCGATCTGGTGGGCGACGGTCCAGCCGGGCGCGGGGGTGGCGAGCGCCCAGCGCGGCGTGCTCAACCCGGCCACGAGGCGATCGAGTTCCTCGCTCTCCTCACGCAGGTCGTCGATCACGGACGTCGGATCGGACACGGGCGCTCCCCTCGGGGCACGGCGGTGTGCGGGGGTGGTGCGGTGTGCTGAGGAGCATGGCAGCGGAGCCAGAAACAATCAAGCGTGCTTGCATGAAACTGTGGGGTGACTGAAAGCGTGTGCTCTGACGGCGCGATCAATACACTCTGGGGCGCGCTCGTTCACTTGGTCGCGCACGGGTCACGCATCGGGGGAGACACAAGGATGAGCAACTGGAACCCGGGCGGGCAGCCGCCGCCGTACGGCCCGCACGGCGGGCAGCCGTACCCGCCGCCTCCTGGGCCGTACCCGCCGCCTCAACCTGGCCCTTATGGGCCGCCGCAACAGCCACCGGGCGCCGGCGGTGGCTATCCGCCCCATGTGCCGCATCCCTACACACCCCACCCGATGCCACCGCAGGCGCCGCCGCCCGGCCCCTTCACACGGCTGCGGCGGCGGATCGGCCCCATCCACACCGCACGCCGGGTCTTCAAGCCGTCCCGGCCGGACCTCGTCGAGGACCCGTTCATCGCGCGTATGCAGAAGATCCGTACGCTCGTGGGGCTCGGCGCGGTGGTGTGGGTGTCGGTGACCTACAAGATCACCAATTCCGTCCAGGGCGTCGCGGACGACCGGTTCCAGCAGTCGTGGCTCAGCGTGCTGGTGCTGTCCGTGACGCTCCCGGTGGTCGTGGGCGTCCTGACGGCCCTGACTGCTCCGGCGGCCCGCCGGGACCTGCTGCGCCGGGCCGCGAAGTCGTTCGGCGCGATCCTGGCCCTCATCGCCGGGGTCTTCGTCTTCCCGGCGACCATGCTCACCGGCTTCTTCGAGGTCAAGTACGAGACCGACCCGGTGATGTCCGTGGTCACTTGGGTGGTCACCGCGTTCATCCTGGTGTGGGTGACGCCGTTCATCTTCTGGGGCATCGGCCTGGCTCTGATCCACGTGTTCCGCACGGCCGACATCCACCAGACCATGCCGCCGCTGCTCGCCATGACGCTGGTCTGGGAGATGGCGCTGATCGACGTGTTCACCGGGGCCTATGCGGGCGTGCCGGTGCCGGTACGTGCGGTGTTCATGCTCGGGGCCCCGCTGTCCGTGACCGCGGTCGGCTTGTGGGAGCTGCGGCGGCTGCGGGTGCGTTACGGGGTCACGGTGCGGGGAGTGTTGGTGCGCTAGGACGGGCACCCCTCAGGTGGCTCCGCCAGGAGCTACGGAGCAGAAGTGTGAGCGCGCAGGGCTTCTCTGAACCACGTGAACACGGGAGCCAGGCTGGGCGGGACGGGCCATCCGTTGATGACGGCCAGCAGGTGCCAGTAGCGCTCCGTGCGGGGGTCGTCGGCGATCTCCAGGCGCGTCAGCAGCCAGTGGCGCAAGTCGGCGTCGTCGGCGCGGCCGAAGGTTTGCGCGTAACGGGCGGTGAGGGCGTCGATGATCGGCGCGGCATCGGCCGAGGCCGGAGCGATGCCGGCGTCGAGCGCGCGGCCGACGCTGTCACGGACCGTCTCGGTGAGGTCGTGGTGCAAGCCGGTGACGTCGCCTCGGGCGCGCTCGGCTGCCTGGTACTCGGCCATGCGGCGGGCGGCGGCGCGGAAGTCGGGGTCCTGGGTGAGTTCGGCGAGTTCCACCCAGGCGTCGACCTGCTCGGGCTCGGGGTCGTCCGGCAGTTCGGACATGGCCGAGCGCATCATGTCGACGAAGTCGGCGTTGGCGTCGAACCTGCCGAAGGTGTCGTCGATGAAGTCGGTGACGAGGCGTCGGCGTTCGTCGTCGGAGAGCTTGGCAAGCTTGTGCATGAGGTCCATTTCCTCGGGAGTGGAGCCCCGTTTGGCAACCGCTCGCAGCACCGCGCGCCGCAGTCGGAGGGTGCGGATCAGCACCTCCAGGGCGTCGGCGTGTGCGGCCGCGACCTCGGGCACCGAGACCTCCCGGTCCAGCACCCGCCGGATGACGGCAAGGTCGAGCCCCAGGTCACGCAGGGTGCGCACCAGATCCAGACGCGCCAGTGCGCGGATGTCATAGAGACGGTAGCCAGCCGGGCTGCGGTCCGTCGGCGGCACGATCCCGGTGTCGGAGTAGAACCGAATGGTCTTGACCGTCAGCCCGGTCCGCCGGGCCAGGGCCCCGATCGTGAAGAGCGTGTCGCCGTCCATGCCTGCACCTTCGCGCCTCCCCCTACGGGAGACTCAAACCCGGTCCCCCAGACCTCAGCCGTCGATGTCGAGCGCCGTCCCGTACAGCCGGTCCACGTGCAGCCGGACGACCACCCTGCGTTCGGCCACCAACTGCTCCAGGAACGCGCCTTCGTCCTCCGGCCTGGCCTCCTCGGGGATGATCCCGAGCAGCTCCCGCCCGACCTCGTCGCCGGGGACCGTCGTGGCGTCGGACACCTCGGCCTCGCCCTCCGCGACGGCGAACGACCACACGTCACCGCCCTGCACATGCAGCGCCGCGCGCGGATCGTGGCGCAGCTGCCTGACCTTGACACGGTCGGCCGTCGTCGAGAACCGCACGATCCGGGCCTCGGCGTCCCAGCTGTAGACCATGGTGGTCAGATGGGGCCGGCCGTTGCGCTTGACGGTGGCGAGAATGCCGAACTGCTGCTTGCCGAGCAGGTCGGAGAGGGCTTCGTCGGACAGCGGGCGGGGTGCCGGACCTTGAGTCATGACCAGGTCAACTTCGCCGCCCGCGCGGATATTTCACGTCCGGCGCCCCACCGCCGTTAGTGTGGCTCGGCATGGGGGCAGGCGTGGGCGTGGACGTGGGGAACGGGATGGTGGTCGTTCCGCCGGGGCGGGTGACGCTGTCCGACCGGCGGACGCAGCGGAGTTGGGCGGTCGACGTCGCGTCGTTCCGGATGTCGGCGTTCCCCGTCACTCAGGCCTGGTACGCCCAGGTCACCGGCGAGCGGCCGAGTGCCGCTCGTGGCGAACGGCTGCCCGTGGAGGGCGTGTCGTGGTGGGACGCGGTCCGGTTCTGCAACGCGCTGTCCCGGGCGGAGGGACTGACGCCGGTGTATCGCCTGTGCGATGACTCCGAGTCGGTCGGCCGGGACGCCTCCGGTGACGGGTACCGGCTGCCGACCGAGGCCGAGTGGGAGCACGCCTGCCGGGCCGGCGGCAGCGGGCCGCGGTACGGGCGGCTCGACGACATCGCCTGGTATCGCGGCACCTCCGAGGAGCGGATCCGTCCCGTGGGCGGCAAGCAGCCCAACGCGTGGGGCCTCTACGACATGCTGGGCAATGTCTGGGAGTGGTGCTGGGACGTCTACGACGCCGAGGTCTACGGCACCTACCGGGTGCTGCGGGGCGGCGGCTGGGCCGACGAGCACTGGAGTTGCCGTGCCTCCGTACGGCGCCGCAGCCATCCGACGTTCCGGATCGACGACGTGGGATTCCGCGTGGCGCGCCCGCAGTGAACGCGTCCCGGTCGCTCTAGCCTTCCAGCCCCGTACCCTCCAGCGCCGCCGCCTTCCGGCGGCCGCGGCCACGGCCGTTGCCGACCTGCGTCCGTACCGCTCCCATGCTCGCCGCGATGACGAGGGCGATCGCGGCGGCCTCCAGGGCGGTGAGGGTCTGGTCGAGGAGGAGGAAGCCGGCCGTCGCCGCGATGGCCGGTTCCAGGCTCATGAGGATCGCGAAGGTGGAGGCGGGCAGGCGGCGCAGGGCGAGGAGTTCGAGGGTGTAGGGCAGGACCGAGGAGAGCAGGGCCACCGCCGCGCCCAGGCCCAGCGTCACCGGGTCGAGCAGCTTCGTACCCGACTCGGCGATGCCCAGGGGCAGGAACAGGACCGCCCCCACCGCCATCGCCAGTGCCAGGCCGTCCGCCTGCGGGAAGCGGCGGCCCGTACGGGCGCTGAAGATGATGTAGGCCGCCCACATGGCGCCGGCCCCCAGGGCGAAGGCCGCTCCCGTGGGGTCCAGGCCGCTGAAGCCTCCTCCGCCGAGGAGGAAGACGCCGGCGAGGGCGAGTGCCGCCCAGACGACGTTGATCGCGCGGCGGGACGCCAGGACCGAGAGGGCGAGCGGGCCGAGGACCTCCAGGGTGACCGCGGGGCCCAGTGGGATGCGGGCGACGGCCTGGTAGAAGAGGCCGTTCATCGCGGCCATGGTGATACCGAAGACGACGACCGTGCCCCAGTCGGTGCGCGAGTGGCCGCGCAGCCGCGGCCGGCAGACCAGCAGCAGGACGGCCGCCGCCACGAGCAGCCGCAGCGCCACGACTCCGAGGGCGCCCGCCCTCGGCATCAGCATCACCGCCAGCGCACCGCCGAACTGCACGGAGATCCCGCCCGCGAACACCAGGCCCACCGGCCCGAGGGAGCCCAGCCGGCCCGGCCGCCCGGGCCCTGCGGCCGGTGCGCCGGCAGCGTCGGTCGTCGCGGACTGGGGCGTGGTGGCGGTGTCCGGAGTGGTCACGGGCGGTCCTGTGCTCGGCTCGGCTGCGTACTCGGTTTCGTACGTGCACCGTCGTACACGCTAGCGTGCATCACGATGTACTGCGAAGTCCATAGTAATGGACTCGGTCAGGCGTACAAACCGGTTATGCCACTGTCCCGGAAGGTTTCGGGTCGGCTCTCAGCGGCGCGCGAGGTACAGGCTCAGCGCCTTGTACAGCAGCCGGTTGAGCGGGAAGTCCCGCTCGCCGAGGTACTCGACGGCCTCGCCGCCCGTGCCCACCTTGAACCGGAGCAGCCCCAGCAGGTGGCTGGACTCCTCCAGCGTGTCGGTGATGCCGCGCAGGTCGTAGACGGCGGCGCCGAGTTCATGGGCGTCCGTCATCATGCGCCACTGCACGGCGCTGCTCGGCTGGACCTCGCGCCGCCGGCTCGTGGAGGCGCCGTAGGAGTACCAGACGTGGTCGCCGACGGTCAGCATCGTCGCCGCGGCGAGCACCTCGCCGTCGTGGTACGCGAGGTAGAGCCGCATACGGTCCGGGTGCTCGGCGGTGAGCGCGCTCCACATGCGCTGGAAGTAGGGCAGCGGGCGCGGGACGAAGCGGTCGCGCTCGGCGGTCTCGGAGTACAGCTCGTGGAAGGCCTGCAGATCCTCGTAGCCGCCGCGTACGACCTTCACGCCGGCCTTCTCCGCCTTGCTGATGTTGCGCCGCCACTGCTGGTTCAGGCCGCCGCGGATGTCGTCCAGCGTCCGTCCGGCGAACGGCACCTGGAAGACGTACCGCGGTTGTCCCGCGGCGAAGCCGTCCTCGCCGCCGGGTTCGGTCTGCCGCCAGCCCATGCGGCGCAGGGTGTCCGCGACCTGGCCGGCACGCGGCTCGAACGACGTCGCCCGCACGTCCCGCAGCCGCCGGGCGGCCGGGTCCGCGATCGCCGACTTGACCGCCTCGGCGCTCCAGCGGCGCACCACGACCGGCGGGCCCATCCGCACCGCGAAGGCGCCCCGTCTCCCGAGGTGGGCGACCATCGGCTCCAGCAGACGTTCGAGGCCGGGCTCGTGCCAGTCGATGAGGGGGCCCTCGGGCAGGTACGCCAGGTACCGCGGCAGTCCGGGCAGCTTCGGCCCGGGCAGCGGGCGCAGCAGCACCAGTCCCGCGCCGACGAGCTGCCCGGACGCGTCGAACCAGCCGAGGCTCTCCGCCCGCCAGTCGGGCTTCACCTCTCCCCAGGACGGGATCTGGGTGTGGCTGGCGGAGGGGCGGGCCGCGACGAACGCGAGATGCTCGTCACGGGTGATCGGCTGGACGCGGACGCTCATGCGCGGGCTCCTTCGAGTGGCTGGTGCCGTGAGCCTAGGAGCGGCTTCGCCCCTGCCCCGGCTCAGACACTCGGGTCGGCCCGTGCCGTGGCCCGAACGCCTCAAGCGCGCGCGTGAAGGGGGCGGTCAGTGTCAGCCGTCCCCCTCCAGCGCCGCCGCCAGCACCTCCGCCAGGTGCCTGCCCCGCACGCCCGCCAGCTGCTCCAGCTGCGTGCGGCAGGAGAAGCCGTCCGCCAGGACCACCGTGCCGTCCGGGGCGTCCCGTACCGACGGCAGGAGCTGTTCCTCCGCGCACGCGGTGGACACCTCGTAGTGGCCCTTCTCGAAGCCGAAGTTTCCCGCGAGGCCGCAGCAGCCGCCGCTCAGTTCGCCGGCGAGCAGCGCGGCCCGGCGCAGCCGGCGGTCGGCCGCGTCGCCCAGCACCGCGTGCTGGTGGCAGTGGGTCTGGCCGGCCACCGGGCGGTCCACGCGCGGCGGTGTCCAGTCGGGGGCGTGGCGTTCCAGCGTCTCCGCGAAGGTGAGGACCTTGGCGGCGAGGCGGGCCGCGCGCGGGTCGTCGTGCAGCAGTTCGGGGACGTCCGTGCGCAGGGCCGCGGCACAGCTCGGCTCCAGGACCACGACCGGGGCGTCGGTCTCCAGCACCGGTTCCATCAGGTCGAGCGTGCGGCGCATGACCGCTCGGGCGCGGTCCAGCTGCCCCGTCGACACGTACGTCAGCCCGCAGCAGACGTGTCCCCGGCCCCGCAGCAGGGACAGCGGGTCGAGCGCGACCGTCCTGCCGTCGCCCACCGGCGGTTTCTCCAGACGCACGGTCGGCGGCAGCGCCACCCGCAGCCCGGCCGCCTCCAGCACGCGCACGGCGGCCTGCCCCACGGAGGGCGAGAGGTACTCGGTGAAGGTGTCGGGCCACAGGACGACCAGGTCGCCCTGCGCGGAGGTCCCTCGCGCCCTGCCCCGTTCCCACCACTGGCTGAACGTCCGGGTCGCCACCCGCGGGATCTCCCGCTCGGGGGCGATGCCGCCCAGCCGTTTCGCCGCCCGCGCGAAGAGCCGCAGCCGGGCCAGGGCGTTGACCAGCCGTGCCGTGTGCGTACGGGACACGGCATGGAGCCACACGGGCAGCCGGCCCATCGCGTGGTGCGCGGCGGGCCGGCGCCGGCCGGCGTAGTGGTGGTGGAGGAACTCCGCCTTGTAGGTGGCCATGTCCACCTCCACCGGGCAGTCCGACCGGCAGCCCTTGCAGGACAGGCACAGGTCCAGGGCGTCCCGCACCTCCGTGGAGCGCCAGCCGTCGGTCACCACCTCACCGGCGAGCATCTCGTGCAGCAGCCGGGCCCGCCCGCGCGTGGAGTGCTCCTCGGCGCCGGTCGCCCGGAAGGACGGGCACATGACGGAGGAGCCGGACACCGACGTCGTACGGCACTTGGCGACGCCCACGCAGCGCCGTACCGCCGCCGAGAAGTCACCGCCGTCCAAGGGGTAGCCGAAGGCGACGTCGACGGGCTCGCGGGGCAGGACGGAGAAGCGGAGGTCCGCGTCCAGGGGCGCGGGGCGGACCAGCATGCCGGGGTTGAGCAGGTCGTCCGGGTCCCACACGCCCTTCACCCGCTCGAACAGGCCGACCATCTCCCGCCCGTACATCCTGGGCAGCAGCTCCGCCCGCGCCTGCCCGTCCCCGTGCTCCCCGGACAGCGAACCGCCGTGCGCCACCACCAGCTCCGCGAGCTCCTCCGAGAAGCGGCGGAACCGGGCGATGCCGGGCTCCGTCAGCAGGTCGAAGTCGATGCGGACGTGGATGCAGCCGTCCCCGAAGTGCCCGTACGGCGTGCCGCGCAGCCCGTGCGCGCCGAGCAGCGCCCGGAAGTCCCGCAGATACTCCCCGAGCCGGGCGGGCGGCACCGCGCAGTCCTCCCACCCCGGCCAGGCCTCCGTCCCGTCCGGCATCCGCGTCGCCGTACCGCTCGCGTCCTCCCGGATCCGCCACAGCGCGCGCTGCCCCGCCGGGTCGGTGACCACCAGAGTGTCCACGCCGTCGGCCGCCCGCACGACCGTCTCCGCACGCGCGCGTGCCTCCTCGGCCGACTCCCCGCCGGTCTCCACGAACAGCCAGGCGCCGCCCCGCGGCAGCGCGGCCGTGGACGGCACCAGGTCCGCCGCCATGCCCTCCACCGTCAGCGGGCGCAGCGGCAGCAGCCCGGCCGCGGCCTCGGCCGCCGCGCTCTCGTCGGCGTAGCCCAGTACGGCCAGCGCACGCGCGCGTGGTGCCTCGACCAGGCCTACGACCGCCTCCGTCAGCACGCCCAGCGTGCCCTCGGAACCGCAGTAGGAGCGGGCCACGTCGGCGCCCCGCTCGGGCAGCAGGGCGTCCAGCGCGTACCCGGAGATACGGCGGGGCAGCTCCGGGAAGCCCGTGCGCAACCGGGCCAGTTCGCCGTCCACCAGCTCCCGCAGCCCGTCCGGCGCGCCCGACCAGTCCCGCCCGAGCCGCAGCCGCCGCCCGCGCGCGGTGATCACGTCCAGCTCGCGCACACTGTCCGCGGTCGTCCCCCAGGCCACCGAGTGGGAGCCGCACGAGTTGTTGCCGATCATGCCGCCGAGCGTGCACCGGCTGTGGGTCGAGGGGTCGGGCCCGAACCGCAGCCCGTGCGGGGCCGCCGCCTCCTGGAGCCGGTCGAGCACCAGCCCCGGCTGCACGACGGCCGTACGCGCCTCGGGATCCAGCGACACGAGACGGTTCATGTAACGCGTGAAGTCCAGCACCACCCCCGTACCGGTCGCCTGCCCGGCGATCGACGTGCCCCCGCCCCGCGCCACCACCGGCACGCCGTGGGACCGGCACACCTCCAGCACGCCGGCCACGTCGTCGGCGTCGCGCGGGGCGACGACGCCGAACGGGACCCGGCGGTAGTTCGAGGCGTCCATCGTGACCAGTGCCCGGGAGGTGACGTCGAAGCCCACATCGCCCCGGACGACCTTGCGCAGCTCGGCCTCAAGATCCGTCATACGTCCAGCAAACCAGTCTCACGTCGACACGAACCCCGTCTCACCCGACGGAACACGTTTCGCCCAGGTTTCCTCACCGGCTAACCTCCAGAGCGTGGCTGAGATCCAGATTCCTGCTGACATCAAGCCCGCCGACGGTCGATTCGGCGCGGGCCCCTCCAAGGTGCGGGTGGAGGCGCTGGACGCCCTGGCCGCCACCGGCACGTCCCTGCTCGGCACCTCCCACCGCCAGGCCCCCGTCAAGAACCTGGTCGGCAAGGTGCGCGAGGGCATCCGTGAGCTGTTCCAGCTCCCCGACGGGTACGAGGTGATCCTCGGCAACGGCGGCTCCACCGCGTTCTGGGACATCGCGACGCACGGCCTGATCGAGAACAAGTCGCAGCACCTCAGCTTCGGCGAGTTCTCCTCCAAGTTCGCCAAGGCCGCCAAGCTCGCGCCCTGGCTGGCCGAGCCGGACGTCATCTCCAGTGAGCCGGGTACGCACCCCGAGCCGGTCGCCGAGGCGGGCGTCGACGTGTACGCCTTCACCCACAACGAGACCTCCACCGGTGTCGCCATGCCGATCAAGCGCGTGGCCGGCGCGGACGAGGGCGCCCTGGTGCTCGTCGACGCCACCTCCGGTGCCGGCGGCCTCCCCGTCGACATCGCCGAGACGGACGTCTACTACTTCGCCCCGCAGAAGTCCTTCGCCTCCGACGGCGGCCTGTGGATCGGCGTCTTCTCCCCGGCCGCGATCGAGCGCGCCGAGCGCGTCCACGCCTCCGGCCGGCACGTCCCGGAGTTCTTCTCGCTGCCGACGGCGATCGACAACTCCCGCAAGAACCAGACGTACAACACCCCGGCCCTCGCCACGCTGTTCCTCCTCAACGAGCAGCTGGAGTGGATCAACGGCCAGGGCGGCCTGGACTGGTCGGTCCGCCGCACCGCCACCTCCGCGCGGACGCTGTACGGCTGGGCCGAGGACGTCAAGTTCGCGAATCCGTTCGTCACCGACCCGGCCAAGCGCTCCCAGGTCATCGGCACGATCGACTTCACGGACGAGGTGGACGCCGCCGCCGTCGCCAAGGTCCTGCGCGCCAACGGCATCGTCGACACCGAGCCCTACCGCAAGCTCGGCCGCAACCAGCTGCGCGTCGCGATGTTCCCGGCGATCGACCCGGCGGACGTCGAGGCCCTGACGAAGTGCGTCGACTACGTGATCGAGAAGCTCTGATCTTCTCCCGCAGACGTGAGGGGCGCCCGGTGTGTACCGGACGCCCCTCACGTCGTGTCAGGCGATGCTCACGCGAGCGCGCTCAGACCCCGGACCCCAGGATCCCGCGCAGGGTGTCGCCGACCGTCGCGACGGCCGACTGGCCCGTGCTCGGCGTCTTCCCCGTGGTGGCCTGCGGCTTCGGGTCGGGCAGCTTCTTGCAGACCGCGTCGGCCACGCCGCTGCCGTGCGGCACCTTGCCGTTGGTGAGGTACGTCGCCAGGTACTTGTCGAGGCAGGCGTTGCCGCTCAGCGAGATGCCGTGGTTGCCGCCGCCCTGCTCCACGACCAGGCTGGAGCCCTTCAGCAGCCGGTGCATGGTGACACCGCCCTGGTACGGGGTGGCCGCGTCGTCCGTCGCCTGGAACAGCAGCACCGGCGGGAGCTTGGTGTTGCTGACGTTCACCGGCTTCAGCGACTTCGTCGGCCAGAACGCGCACGGCGCATTGTACCAGGCGTTGTTCCAGGCCATGAACGGCGCCTTCTCGTACACCGCCCAGTTGTCCTTGCGCCACTGCTTCCAGTCGCGCGGCCAGGACGCGTCACGGCACTGCACCGAGGTGTAGACGCTGTAGCCGTTGTCGCCGGAGGCGTCGATGGCGGCGATGTTGTCGTACGCCTTCACCAGCGCGGCGGTGTCCTTCTTGTTGACGTACGCCGCGAACGTCTGGGCGAGGGTGGGCCAGTAGGCGTTGTTGTAGCCGCCGGGTATGAAGATGTCCTCCAGTTCGGAGGCGCCCACCTTGCCGCCCGCCGGCTTCTTGGCCAGGGCCGCCCGCATGGCGTACCACTTGGCCTCGACCTTCTTCGGGTCGGTGCCGAGCTTGTACGTGGAGTCGTACTTGGCGATCCACGCCATGAGCGCCTTGTGGCGCTTGTCGAAGGCGTAGTCCTGCTGGATGTTGTCGTCGTACCAGACCCCGGTCGGGTCGACGATCGAGTCCAGCACCAGGCGCCGCACCCGCTCGGGGAACAGCTTGGCGTAGACCGAGCCGAGGTAGGTACCGTACGAGTAGCCGAAGTAGTTGATCTTCTTGGCGCCGAGGGCCTTGCGGATCGAGTCCATGTCCTTCACGGCGCTGACCGTGTTGATGTACGGCAGGACGTCCGCGTACTTCTTGCCGCAGGCCTGGGCGAAGGACTTGGCGCGGTCGAGGTTGGCCTTCTCCAGCGCGGGCGTGCTGGGCACGGAGTCGGGGCGCACCGGGTCGAAGTGGCCCGGCTTGCAGTCCAGGGCGGGCTGGCTCTTGCCCACTCCGCGCGGGTCGAAGCCGACGACGTCGTACTGGGCGGCGACCTCCTTCGGCAGCGACGACGCGACGAAACCGGCCAGCGACAGGCCACTGCCGCCGGGGCCGCCGGGGTTGACCAGCAGCGGTCCCTGGTACGTCTTGGCGGTGTGCGGCACGCGCGACAGCGCCAGCGTGATCTGCTTCCCCTGCGGCTTCGCGTAGTCGAGGGGCACCTTCACCGACGCGCACTGGAGCGTCGGGTAGTCCTCCGTACCGCACTTCTTCCAAGTGACCTTCGCGGCCTGGGCGGTGTTCGCGGAGTGCGGCGCGCTGGCGCTGGCGGGGACGGCGGTGAGCGTCCCGGCCAGGACGACGGTCGCGCCGCACAGAACGGCTGCGCTTCTTCTCATGGAGTTCTCTCAGAGACGGTGAGGGGGGTCAGGACCGCGTGTCACGCGGTCCGTGCCGCATCGTTTCGGAAGAGCACGCCATGCAAGTACTTATTCGACCAAGACTTGACCGAATCGAGTCATCCTCGGCGCCCAAACCCCCTTAAAACAAGGGTTGTTGGACTATCGCGAACTACCCACAGGAAGAGCGCAGCCGTGATGAGAGGGGCGCCCGGAACACCCAAGCGCCCCTGGCAGGTCAGCCCATGAAGGGCGGGAGGAGGCCTGTGCTCTGGTCCTGCCCTCCCTCCGCCACCTGGCCGTCGCACCGGGTCTCCGTCGTGGTGTTCTGGGGTCCGAACAGGACGGTCCAGACGACCCCTTCGATCCCCTGCCGCTCAGTGCGGGACGTGTAGCACGAAGAACTCTGGCCATCTTTGCGGTCCGGCGGCGCAGCCGAGTCGGCCGCCACGGGCGCGGCGGAGGTCAGGGCTGCTGCGAGGACGATGACAGCCGCACCGGCCGAGTGGGCGAGGGATCGGGGCATACAGTGCAATCGCGGAGTTTTCATGATCACACATTGAGCGGAAAAGCGCCCGGGAGGAAGGCTGACGGCCCTTCGGCCCGGCAACTCAACCCGATTGTGCGAACCACCGGGGAGGCTCGGGCAGGCGGGCGCGGAAAAGGACCACGTCAGAACGGTCAGGGGCCCCGGTGAACTCGATGAGCCATTAGGCGTAGCGGGCCGCGGCAGGGAAGCTCACGTCCGGCGGGTGGAGGGCTGCGGAGGCAGCATCACGTCTCCACTGCGCTTGAGCCGCTGCCAGGGCAGCCGGTAGCCGTTGATCGCGGTCAGGCAGGCCTGGACCAGGACCAGATACATCACCTGGCGGTAGACGACCTGCTGGAGAGGAAGCGCCCACAGCGGCCGGAGCCTCTCGCCGTCGAGATGGAAGGCGTACACGGCGCAGACGGCCTGCACCGCCAGCACGCCGCTCCAGGCCAGCGCGGTGGTGCGCGGGTTCCCGAACACCAGGCCGTAGACGGCCAGTATGTCGATCAGCGGGGCGAGCAGCGGGGTGAAGATCTGGAAGACGGCAAGCAAGGGCAGACCGAGGCGGCCGAAGTGGCCTCCGTGGCCACGCTCGAACAGCGCGTGCCGGTGCTTCCACGTGGCCTGCATCGTGCCGTAGCTCCATCGGTAGCGCTGGCGCCACAGCTGCCGCAACGAGGACGGTGCCTCGGTCCAGGCGAGTGCGTCCGGCGCGTAGCGGACCTCCCACCCGGCCCGGTGCAGGGCCATGGTGATGTCGGTGTCCTCCGCGAGGGTGTCCGCACTCATCATTCCGGCGTCCCGCAGGGCCTCGGCGCGGAATGCCCCCGCGGCACCGGGGATGGTGGGCAGGCAGCGCAGCAGGTCGTACATGCGGCGGTCGAGATTGAAGCCCATGACGTACTCGATGTGCTGCCACCGGCCGAGCAGCCGCCGGCGGTTGCCGACCTTGGCGTTGCCCGCGACGGCACCGACGCTGGGGTCGGCGAACGGCTGGACGAGGCGGCCGACGGTCGAGGGGGCGAAGACGGTGTCGGCGTCCAGCATGACGACGATGTCGTGGGAGGCCCGCAGGACGCCGGTGTTGAGGGCGGAGGGTTTGCCGCCGTTGGGCCGGCGGATGACGGTGACGTTCGCGAGGGCGAGTGACTGCGCGATGTCGGCGGTGCCGTCGCGGGACCCGTCGTCCACGACGATGATCTCGACGGGATGGTCGCTCGCGGCGAGGGAGCGGAGCGTCTTGGCGATGCACAGCTCCTCGTTGTAGGCGGGTACGACGACGCTGACGGGCCGAGTGACGGGCCCGTGCCGGCCGCTGTCGGGGCGCCGTTGACGGCGGGCGTGGTGACGGGCCAGGACGAGCAGCAGCACACAGCGTGCGAGGACGAGCGAACCGACCACCAGCAGCAGTACGCTGACGGCCGACACCGCCGCCCCCGACACGGTCACGGCGGCCACGAAGATGCGGCCGCTCCACCGGTCCGCCGTGTCGACGGGGCTGGTGAAACTGTCGGTGCCGACGAGATCGGCAAGGGTGGTGAAGCGATAGCCCTGGGCCTTCAGCCGGGGAATCAGGGTCCTGAGGGCTTCGACCGTCTGTGATCTGTCCCCTCCCGCGTCGTGCAGGAGGACGACCGCGCCCCTGCCCGGCACTTTCGGGATGGCCGCGTCGGCGATCGCCCGGGCGCCCGGCCGCCGCCAGTCGTTGGTGTCCTGGTCGATGAACGCCAGGACGTAGCCCTTCTCCCCCAGCCGCCGCGCCACGGACCACGCCGAGTCGTCGAGGGCGGAGGGGACCGAGGAGTAGGGCATCCGCATCAGTGACGTGTTGATGCCCGCGGCCCCCGCGAGGGCGAGTTGGGTCAGCGCCAGCTCACGGTCGACGGCGCTCGCGGACCGGGTGGCCAGGTCCGGGTGGGAGAAGGTGTGCACGCCGATCTCGTGGCCGGAGCGGACCACACGGCGCAGGACTCCCGGGTGCCGGGCGGTCTGCTGCCCGGTGACGAAGAAGGTGCCGGGCGTGCGGTAGTGGTCGAGAACGGCCCGTATGCGGGGCGTCCAGGTGGGGTCCGGGCCGTCGTCGAAGGTCAGGACGACGGTCTTGTCCGGCGTGCGGTACGTCCGCTGGTGATCGCCGGTGATGTCGACGACCGGACCGCCGCCGGTGATCCTGCGGGGGACGCCGGTGGCCGGTGGTCCGCCGCGCCCTTCCTGGTCACCGGCGAAGCCCCTGGTGGTGTACCCCTCGACGAGGAGGACCGAGGCGACGAAGGCCAGCAGGACGAGGGGAACGACGATGCGGAAGCGGTGCCGCGGCGACAGGGGTGCGCGCGTCCGCCGCGGGCCGGACGGCCTCGCGGAGCGGCCGGGTGACCGGTCGGGGCGCCGCCGCATCAGGGAGCCTCGGCCACCGATGGGTCGGAGGGCGGGGGCTCGCCCACGGCACCGGGCGGTGCCGGGGGAACGGGTCGCCGGGCCCTCGTGGGGCTGGGGGCGTGGGTGGCGGGCGCCGGGGGGCTCGGGGACCGGGTGAGGCGGGTGGCGGCGTGGGCGCTGGAGGCGCGGGGGCCGGTGGGGCACTGGTCTGCGGAGCAGGTGCGGGCGGGGGCGGCGGCGAGGCGGGAGTGCTGCCCGTGCCGGGTGCAGGGGCGGGAGCGGGAGGATCATCGGGGGGCGTGGGCTGCGTCGGCGAGGGTGGCGCTGTCGTTGGTGCCTCTGGTTCTGGTGTGTCAGGAGGGGCCGATGCGCTGGGCGGTGGGTTCCCGGGCACAAGGGGCGGAGCAAGGGAAGGGCCGGGCGCGGTGAACTGCGGTATGAGCAGGGTGCTCGGGCCGGCCGCGGCCGAAGGACCGGCTGCGGCCGGAGGGCCGTCCGGCGGCGCCAGGGGGTCGGCCCGGGGCGCGGGTTCCGGTGCGGCAGGCGCCGCTATGTCACCGGGCAGGATCGCCTCCGGCGCGAAGGGCGTTGCTCCCATCAGGCTCAGCCCCAGCACCGCCATGTAGCTGGCTGCGCAGGCGGCCAGCCCGTAGCCCGCGCGCCGCAGATTCCGGGCACGCCGGCCGGAGGCGTCGACGAACACGGGAAGGCTCGGATCACTCGGCGATTCCTGACCTGTTTGTCCGCTCTTGGCACGGTAAAGCACCATAAGGCTCAGCGTACGCCGCCGCCGGGCGGGCCAGTACGGAATCCTCCGCACCAGAAGAAGGGCACTCCCGGCGAACGGCCCGGTCAGGTACATGGCCAGGTACGCGTGTGATCCGGGGGCGCCCGGCGAGCACCGAGCGTCCCCGTCACACCGGCGTCAGGTCGCCGCGCAGGTCACGCTCGGCACAGTCCCGCCCCCGGGAGTACCTCCGAGGCCGAAGCTCGCCGAACCTCCCACCGGCACGCTTCCGTTGTGCGCGGCGTTCACAGCCGTCACGCCGGTCCCGCTCTGCGTGTACGACGCGTTCCACATGCTGGTGACCTTCTCCGCACCGCTCCATGCCCACGTGACCTTCCAGGACTTCAGCAGCGTGGTGCCCTTGTTGGTCACCTTCACCTCGGCGTTGAAGCCGCCGCCCCAGTCGCTGCTCACCGTGTAGGCGGCGGTGCAGGCAGCCGTGCCACCGGGGTCGCCCGGCCCGCCGGGATCCGGCCCGGAACCGCCGCCCTCGAACCCCGGCGCCTTGATCGCCTTGAGGTACCCGTCCTTCACGGTGTCCACCGTCTGCCAGTCGTCCTTCAGGATCCCGCCCGTGTCGCCGGAGTTGGGGTTCCAGGACCAGAACGTCCAGTGGAAGCTGTCGGCGCCGTGCTCCGACGTCGAACGCAGGTACGTCACCAGCGCGGACAGCCACTTCTGGTCCACCGCCGGCTGGAGCGTCGTACCGAACTCGCCGAGCCACACCGGCGCGATGTTCTGCTTGAAGACGTAGCCCCAGTACTTGTCCCAGATCCCCGTCATGTTGGCGGGGAAGGACGGGTCGCTGAACCACGACTGCTGGGCCACCGACGTGGCGTAGTCGTGGGCCGAGTACACCAGCCGGTTCGGGACGTCCAGCTGGACCGGGTACTGGGCGACGCCCATGAGGTTGCCGCCCCACCAGCCGTTGACGCCGTTGTACGACTGCACGCCCTCGACCATGATCAGCAGCTCGGGGTTGACCGACAGCACGGCGTTGCCCGCGCGCTGGGCGGCCAGCCGCCAGTCCCGGGCCGTATCGCCGCAGCCCCAGCAGGCGGGGTCGTGGGGCTCGTTGTGCAGGTCGATGCCGACGACGGTGGAGTTGCCCTTGTAGCGCGTCGCCAGGGTCTTGAGGTTGGCGATCCAGGTCGACTCGGGGACCGACGCCGTGTACCAGAGCGCCGACTGGCCCGCCGCGTCCGGGCGGTGCCGGTCGAGGACGATCTTGAGTCCGGCCTGTCCGGCGTACGCCACGATCCGGTCCAGGACCTGGAGCGACGTCAGGCCGCGCAGGTCGGTGTTCCTGCCGTCGTGGTTGATGCTTCCGGGCATGGTGCCGGGCTTGAGGATGTCGTCGCTGTAGGGCATCCGGATGGTGTTGTAGCCCAGCGACTTCATCTGGTCGATCATGCTCTTGTAGTCGCGGGTCCACAGGCCGTGGACGACGTGGATGTCGGTCTCGAAGCCGAACCAGTTGACGCCGGCGATGCGGACCGGCTGCCCGGCCGCGTCCAGGATCTGCCGGCCGCTGGTGTGCCAGTATCCGGCGCCGGCCTGCGCGTCGACGTCGGCGTGCGCCGACTGGGTACCGGCCAGGGGTAACAGGAGCGCCGCGGCGACGCACAGCGCTCTTCGCAGAGTGCGGAACATGGCTGCTTCCTCTCGGGGGAGGCGCGGCCCCGGAACAGCGATGGGAGCGCTCCCATATGCGCCGCGCACCTCCCAGGAAACTGACGCACCATGAGCACGTCAACCCTCCGGGAGGTGCGCGTTCCGCTCGCCGACGGCGCTAGCGGCTCAGCTTCCTGAACCGGCGTACCGCCAGCGGCAGGAAGATCAGCGTCAGGATCACCGGCCACACCGCGGCCATCAGCAGCGCGTGCTGTTCGACCCAGGTGTCGCCGCCGACCGGCGTGCCGAACAGCTCCCGGGCCGCCGCCGCCGTGGAGGAGATCGGGTTCCAGACCGCCACCCAGCCCAGCCAGTCGGGCATGAGCTGCGGCGCGACGAAGATGCTGGAGATCATCGTCAGCGGGAAGGCGACCGCGAACAGGCCGCCCGCCGCCTCCGGGTTGGGCACGAGCAGACCGAGCCACACCCCGATCCAGATGAGCGCGAACCGCAGCCACAGCAGCAGCCCGAACGCGCCCAGGAAGCCGAGGCCCCCGTCCGGCCGCCAGCCCATGGCGAGCGCGGTGAGCATCATGATCGCCAACTCGGCGCAGGCGACGAGCAGATCGGTGACGCCGCGCCCGGCCACCACGGCGGAGGACGCCATCGGCATGGAGCGGAAGCGGTCGATGACGCCCTTGGTGGAGTCGTAGACCACGAGGGTCGCCGTGTTGATGAAGCCGAACGCCATGGTCATCGCGAACATGCCCGGCATCAGGTAGTCGTTGTAGTCCCCGCCGCCCGGCACCTTCATGGCGCTGCCGAAGACATAGCCGTAGAGCAGCACGGAGAGGATCGGGAAGCCCAGCTGCCAGGCGATGTTGACGGGCTGGCGCTGGTAGTGGGTCAGGCCGCGGCGGACGATGTTCCAGCAGTCGGCGAGCAGCCAGTAGGTGCGGCCGCGCGTGCCGGGCGAGCTCAGGTCGATGGCACTCACGCCGCGGCCTCCTTCTCGGTCCGGTGTCCGGTCAGGCGCAGGAACACGTCGTCGAGGCTGGGCCTGCGCAGCCCGATGTCCTCGACGCGGACGCCCTCGTCCTGGAGGGTCCGCGCCACTTCGGTGAGTGCCGTGACCCGGTCGGTGACCGGGGCGTGCACCCGCAACTCGGTCTCGTCCGCCTCGGGTTCGCCGTCCGCGACCCGGGCGACCACCTTCACCACCCGCGGGATCTCGGCCCGCTCGGCGACCACGACCTCGATACGGTCACCGCCGACCAGGCTCTTCAGCCCGTCCGGGGTGTCGTCGGCGATGGCCCGCCCCTGGTCGATGACGGTGATGCGGGAGGCGAGCTTGTCGGCCTCCTCCAGGTACTGCGTGGTGAGCAGCACGGTCGTGCCGCCGGCCACCAACGCCCTTACGGACTCCCAGACCTCCCCGCGGCTGCGGGGGTCGAGGCCGGTCGTCGGCTCGTCGAGGAAGAGGACGGCCGGGGCCAGGATCATCGACGCGGCGAGGTCGAGGCGGCGCCGCATGCCGCCGCTGTACTTGCCGACGCCCCGGTCGGCGGCGTCGGCCAGGTCGAACTGTTCCAGCAGTTCGGTCGCCCGGAGCCTGGCCCGCTTGCCGCCGAGGTGGAACAGCCGGCCGAACATCTCCAGGTTCTGCCGGCCGGTGAGCACCTCGTCCACCGCCGCGTACTGACCGGTGAGCCCGATCCGGGCCCGCACCTCGCGCGGCTGCCGGGCCACGTCGAGACCGGCGACCGTCGCCCTGCCCCCGTCCAGCCGGATCAGCGTGGACAGGATGCGGACGGCGGTGGTCTTGCCCGCCCCGTTCGGCCCGAGCAGGCCGTGCACCGTGCCCTCGCGCACCGCCAGGTCGAAACCGTCGAGTGCGCGTTTCTCGCCGTACCTCTTCTCCAGCGCCTCGGCCCGCACCGCGTATCCGTCCATGTCCGCCCCTCCCCTTCGCTCGTGCCCTGCGTCGGCACTAACTGGGTACAGCGTACCCGATTACGCGTACGCCGTACCCAGTTTTTTGCGGGGGACCTAAGCTGGGCTCCATGGAAAGCGGCACGAGCGGTACAAGCGGTACAGGCGGTAAGCGCAGTACTGGCCGTACCGGCAGCACAGGCGGTACGGAGACCAGTGGCAGCGGCGATATCGCCCGCACCCTCGAACTGCTGTGGGACACGGGCCGGCGTCCCAGCCGCGGCCCGAAGCCGACCCTGACCCTGGACCGGATCGTGGAAGCGGCCGTCCAGGTCGCGGACACGGAAGGTCTGGAAGGGCTCTCCATGCGCCGCGTCGCCGCCGAACTCGGCACCGGCACCATGTCGCTCTACCGGTACGTCCCCGGCAAGGGCGAGCTGCTCGACCTGATGCTGGACCGGGTCCAGCGCCCCTCGGAGAACCCGGCCGACCTGGGCGACGGCGGCTGGCGCGCCGCCCTGGAGGCCATGGCCCGCGAGACCCTCGCCCTCTACCGCCGCCATCCCTGGCTGCTCCAGGTCAACCAGTCCCGCCCGATCCTCGGCCCGAGCGCCCTGGACGGCATGGAGAAGGTCCTCACCCTGATCCGCCCGATGGGGCTGACCGACCCCGAACTGGTCTCCGCGATCATCATGATCGACGGGTACGTCGTCGGGGCCGCGCGCACGCAGCTCTACCAGCAGGAGGCGGAGCGCCGGACGGGCCTGACGGACACGGAGTTCTGGCAGGCACAGGTGCCGGTGCTGGAGAAGGTCCTGGCCTCGGGCCGCTACCCGGTGATGGCGTCACTCTCCGAGGACACGTTCGGGCCCGACTTCGACCACTTCGGGTTCGGACTCCAGCGGATCCTGGACGGGTTGGAAGTACTCGTGGCGCAACGCCGGGGCGAGTC
Source organism: Streptomyces afghaniensis 772 (assembly GCA_000415505.1). Taxonomy (GTDB): domain Bacteria; phylum Actinomycetota; class Actinomycetes; order Streptomycetales; family Streptomycetaceae; genus Streptomyces; species Streptomyces afghaniensis. The sequence goes on from KE354406.1 coordinate 43,060, forward strand.
GGCCTCGTGAGCCGCCGCCTCCGGCAGGCCCTACCTGCGCCGCCTCAGCCCGCGCAGACCGAGCAGGGCGGCGCAGGCCACAGCCACGGCGATGGCGCCGGTCTTGAGATTGCCGCTGAGCCCGTCACCGCTGCCACCGCCGTCGCCGCGCGCGGACGAACTCCCTCCCGCGGACGGCGATCCTGAGCCACCGGGCGCGTCCTGCCCCTCCACCGAGCTGTCGGCCCCCTCGGCGCCGTACATGAGCCGCGTCCCGTCGGCGGTGTAGGTGACGGACTCCCCCTGCCCGAGGAACGGCACGCCGAGCCGCTGCTTCCGCTTGATCTTCCCGTCGTTCCAGTCGTACGCGATCGCGCCGAAGTAGCTGCGTACGACGAGGTGCCGGCCGTCCGGGGAGAGCGTGGCGTCGGTGGCCTCCAGGTCGGGCACGGCCGCGACGGGCCGGAAGACGTTCGTGCCCGAGGCGGAGAGCTCGGCGGGCCCCTCGTACAGGTGCCCGCCCTTCTCGTTCTTGTCGACGATGTAGACGCGGCCGGTCTTCGGGTGCACGACGAGGGACTCGGCGTCGCGGGCCCCGTCGGAGTACTTCACGACGTACTGCGTGGCCCGGATCGTCTGGTCCTTCAGCGTCTTCGGCTCGGGCAGTTCGTAGATCCACACGTGGGGCCAGCTGCCGCCGAGGTTGTCGCCGATGTCGCCGACGTAGATCCGGTTGCCCGGACCGATGGAGATGGCCTCGACGTCCCGGGGCGTGCCGACGCCGGTGAGGGTGAGGCGCGCGACGGTCTCGCCCGTCCTGCTGTCGACGGCGTAGAGGTAGGGACCGTCGTCGCTGTCGTTGTGCGTCCAGTAGATGCCGGGGTGGAGGCGGGAAGCGACCAGACCGCTGGACTCGGTGATGCGCGGGTCCTTGATCGTGAAGTCCTCGTCGCCGTCGGCGGCGGAGGCGGGCACGGCGAAGGCGCCCACGAGCAGGGCCGCGGCGAGGATGGCGAACGGTCGGCGCATGCCCTTAAGCCTGCCATCCCGCTGCGCGGTTCATCGCCGGTAACGGATCACGGGACCGTGTTCTGGTTGCTTCGTGAGGTTGTCGCCGCCAGGGTGGTGACGAGGCTGCCTGACATGATCACTGAGTTGGTCGCCGCGACGATGCCGTTCACGGTGAGCCGTCAGGGCACCTTCCAGCTCGGTGGACAGGTCGTCGATCCCGGCACGGCTTGCGCCCGCTCGATGAAATCCAGATGGCGAACCACGGTTGAATGGTTGTCAGGGGTGGTGGCAGAAGGCTTCGAGGTTGAGCCTCGTCCGGGCGGGCGGTGGGGTCACTGCTGGTGGGTGGCGGCGGTCTTGGGCAGGGCGAGCATCGCGACGGCGGCCAGGACGTAGGTGGCGACCTGCCAGGGCATCACCTGAGCGAGGGCGTGGCCGAACAGCGGCTCTGGTGCGCCGGACGCCGCCCCAGCGGCCGGGATGAGGGCGTTGAAGAAGACGGTGCCGAGGACGGCGACACCGGCGGCGCCGCCGATCTGGTTCACCGTCGACAGGACCCCGCCGGCCGCGCCGGCGTGGCGGCCGGGCACACCGGCGAGGACGACGTTGACCAGGATCGGTGCACCCAGTCCCAGGCCGAGGCCACCGAGGAACATGGCGCCGGCCAGGGGCCAGTAGCCCGGGGCCGTGGCGCCGTCGCGGACCAGCCAGCACAGCAGCCCCTGGGAAGCGGCCAGGGTCAGGGCGCCAGTGACGACGAGGGCGCGGCCGGCCTGCGCAGCGAGGGCGACCCCGGCGCCAGAGGTGATCATCGACCCGATCGCGTACGGCAGGATCACCAGGCCGGTGTCCCACGCGGAGCGGCCGGTGCCGGCCTGCAGGTAGATCGACAGGACCAGGAAGAACGAGGCCAGGCCGCCGAAGAACAGCACCGACGCCACCAGGCCCGCGTTGAACGGCCGGATCGACAGCAGGGCCGGGTCCAGCACGGGCTGACCGCCCCGACGGGTCAGGGCCCGCTCGTAGGCCAGGAACACCGCCAGGAGCAGCAGCCCGATCGCGAGCAGGGCCCACCCGAACGCCGGCCACCCCCAGTCCCGACCCTGCACGAGCGGCAGCAGCACCAGGAGCACCGCAACCGCGACCAGCACAGCCCCGGCCACGTCCAGACGGGCGCGCACCGGCGCGAGGGACTCAGGAAGCACCCGGACACCCAGCGCGAGGGCGAGGACGGCGACGGGGACGTTGATCCAGAAAATCGTGCGCCACCCCAGACCCCACAGGTCCGCGTCGATGAGCGCTCCGCCCAGCAGCGGCCCGGCGACCGACGCCAGACCCTGGACGGCCCCGTACGCACCGAAGGCCTTGGCCATCGCGGCCGGCTCGAACGACGACCGGATGATGCCGAAGACCTGCGGGACCATGAACCCGCCGGCCAGGCCCTGCACCGCCCGGACCGCGATCAGGACCCCTGCCGAGGGGGCCAGAGCGCACGCTGCGGACGCGACTGCGAAGCACGCCAGGGAAACGAGGAAGACCTTGCGGCGGCCGTAGGCGTCGCCGACTCGCCCCCCAGTGATCAGGCCGGACCCGAGCGCGAGCGTGTAGGCCGCGAGCATCCACTGCAGTTGCGCCTGGGAGGCGTGCAGGTCGGCGGCGATGTCCGGGGCGGCGACGGTGACGATTGTGACGTCGAGCAGGTCCATGAACGTGGCGAACAGCATGACGAGCAGCGCGAGGGATGCCCGGCGGCCGGCCACTGGTGCTTCCTGCGCGGGGGTGCTGGAGGAGTGAGCCATGCCCGCACCGTGTCACCGGTAGCGGCCACGGAATGACCGCTACCAGTGCCAGACTGTCTTTCGTGGCTGACACGTCTGCGCGGATCTTGCGCCTGCTGTCCCTGCTCGAGGCGCGCATCGCATGGTCTGGGCCCGAACTCGCCGATCGACTCGGCGTCTCGTCGCGGACCCTGCGCCGTGACATCGACACCCTCCGCGAGCTCGGATACCCCGTCGACGCGGTCAAGGGCCCTGGCGGCGGATACCGGCTCGGAGTGGGCGGGAAGTTGCCGCCGTTGGTCCTCGACGACGACCAAGCCGTCGCTATCGCCCTCGCGCTGCAGACCGCACCTGCGGCCGTCACCGGCATCGACGACGCTGTCACCCGCGCGCTGACCACCCTGCGCCAGGTCATGCCCGCCCGCCTACGGGCCGCCAGCGAGGCCTTCGAGGTCACGAGCCTGCGCAACTACTGGGAGTTCTCCGCTCCGCCGATCGACGTGGCAACCCTGCAAACCGTCGGGTCGGCCATCCGCACCCGCCACGTCCTGCGATTCGACTACACCACACCCGACGGCCACGTCCCCGCGCCCGGCGAGCCCGAATTCCAGCCTCCCCTCGAGGTCGAGCCACACCACCTCGTCGTCTGGGCCGGGCGCTGGTACCTCATCGCCCGCGACCACGCCCACCGCACGTGGCACACCTACCGGGTCGACCGCATCCGCCCACGAACCCCCGCCGGAGCTGCCTTCACACCCCAGCCACTGACACGCGACGACCTCACTCGCCTTGTCGTCCAGAATCCCGACCGAGGAGACACCCCCGGCCAGTGGCAGTGCGTCGGCACCGCCACCCTCGCCCTGCCTGCGGATGTCGTAGCTCGCTGGGCCCCCGGAGGGTCCGTCGTTGAGGCCATCGACTCCGGTCGGTGCCGCCTGACCATCGGCGGCTGGTCCTGGGCCGGCATCGCGGGCCTGCTCATCACCTTCGACACCACACTCGACGACATCGGCCCACCAGCACTGGCCGACGCCTTCCGGAACATCCGGCACCGGCTGGTGGGTGTCAGATAACGGCTGCTCGATCAACGTCCCCGGTCAGTGCGGCTGGACGAACTCCTTCTGAAGCAGCCGGAAGCCGAATGACCGGCAACCCTCACAACGCGTGGTCCGACTCACACCCCGTCCGGCCGTCTGATCGTTCATGATGAGCGGATGCTCAGGTTCATGCCCGTCGGTGACTCCATGACGATCGGGAGCTCGGGCGAACACACGTGGCGCTACCGGATGTGGCAGCACCTGTGCCGTTCCTACGGCGGCCCCTTCACGCTCGTCGGCCCGCGCGAGACGCTGCACGACAAGCTCGCCGACGCCCCGACCTCGTACGCGTACGCCGAGCCGGACTTCCCGCGGGCGCACCTGGCCGGCTGGGGCGAGGGCTGGCTGCACATGGCGCCGCTGATCGGCGAGGCGGTGCGGTCGTGCCGCGCGGACGTGCTCCTGGTCTCCCTCGGCCTGATCGACCTGGGCTTCTACACGAACGCCGAGCAGACCGCCGAGAACGTGAGGGCCTTCGCCGCCGAGGCGCGGGCGGCGAACCGGCGGGTGCGGATGGTGTGGCTGCCGGTGACCCCGAACGTGCGGGCCCAGTCCGACCCGGCCTTCGCCGCCGAGGTCGCCCGCTTCAACGAACTGCTGGCGAAGACGGCCGCGGACCTCGACGAGCCCGGCTCGCCCGTCCTCCTGGCCTCCTCCCCACCGTCGTACGACATCGACGCCGACACCTACGACGGCACCCACCCCAACGACAGCGGCGAGCACAAGATCGCGGCTGCCTTCGCCGAGGCGATGTACCAGGCCTGGGACCTGGGCGAGCCCTACGAGGAGTAACTCTCGGTGATCATGTGGGCCAGGAACTCCGAACAGGGCCGGGGCGCCAGGTCGTCCCAGCTCTCCGCCTCCTCCCCCAGGTAGACGGCCCGGGCGCGGGCGAGGGCGGGCCGAGTGCGGCTGAGTCGCTGCGGGGGGGAGCTGCGGATCGGTACGGACAAGTCGAGACATCTGGTGATATTAGTGCGTCTAGGGCATAACTTCCGCGACCGGGGCTGAGGACTAGGTACCCCCTCGGCCTCATCTGCCGCTGGATCGCATGCTGTGGGTAAGTACACCTGTCCCCCACTGTGGCTGACTCAGCTGCGATTTGAACAAATCGGCCAGCTGGCTGAATCTATTTGACGGTAAGTCACAGCCAAGTGGAGTAGACCTCAACGGCAAAGTCCGTCACATCTTCCCAGTTGACCCAGCGGATTCAGGGATGCAGCCATCCTCGCTCCTCCTCTCACTTAGCCTTGGTCATGTAGGCGCCAAGGCATCGGAGGACAGGTACGTATGAGGACGGCGGAGCGTGAGCAGCACATCCTGAGGGCGCTCGAGGCACACAGCCAAGCCGACGCAGCCGAGCGGCGACCGTTCCCGCTAAAACGTGGGAACACGATGCTGCCCGTGGTGAAAGTCCCGCTATCGGTGCCGCTTTTGAACGCCAAGAGCTTCCGCATCGCACCGGCGTTGGTCGATCATCCCTCAGGAGCCGAGGTGTTGGCTGACCCTGAGAGCCCGAAGGCTCAGATCGTCATCGCCGAACTTGTCCGCAGCTCGCACAAGTTCGCTGAGGAACTGAAGCGTTCCCTCAAAGAAGGTCAAGATGAGCCCGGGGTGATCACCCGATCCGGCGTGTTGATCAACGCAAACAGCCGGTGTGTTCTTATGCGGGAGCTAGTGGCCGAGGGAGAGCTACGTGACGATGCCATACGCGTTGCTGTTTTGCCCTCAGACGTCGGGGCTGCGGAACTCTTTGACCTCGAGGCTGTCCTTCAGAAGCAGCGCGACCACAAGGATGACTATGACCTGGTGAGCGAGTTGATGATGCTGCGCACTCTTCACGAGGAAGGTGGAATGACCGAGCAGCAGATCTCAAAGCGGCAACGGCTCAGCACAAAAGATGTCATGTTGCGTTTCCGTGTTCTGACGCTCATGGAGCGTGCTCGGCACTTGGTCGATCCGCCTATGCGGATCAAGTCGTTTGGTGGCCGGGCGACGCAGCTCCAGAACTGGAAGGAGCTTGAAGAGCGGGTACGAAAGATCGATGATCGAGAAGGCCCGGAAGCCGGTGACGATCATATACGTGAATGGCTCCATCTGCACCTGCTCGGGTTGGGCTCCGTTCATAATCTCCGTGCTGCGACACCAGGGTGGGTTGACAAGCACCTCAAGGGCGCTCTAGCCAGTGGGGGAGATATCGGCACCAAGATCGCCGACTCGATGAGGGGGGCGAATAGCTCATCAGAGAACCTGATCAGGGGGCAAGGTGATGGACTCGACCTGCTGGACTTCGGACGTGCAACACATAAGCGCACTCCCAGCACAATTCGATCCCTCCTCGACCTGACCGTCGCTGTAACCAAGGCTGGGCCGACAGGTGTCATTGAGTTGCCCGATGGAAGTAAGCGGAGTGGCGATGAGGTCATTAAGGTACTGAAAGAAACCGCCAATGCAGGCCTGAAAGAGAGCCAGATCCGTCTAGAAGCCGGCAAGCGTCTGGAGGCTCCTGAAACGCTGTTGACCAGGTCTCGTTCGACCCTCATTGCCGCGAACGAGGCAATATACGACGTGATCGAGCAGCAGGAGTTTGCCGCCAACATCGACGCCTGCATGTCACTCCTAGACGAGCTCAGTTCGCAGATAGATATAGCGCGAGAGTCACTGGAGCAGTTCGGAGATGGTAACTAGTGACTGCCAGCAGTGACACCACAGCTCGCCCCGGCGAAGCGCCTGTTCTGCATCTACGAATGGCTGATGATGGGCGTTCCATTGCAGTTTCTCGAACGAACCTCTCCGACACGCACTGGTCTCAGGTAGCGACCCTGGTGGCCGGCAGTCTCCCTAGACACGACCGTCCGCTACTTGTCGGCGCCGACCAGATAATCAGCCGGGCCGGAACCCTTCAAGGTTTGTTGAGACAACTGTGTGCGCGACTCGATCCGGACGAGCACGTGACAAACCTGCTTCTGAGGCTTCGAGAGGACCAGCAGACGGTGGCGGGACTACTCGCCGACACCGCCGAGGCTCGCCCGGCACCGGACATTTCCGCGTCGGAGCACAGGATTATTCGCGAACTACGACCGTTTCAGAATCGTGATGTTGATCGACTGTGGAACATGCGCCACGGCGCAAACTTCTCTGTGCCAGGGGCGGGTAAAACCACCGTGACCTATGCAATTCACCTTCGAGAACGCGCCATTGGGCGTGTAGACAGACTACTCGTAATTGCTCCCCTTTCGGCGTTTGAGGCGTGGGAAGAGGAAGCTGTCAAGGTTATCGATCCGCCTCTGACCACGACACGTTGGACTGGAACACTTGAGCGGGACGCCGACGTGCTGATCGTTAACTATCAGCGCCTTCGCAATGCCCTGTCTGACCTTGCTGGCTGGATGCACGACCACAACGTTCACTTGGTGGTTGACGAGGCACATCGAGCGAAGCGAGGCAGCTTGGGAGAGTGGGGGCGGAGTCTGTTGGCCTTGGCTCCCTTGGCGATCCGCCGCGACATCCTCACTGGGACGCCTGCGCCCAACCATCCGCGCGATCTCATCGCTCTATTAGACATCCTCTGGCCAGGTGGCATGGCTTCGAGGTTTGCTCCGAGAGCTGCCTTGACCTCCGAGCCTACTGTCGATGCGATGACGGCAATGAACGATTTCGTTCGACCACTATATGTGCGGACCAGCAAGGAAGACCTACACCTCCCTCCCGTCACGTTTATGCCGGTTCGACCGGTTCAGATGAAACCGCTCCAGAAAGATATCTATGACGCAATGCTCAAGCGGTACGCAGGGCTGATCACGCTCGGCCAGGGCGACGCCCAGATGTTCGCGCGATTGGGTGAAGTGACGATGTACCTGATTCAGGCCGCCTCCAGCCCACAGTTGCTGGCATCTGCTGCTGGGTCGGCCCGCTCATACCGATTCCCACCATTGACGATTCCACCCGGAAGCCAATTGGGGCGCATGATTGAGACGTATGCCGAACATGAGGTTCCGGCTAAGATCGCCGAGGCTTGCAAAATTGTATTCCGCAACGCACAGGAAACCCTACCTAGGAAGACCCTTGTCTGGTCTAACTTCCCAGGAAATCTTCTCGCACTTGAGCAGCAGCTGTCGGCGCTTAACCCAGCGATCGTCTATGGCGGCATTCCTAGCGCCGAAGAGGCAGAACCCGGCGTACGCACGCGCGAGCGTGAAATTTCCCGGTTTCGAGAGGACCCAGATTGCAAGGTACTCCTGGCGAACCCTGCTGCCATGGCAGAAGGTGTCAGCTTGCATCATGTATGCCATGATGCGGTTTATATTGATCGCACCTTTAACGCTGGTCAGTACCTTCAGTCCCTAGACCGCATTCATCGCCTTGGCCTACGCGAAGATACTGAGACCCGTATCTATCTACTTTCCGCAGCAGGCACTATCGACGATCGAGTCAACAGCCGCCTGGAGACCAAGATGACGCGACTCGCTCAGATGCTCGCGGATCCAGGACTCGTTTCCCTGGCTCTCCCTGACGATGAAGATTTCGGCCCTGTGCTAGATGACGATCTGGATCTGCAGGAGGTTCTTGCCCACCTTGCAGGAGCGGTCGATTGAGTCATCTTCCTGCTAACAACGGCTAAGACAATGAGGCTATCGGTCCTGGTCGCCGGGCCCGGGCGGGGTAGTTGAGCGTTCGGTCCTGTGGTGGGGACGTCGCCCTAGATCGTATCGGATGAGGTCTGGGATCGCTTGAAATCGCTGGTGCCGCAGCGTGAGAGCAGGTTCCGGTGCCTCGGCCGCAAACCGTTGCCGGAACGGAACCTGCTATGCGGGATTTTGTAGGTGCTGCACATGGGGATCCAGGGGGTAAGAACTCGGTTTCGGTTCTCACATGACGTAATGGCGGCGGCTGAGTGACTCGGAACGAGGTCGGCGTGTGGCCAACGGTTACGCAAAGTCCTGCTCGCAGAGTTGAATGCGGCCTCACGGTTGGACTGGTCTCGCCGCGTGGTCAACCCCTCCCAAGTCACCCTGAAAAGAGGGATCCAAAGCGGTCCCCTCGGGTCGACCGGGGCAGGCCGACTCGAACCACCACCCGATCACCGACGGGCAGAGCACCCTGCTCGCGTTTCTGCTGACCGGAGGCATGCCCAATGACGTCACTCATCTTCTGCCGCTGCTTGATGCGATTCCACCGGTCCGCGGCCGGCGGGCAGCCCGCTCCGCAAGCCGGACTCGCTGTTCGCCGACGGCAATTACGGCCACGGGGAGGACATCCTGCCGACGGCTCTCTCAGATCAGGGTTTCTCCTTGCAACATGAATCGGTCAGGAATTGGTACCCTCTCCAGAGCACGCGGCTCGATCTTCAACAGACCAGCGCCTTGCGTTCGTGCGTGGCCCCTGATCGCGGTTTGTCCTTCTTCACTCCGCAGCCACGTCAAGAGTTCGCTTTTGGTCGCTTCGGGGACGTTTTCCTTCCAGCGCAAGCCATACAAGTTATTTACCAATGTCGCGCCCGCCTCGTTCTCTACAAAGCGGAATACCTTCTTGGTAGTTGGCCCCATTAGGAGATTCGGATAGAAGACTTCAGTAGTGAGGTCGTACCAAGTGCGGCGAGCCTTACAGAGGTGCCGTTGATGGAGGCCCAGGTTCTCTCCATGACTGATGTATTGATTTAGCTCTTTCAACTCCTCTTTGTGGGTAGGGGTGATGGCGAGCAGCCAGTAGTGTTCTTCATCGGGCTGGCTAGCGAGGACATCCTCGGTGACAACATCGGGCAGCCCGTTTAGTCGCCGCACGAGGGGCCGCAGAGCGGACTTCGCAATGCCGCTTGCCAACCGAGATGTCTCGGGGATAACAAAGAACTCATTAGCGCCGGTAGCAACGCCACGCCGGGCTGAAAGCAGATCACCCAAGCGCGTCTGCAAATGTGGGATGCTGATCGCCGTGGGCTTGCTCGCCTCGAACTCTCGACGCCATTGAGTTGGAGGGTAATTGCCCCGAGAAAGTGACTTCGACCAGCCAGGGCGTGAAAACAATATAGGCTGCTCCGTTGGTTGCTCGGTTCCAATCATCAGGGCAACCGCATCTACCTGAGCATCATTGAACAGTTCTTCCTTAAATAGATGCAGTTCCACAGGGCGGCGCTTCAGGCTCCAAACATAATCGCGAAGACCTACTGCATAATCGGACTCCAGCCACTGAGCAGGGAGAAGAAAGCAAAGTCCGTCCCGCGACCCTAGAGCCTTAACGGAAAGAGCAGTCATAATTGCTGACAATGATGCTCTACGTCCGCACAGACCCGCAGCGGCCTTCCAGAGGCGATCTCGATGCTCCCTCGGGAGCAGTTGAAGTCGGGTATACGGTGGGTTGCCAAGGATGAGCCTTCCCTCCAGGCAGGCCCGTCCATGCGTGCTCCATCCAAGCGGCAAAGTCATCCAGTACGAGACGCAGCCCAGGTCCATTCTCATCGGAGCCCCGCAATGGGAAGGATCTATGCACTCTAAGCGCGAGCAGGCCGAGAGTTATTGGGTTGACGTCCACCGACCACACCTGTGCCGCGGGCCAGCGGCGCGCAGCAGCAGTCGTGAAGATCCCCACGCCGGCGCCGACATCAACGACAGCTGCCGGGGAGCCCTGGCTGTCAGCCCATCGGCTGATCATCCAGTCAACCTCTGAAGGGGGAGTGAAGAATGTGCCAAGAGTGCGGCGGCTAGGGCCGGACACAATTCTTCCATAAATCTGAGCCAACCAATCCGTCTTGTCGTCGATGAGAACTTGCTCCGCGGCAAGAAGTACTTCCTCTGGAGGAGAAAGTCGCTCGGACAGCCAGGTCTGCAATTTGGGAGCTGCAAACGCACTACGTGAATCTGCATCTGCTCCCCCTACCAGGCTGTTCACAAGACTGCCCAGGGCGGCCAGTCGAAGACGCTCTGATTCACTGGCACCGGGAACCCACTCGGGCGGCACGGGCTCGACTTCGTGTCTCAGCATCAGCCAGTCGATCACTGTCTCTATGGGAGCGGAGGTGCTGAGAGTCAAACTATCCTCCGTCGAGCTGGCCTGATTGTGCGATGCTGATTGTACGTGACGCTGCCGCTGGCACGTAACCGGATGGGGTATCTTGTGCATACAGACCTCGAGCGCGTCCACGCACTCGGCTGCGGGGCGCACCACAGGTGGCTAACCTGGTGCGGTGAGGCCTGAGCTGAGACGGATTCGGCATCTGACAGCCTTTCCGAGGGTAACTCGCAGTGCGAGTCTGCTGTCTGTCCGGCGTTCAGCGATGCGCCACGTCGGTGGTTTCTTCACTGCCTGCTGGAGTCGGCGACGATCTCTGCAGTTGTCGAAGTCCGAGCCCTGGCGGGCAGCGGTCGGGCCTCTGGATAAGCAAGCCGCCGCGTTTCAAAACGGCAGCCCTCCTCGTTCTAGAGCGGATTTCTTTGGCGGCGCAGCCAATTGGGGTCCCGTACGGGGGCTGTGGCTGCCCCCGTACCTGTGAGATCGGCATCCGATACTCGAATCATTCGGTCAAATAGCCAGATAAGGCGAGAAAATCGCTGACCAGCTAGGGCCATTGCGAACTCGAAAATAAACCTTGAGGAGTGAGGATCCCTAGCGCGATCCAGAGAAAGAGCAGCGAGGAGCAGCACACAGCACAGCGCCGTTCCCTGGAGCAAGCTGCGCCAACTTCTTCTGAGCTCCCGATGATGTCGTGCGCGTACCGCCCGCAGCCGCTCACCGTTGGCCGCCGTGTAGATAGAGATAGCGATGGCGCTTAGGCCTCCGATCGCGGACACAACACCCGCAGCTGCGGCGTACAAATCAGTGCGCTGCGAGGAGTCAATCCATGAGAGCCAATCTGCTGATCCCGTGTAGCGAATGACCAGGACGTGGGCTGTGACTGCCAGGGTTGACAGGATATGGTCAAGCCAGACTCTTTGAACCCAACAGTCTTCGATGCTCGTTCGTAGACTCACGTGCCCCCCCTGCTCGTGGCTCAGGTCAGGAGTCCCCCACGTCCACGGCCAACCGTAGGGCGTCCTCGTTCTCGACGGCTGCTGCAAGGATCGCATCCACCGCTGACACGATCCGTATGGAGTTGCCGTCGCTGTCGGTTGCCGGGACGCGCTTCTTGGCGGTGATGTTGTGCTCGACCAGCTCGACGAGACGGGTGTGTTCGGGCCCGCCAGGGTCCGTGTAGACCAGCCGGGCTCGCGCGCGCTCGGCGCCCGTGACCACGTCCGAAATTTCCGCCAAGTCGGCTAGTAGCAGCTCGCGATGGTCCTTCAGCTTTTTCTTCTTTGGAATAGAGAGGATCATCGTGACACTGATTTCCCCATATGCCTCACCAGCTGCTCGCAGCGAACGGGCAAGACCACCCTGCCGCTCCCGTAGCGAGCCCATTTTGTTTGCCATGATCTTTACTTCAACACGGCTTGCACCAGATGCCGTCTTCAGCTGCTCCACTTCGGCGTGCGCGACTACCGGTCGAACCTCGAACTGGGTGTTGGGAAAAATCCCGATCCCGCTGAGCCACGACGCAAGGGCTCTGTGACTTGGCGCGGATACGCCACCCTGCATGATTCCGACAATGTTGCCAAAGGGTAGAAAGCACATCACAGATGTGTCCACGTAGCCCTCATGGGCTGACTGCTCGAGCTGCCGTAGATCGCCGGTATCCCAGTTCACCACTGAGAGCCATTCGCCGGGATCCTTGACGCGGTGCAGCAGAAGATGGTCTTGTGCGCCATAGGTGGCGACGGTGCCGACCAAAACCGAGTCACCTTGGAGGGTGCGAGCGGCCACAGGAGCGCGGGCAAGGTCCGCTAGGGCTCTTCCCAATCCATCTGGTCCGGGATACGCCGGGCCTCACCGTGCTTCGACACGACGACTTCATAGAAACCGACGGTGCGTTCCTTCATGTGGCCCAGAGTGGCCAAGGCGTCCCCCTCACGAACTACCAGCGTACGGCTGCATCCTGCGTAACGGTCCGGATCCCACCCAGCATCGTAAGCCCCTCTTCTGGCAGCGTGCGTCCCTCTGTCTGGATGTCATCAGGCCCGGGTAGGCGTGGCTGGTCTGACTCTCCCGTCATCGCCCGCTTCTCCGGGCAAGCTAATGCTCCAAGCAACACGATGAGTCGGCGAAGCCCACTACTACATCGACCGCACTGAGCCCTCGCCATGGCCTGCCTTCATCCGGTCAACGATTCGAGGCATCCCGATCGAACTCACCGCATCCTGACAGCAGCCGTTGTGACATAGGAACTGTGTGTGATTGATTCACTGACGCTCGCCCCACTCGCGGCCAGCGCGGCCTAGACTCAGTTGCATGCGTTCCTACCTGCTTGTTCTCGGAGAACGCGAGGCCGTGGCCTGGGTCTTGCGTCACCAGAGGATGGCCTTCCCCGCGCGGCGGCGAGCCGAAGTGCAGCGACTTGAACCTGCCGACGAGCTGTTGATCTACACCACGCGTGGCTGCTGGCACAATCCCGGCCGCGACCGAGGGCGAATCATCGGCCGGGCATACGTAACCTCGCCTGTTGCACTCCTCGACGAGCCAGTAGAGGTCGCAGGTCGCGAGTTCACGTCCGGCTGTAATCTCAATGTACGAACGCTTACTCCATATCTCGCAGGTGTGGAACTGGCTCCTTTGGTCGTCCAACTCGCTCTATTTCGCGGAGTGGGGGCCTGGAGCATCCAGCTCCGTCGTCCTCTGTTGGAACTGCCTGCAGCCGATGCTGCCTTGGTGCGCGACAGACTCGCTGAGCTGGAGTCACCAGCAGCTGAGCATGTCTCGAGCTATCTGGAGAACATCAAACCGCCCAGATCCGGCGGCGCCAGGTAGGGGGGAGCGACCCGGCCGTGGTGTGCATCCGGTCGGCGGTCTCCAACATGTCCTTCAGCAGCAGGGGCATGCCGTGCAGAGGCCCGCGGGACCGCCGCCGCGCGTCCAGCCGGAGGGCCTCGCGCAGGGCGTCCGGGTTGACCTCGATCACCAAGTGCAGGAGCGGATCGAGGCGCTCGATGCGCTCCAGGTAGTGGCCGGTGAGGCGTTCGGCGTCTAGGCTCCCGTCGCTCGTCCGGCGCCGCAGCTCGGTGATGCCCGGCTCGTCCGGTTCCCCGGAGTCGGTGCGAGGCCGGGCCGGGGCCGTGCCGAGCCAGGGCTGGGCCGCCGCGGCGGTGCCGAGCGCGAGCACGGTGCGGCGGGTGGTGGATGACGCGGGAGCCCTCATGACCAGCACGGTAGGGGCGTGCGCCGCGCACTTCACTGCGGCTGTCACCCGGTTCGGAGCGGGGGCCTTCCCCCGTTCCAGCTCGACGCGTGCTTGCTTGGAGCGCACTTCAAGACGTTGGCTTGGGCAGCATGAAGTACACGCAACTCGGACGCACGGGACTCAAGGTCAGCCGGCTCGTCCTCGGCACCATGAACTTCGGCCCGCAGACCGACGAAACCGACAGCCACGCCATCATGGACGCGGCGCTGGACGCGGGCATCAACTTCTCGACACCGCAACGTGTACGGCTG
>KE354407.1 GCA_000415505.1 Streptomyces afghaniensis 772
CGTCCGCAAGGACTACATGAAGACCGGCGCGACGATGGACGGCTTCTGGAAGGCCCCCGAGGGCACGACCAGGGAGGACACCGACTGGTGGAACCCCGACAACCCCGACCACTGGGACTGGTCCGCCGACCCGGGCCAGCGCTGGTGGGTGGACCGCGTCAAGAAGAAGGTCACCCGCTGGGAGGCGTTCAGCAACTCCCCGCCCTGGTTCCAGACCGTCAGCGGCTACGTCTCGGGCGGCTTCGACGCCAACACCGACCAGATACGGCCCGACCGCGTCGACGACTTCGCCACCTACCTGGTCAAGGTGACCGAGCAGCTGGAGAAGAAGCACCGCATCAAGTTCGACACCATCGCCCCGCTCAACGAGCCCAACACCAACTACTGGGGAACCCAGACTCGGCCCCGACGGACAG
>KE354408.1 GCA_000415505.1 Streptomyces afghaniensis 772
GACCGGAGCAGTTCGACCACGTGCGCGGGGGCCTTCCCGGGTGATCCGGCGTCGTAGGGCGGCTGCGGGTCGTACTCGGCTGCGAGCTGGACGATCTGCGCGTGGGTGTCGCCCGCGATCCGGCCGAGCAGGGTCAGCCCCATGTCGATGCCGGCGGAGACGCCGGCCGCTGTGACGTACTTGCCGTCGGTGACGACCCGCTCCCCCGTCGGCTCGGCGCCGTGACGCTTCAGCTCCTCCAGGGCCAGCCAGTGGGAGGTCGCGCGGCGGCCCCGGAGGAGTCCGGCGGCGGCGAGCAGCAGGGAGCCGGTGCACACGGACGTCGTCCAGGTGCTGGTCTCATCGGCGGTGCGCAGCCAGGTCAGCAGGGCGCCGTCCGCCGCGAGCGGGAGCGGGCCCGGGCCGCCGGGGACCACGATGATGTCGGGGTGCGGTACGTCGGCAAGGGTCCGGTCGGCTACGAGGGCGAGGTTGCCGGAGTCGTTCCGTACGGGGCCGGTCTCCTCGGCGACGAAGACGGTCTCCGCGTCCGGGAGCCGGCCGAGGGTCTCGTAGGGGCCCACTGCGTCGAGGGCGGTGAAGCGGTCGTAGAGGACGATGGCGATCTGCATGGGACCCTTCCGGTCGGTGTGCAGGGGTCAGGACGTCGTCGCGGTGCGGAAGCGGCGGCGGTACTCCGCCGGGGGCGTGCCCAGAGTCTTGACGAAGGCGCGGCGCATGGCCTCGGGGGTGCCGTAGCCGCTGGTGCGGGAGATCTCCTCGATGCCGTCGGCGGTGTCCTCCAGCAGGCGGCGGGCGTGTTCGAGGCGGATCCGGTCCACGTACCGGCCCGGCGTCATACCGGTCTCGGACCGGAAGGCGCGGGCGAAGTGGCGGGGCGACAGACGGGCGCGGGTGGCGAGGGCCTCGACGGAGAGGTCGGCGTCGGGGCGTTCGGTGATGAAGCGCTGGACGTCTCTCAGGGGTTCGCGGTGTGCGGTCTGGGCCGCGAGCTGGGCGCTGAACTGGGCCTGGTTCCCGGGCCGGCGCAGGAACACGACCAGGTGGCGGGCGATGGTGAGCGCGGCGTCCCGGCCCAGGTCCTCCTCCACCAGGGCGAGGGCGAGGTCGATGCCGGCGGTGACACCGGCCGAGGTGGCGATGTGTCCGTCGCGTACGTAGACGGGGTCGGGGTCGATCTCGACGGCCGGGTGGTCGCGGGCGAGCCGGTCGCAGTACGCCCAGTGGGTCGTG
>KE354409.1 GCA_000415505.1 Streptomyces afghaniensis 772
GCAGGCTGCCCGTGCCGCCGGGGACGAGGAGGATGTCCGGATCGGGCGCGGTGGCCAGGGACAGGTCGGGCACGAGGGTCAGACCGCTGGTGGTCCGTACGGGCGCACCGTCGAGGGATGCCGTGCGGATCCGGTACGCGCCCGGCGAGAGCAGGTCCGCGCCCGCGAAGACCTCCACGGGCCCGGTGACGTCGAGGCTCTGCACGCCCTCGAAGAGGACGGCGAGAACGGTGCGCTGGGCCATGCGGTCGATTCTTCGCGGGCCCGGAGGGTGGCCGCAATGACGAGTTCCCCACCTTTTCTGCCATGAGGACCGCGGCCACAGAGGGCATACCAAGCGGTTGGTAACCTGCCGGGCATGACGACTGCCGCCCTTGAGCCGCGCGCCGGCCGACGCTGCCACAACGTGCTCAACTCCCTGCACTCGACGCACTACTTCTCGCCCGATCTGGGCCGGGAGCTGGGTGCTGCCGGGGTCACCGACCCCCGGGCCGTGAACTTCGCCGTGCGGGCCGCCGCCCTCGGGCCGGTGGGGGCCGGGACGGTGGCCGCGGCCTTCTACAACTACAAGTACGAGCTCGTGGCCCGGCACGTGCCGGCGGTGTGGGAGACCGCGACGCCCGGCCAGGTGCTGGCGGCACGCGCGCGTGCGGTCGACGCCACGCTGCGCCGCCTGCTGGGCGAACACGCCCTGGCGTCCGCCGAGATGGCGGAGGCCGCGCGGCTCGCGCTGCGCGCCGCCGAGGCGTGTTCGCGCGGGGCGCGGCCGCTGTACGCCGCCCATGCCGACCTGCCCGTCCCCGAGGAGCCGCATCTCGCGTACTGGCACGCTGCCACCCTGCTGCGCGAGCACCGGGGCGACGGGCATCTGGCCGTGCTGATGGCCGCGGGGCTGGACGGGCTGGAGGCCATGGTCACCCACACGGCGACGGGCCGGGGCATGACGCCGAAGTGGGTCTTCAGCACCCGGGGCTGGAGCCAGGAGGACTGGGACGCGGCGACGGGCCGGCTGCGTGAGCGCGGGCTGCTGGACGCGGCCGGCGAGCTCACCGAGCGGGGTGTCGCCCTGCGCGAGGAGATCGAGCAGGAGACGGACCGCCTGGACCGGGCCCCGTACGAGCACCTGGGTCCGGACGGGGTGGCCCGGCTGACCGAAGTGGGGGCGGCCTTCGCGCAGGCGGCGCTCACGGCCGGGGCGTATCCGGCGGATCTGCTCGGCAAGCGCTGACCGTGCGCTGTCCACGGTCGCGGGCACGTGTGCGGGCACATGTGTGCGCACGCGTGTGGAGCCGTGACGCATGGTGAGGCTTTGGCGAGGTACCCGGTCTCTCCCGGCCACTGCGGCCGGGAGAGGAGAAAGGGGAATTACGTGTTCCGTGCCATTGCAGACGTGCTGCGCCAGATCGGCGGCGCCATCGCCACCGTCGTGACGCTGCCCTTCCGGGCCCTGGCCCGGCTCTTCGGCGGCGCTTCGTCCTCCACCCGCAGCCGCAGGGTCTGAGCCGCGGGGTTCCGGCAAGAACCGTCCCGACCTGCCCGGTGCCGCCCTGACCCCGAGTGTCGGTGTCACCTGCCACAATTGCCGCGCAACCTCAGTGGAGAAGGCGGTACGGGACGTGACGACACCCGGGTCCCTCGAAGTAGGGTCCATCGAAGGCAGGATCGCCGAGGAGCTCGGCGTACGGGAGCGGCAGGTCAGGGCTGCCGTGGAGCTGCTCGACAGCGGTTCTACGGTGCCCTTCATCGCCCGCTACCGCAAGGAAGCGACCGAGATGCTCGACGATGCGCAGCTGCGCACCGTCGAGGAGCGGCTGCGCTATCTGCGGGAGCTGGAGGAGCGGCGGACGGCGATCCTGGAGTCGGTGCGCGAGCAGGGCAAGCTCACCGAGGAACTTCAGGCGCGGATCCTGGGCGCGGAGACCAAGGCGCGACTGGAGGACATCTACCTCCCGTACAAGCCCAAGCGGCGCACCAAGGCGCAGATCGCGCGCGAGGCCGGTCTCGAGCCGCTGGCGGAGGGACTGCTCGGCGATCCGACCGTCGAGCCCCTCGCCGCGGCCGCCGCCTTCGTCGACGCCGACAAGGGCGTGGCCGATCCGCAGGCCGCCCTCGACGGCGCCCGGGCGATCCTCACCGAGCGGTTCTCGGAGGACGCCGACCTGATCGGCGAGCTGCGCGAGCGCATGTGGGTGCGGGGGCGGCTGGCCGCCAAGGTGCGGGACGGCAAAGAGGAGGCGGGCGCGAAGTTCGCCGACTACTTCGACTTCGCCGAGCCGTTCACCGAGCTGCCCTCGCACCGCATCCTGGCGATGCTGCGCGGCGAGAAGGAGGAGGTCCTCGACCTCGTCCTGGAGCCGGAGGAGCCGACCGACGGCCCGTCGTCGTACGAGGGGATGGTCGCGCACCGGTTCGGGATCGCCGACCGGGGCCGACCCGGCGACAAGTGGCTGCTGGACACGGTCCGCTGGGCCTGGCGCACCCGCATCCTCGTCCACCTCGGCATCGACCTCAGGCTGCGGCTGCGCACGGCCGCCGAGGACGAGGCGGTGCGGGTCTTCGCGGCCAACCTGCGCGACCTGCTGCTCGCCGCCCCGGCGGGCACACGTGCGACGCTCGGTCTCGACCCCGGTTTCCGTACGGGTGTGAAGGTCGCCGTCGTCGACGCGACCGGCAAGGTCGTCGCCACGGACGTCATCCACCCGCACGTCCCGGCCAACCGGTGGGACGAGGCCATCGCCAAGCTGGCCCGGCTCGCGAAGGAGCACGCGGTCGAACTGATCGCCATCGGCAACGGCACGGCGTCCCGCGAGACCGACAAGCTCGCCGGGGAACTGATCACCAAGCACCCGGAGCTGAAGCTCACGAAGGTGATGGTGTCCGAGGCCGGCGCGTCCGTGTACTCGGCGTCCGCCTTCGCCTCGCAGGAGCTGCCCGACATGGACGTGTCGCTGCGCGGTGCCGTGTCGATCGCCCGGCGGCTCCAGGACCCGCTGGCCGAGCTGGTGAAGATCGACCCCAAGTCGATCGGTGTCGGCCAGTACCAGCACGACCTGTCCGAGGTGAAGCTGTCGCGTTCGCTGGACGCGGTGGTGGAGGACTGTGTGAACGGCGTGGGCGTGGACGTCAACACGGCGTCGGCCCCGCTGCTCGCCCGGGTCTCCGGCATCACCTCCGGGCTCGCCGAGAACATCGTGGCGCACCGGGACTCCAACGGGCCGTTCAAGTCCCGTGGTGAGCTGAAGAAGGTGGCGCGGCTGGGCCCGAAGGCCTACGAGCAGTGCGCGGGCTTCCTGCGGATCCGCGGCGGCGACGACCCGCTGGACGCGTCCAGCGTGCACCCGGAGGCGTATCCGGTCGTCCGGCGCATGGTGCAGAACTCCGGGCAGGAGGTCGCGGGGCTCATCGGCAACACCGCGGTGCTGCGCTCGCTGAAGCCGCAGGACTTCGTCGACGAGACGTTCGGTCTGCCGACGGTCACCGACATCCTCAAGGAGCTGGAGAAGCCCGGCCGCGACCCGCGTCCGGCCTTCAAGACGGCCGCCTTCAAGGAGGGCGTGGAGAAGATCTCCGACCTGTCGGCCGGGATGGTCCTGGAGGGGGTCGTGACGAACGTCGCCGCGTTCGGCGCGTTCGTCGACGTCGGTGTCCACCAGGACGGTCTGGTGCACGTCTCCGCGATGTCGAAGACGTTCGTCAAGGATCCGCGGGACGTGGTGAAGCCCGGGGACATCGTCAAGGTGAAGGTCCTCGACGTCGACATCCCGCGCAAGCGGATCTCGCTGACGCTGCGCCTGGACGACGAGGCGGCCCCGCAGGGGCAGGACGGCTCCGGCGAGCGCAGGCAGCGGGGCGGGCGTCCGCCGCAGCAGCGGCAGGGCGGCGCCGGCGGGCGCCGTGGTGGCGGTGGCGGTTCGCGTCAGGCGCCGCCGCCTGCCAACGGGGCGATGGCCGACGCGTTGCGCCGGGCGGGGCTGGTCGACCCCAAGAACGGCAAGCGCTGACGGTTCGGCTGTGGGGAGCTGCGGGGCCGTTGTGGCTGGTCGCGCAGTTCCCCGCGCCCTTGGTGAAGAGGCGCTTCGCGCCCTTCACGATCTATCGTGGTTGGTATGCCTGCTTCGCGTGTCATCACCTGGGACGTGTCCGCGAGCCGGGGGGTCGAGACCGCCTGGGTCGAGCTCGGGGACGGAGTGATGCGGGCGCGCGGGCGGGCTGTCGGGACCGTCCCCGAGCCGTACTGGGTCTCGTACGAGCTCGAAACCGCTGAAGGGTTCGTGACCCGGCGGCTGAGCGTCACGGTGGAGACAGCGGCGCAGGAACGCGTTCTCGACCTGCGGCACGACGGTCATCGCACGTGGACCGGAAACGGCGAGCCGCTGCCCGGTGTCGACGGCGCCCTCGACTGCGACTTGGGGCTGTGCCCGCTCACCAACACCATGCCGGTGCTCCGGCACGGGCTGCATCAGGCGCCCGGCGAACGGGAGTTCCTGATGGCCTGGGTGTCTGTGCCGGAGCTGGCGGTGCGGCCGTCCCGGCAGACGTACACGCATCTCGGTCCCGGGCGGGTCCGGTACGCGTCCGGCGACTTCCGCAGCGACCTGGAGTTCGACGAGCAGGGGTACGTCGTGGAGTATCCCTCGCTGGCCACCCGGCTGACGGTCCGTTAGCGCTCGGTCACCTTGCCGTCCGCCACCTCCAGGCGGCGGGTGACGTGTACGGCGTCCAGCATCCGGCGGTCGTGGGTGACCAGCAGGAGGGTGCCCTCGTAGGAGTCGAGCGCGGACTCCAACTGCTCGATGGCGGGCAGGTCGAGGTGGTTGGTCGGCTCGTCGAGGACCAGGAGGTTGACGCCGCGGCCCTGGAGCAGTGCCAGGGCGGCTCTGGTGCGCTCGCCCGGGGAGAGGGTCGCCGCGGGGCGCAGGACATGGTCCGACTTGAGGCCGAACTTGGCCAGGAGCGTGCGGACCTCGGCCGGTTCGGTGTCCGGGACGGCCGCGCGGAAGGCGTCCATCAAGGGCTCCTGGCCGTGGAACAGCTTCCGGGCCTGGTCGACCTCGCCGAGCAGTACGCCCGAGCCGAGAGCGGCGTGCCCGGCGTCGAGCGGGACACGGCCGAGCAGGGCGGCGAGCAGGGTGGACTTGCCCGCGCCGTTCGCGCCCGTCACCGCCACCCGGTCCGCCCAGTCGATCTGGAGGGACACCGGGCCGAGGACGAAGCCGCCGCGGCGCACCTCGGCGTCCCGCAGGGTCGCGACGACGGCGCCCGAGCGCGGGGCCGACGCGATCTCCATGCGCAGTTCCCACTCCTTGCGGGGCTCCTCGACGACGTCCAGCCGCTCGATCATGCGCTGGGTCTGCCGCGCCTTCGCGGCCTGCTTCTCGCTGGCCTCGCTGCGGAACTTGCGTCCGATCTTGTCATTGTCGTTGCCCGCCTTGCGGCGCGCGTTCTTCACGCCCTTGTCCATCCAGGAGCGCTGCATCTGTGCGCGGTCCTGGAGGGCAGCCTTCTTGTCGGCGTACTCCTCGAACTCGTCGCGGGCGTGCCTGCGGGCGACCTCCCGTTCCTCCAGGTAGGCCTCGTAGCCACCGCCGTAGAGGTTGATCCGGCGCTGGGCGAGGTCGAGTTCGAGGACCTTGGTGACGGTGCGGGTGAGGAACTCGCGGTCGTGGCTGACGACCACCGTCCCGGCGCGCAGGCCGCTCACGAAGCGTTCGAGGCGCTCCAGGCCGTCCAGGTCGAGGTCGTTGGTGGGCTCGTCGAGGAGGAAGACGTCGTAGCGGGACAGGAGCAGGGAGGCGAGGCCGGCGCGGGCGGCCTGGCCGCCGGACAGCGACGTCATCAGCTGGTCCAGGCCCACCGCGAGGCCCAGGGAGTCGGCGACCTCCTCGGCGCGTTCGTCGAGGTCGGCACCGCCCAGTCCGAGCCAGCGCTCCAGGCTCGTGGCGTAGGCGTCGTCGGCGCCGGGCTCCCCGTCGACCAAGGCCTGGGTCGCCTCGTCCATGGTCCGCTGGGCCTCGGCGACGCCGGTGCGGCGGGCCAGGAACGCCCGTACGGTCTCGCCGGGGCGGCGGTCCGGCTCCTGCGGCAGGTGGCCGACGGTGGCGGTCGGCGGGGACAGGCGCAGCTCGCCCTGCTCGGGGGCGGTGAGTCCGGCGAGCATCCTGAGCAGGGTGGACTTGCCGGCGCCGTTGGCTCCGACCAGGCCGATCACGTCGCCGGGCGCGACGACGAGGTCGAGTCCGGTGAACAGGGAGCGGTCGCCGTGGCCGGCGGCGAGGTTCTTGGCGACGAGGGTGGCAGTCATCAGAGTGCCGATCCTAATGGGCCTCTCAGTGGGTGACGGCCGTGGCCAGGACACCTCCGGACGTGCGCGCCACGACGAAGGACCGTCCCTTGACCGCCTTGGCGTCGAGAGCGATGCGGTGCCGACCCGGTTCCAGGACGCCGTCGAAGATCTCCTGGGTGTGGGTGCGGGAGAGCCGGTCGAGGCGGTACGCGGTGAGGGTGACCCGGCAGGCGGAGGTGACCTCGATGCCGGCCTCGCCGCCGGTGGCGGTCAGGCCGGTGAGGCGGCGCTGCTCCAGCGGGCTGCGGTCCAGGGCGTGTTCGATCTGGGCGACGAGGAGGGGAACGATCGGGCCGAGGCCGTCGACGCAGGCGACGGGGACCTCGGCGCGTTCGAAGGCGCGGCGGACGGCGGCACGTTCCCGCTCGCCGGTTCCGTGGCCGAAGGCGACGGCGCCGTAGCCGCGCAGTTCGTCGGCGGGCACGTGGTCGGCGTCGTGGGCGATGTCGGCGCCGACGCCGATGGTGCGCAACGCCGCGGCGAGCTTGGCCAGGACGGCGACGCGGGCGCCGATCAGCAGGACGCGGCGACGGGTGTCGGGGGCGGAGCCGTTCAGCAGGTTGCTGAGCGCGGCGCGGTACTCGGCGCCGCGGAAGCGGAACGGGCCGATGCCGTGGTAGCCGTTGAGCTCCAGGTCGGCGTGTTCGTCGGTCTGCCAGGCGAAGTCCCGCCAGATGAAGTCCTCGCCGTCCCGCTGGATGACCGCGGTGACGGCGCCGCACGCCAGGTCCTCGCACTCGGGGCAGCCGTAGACGACGTAGCGGCCGCCTGGCAGCGGTGCCGGGCTCTCCAGGAGCAGACTGCGGACCTGCGCGGTGAAGATCGCCGGTGGTACGTCGGAGGCGAGCGGGGAGACCGCGTCGAGGTCGGAGAGCCGGAACAGCAGCGGGCGTCCGTCGACGATGAAGTCCACGAAGTCCCGGTGGACCTGGTACCCACCGTCCGTGCGGACTCCGCCGGCCCGCATCGCGGGTGCCAGGCCGAAGGTCGTGTACTCGGCACACATACGGTGAGTATTCCCACACCGCACGTGATGTGAGCACGGCATGGCACATTCCGCTACGGTCCGGGCATGGCTGGTGAGCGCGGTGACGAGATCGTGGTGGTCGGTGGCGGGGTGGTCGGGCTGACGACCGCGGTGGTTCTCGCCGAGCGGGGGCGGCGGGTGCGGGTGTGGACGCGGGACCCTGTCGAGGCGACCACCTCGGCGGTTGCGGGGGCACTGTGGTGGCCGTACCGGATCGAGCCGCTCGCGCTGGCACGGGTGTGGGCGCTGCGGTCGCTGGAGGTGTACGAGGGGCTGGCCGCGGAGTCCGGGTCGAGCGGCGTGCGCCTGGTCGACGGTGTACTGGGCGAGACGCGTCTCGACGAGGTCGACGGGTGGCTGACGGAGCGGATGCCGGAGCTGCGGGCGAGCACGCCCGGGGAGTACGCGGGGTTTGGGATCCGGGCGCGGTTGCCGCTCATCGACATGCCGGTTCATCTGCCGTGGCTGCGGGAGCGGTTGGGGGCGGCGGGCGGTGTGGTCGAGGCCCGTACGGTGTCCGGGTTCGCGGAGGCCGACGCGCCGGTCGTGATCAACTGCACGGGGCTCGCCGCCCGGGAGCTGGTGCCGGATCCGTCCGTGCGGCCCGTGCGCGGGCAGTTGGTCGTCGTGGAGAACCCGGGGATCGACACCTGGCTGGTCTCCACCGACGCGGCCGGCGAGTACGCGTACATGTTCCCGCAGCCGGGCGGGCTCGTCCTCGGCGGCACGGCGGAGGAGGACGTGTGGTCGCCGGAACCCGACCCCGCGACGGCCGAGGCGATCATCCGCCGCTGTGCGGCGCTGCGGCCGGAGATCGCCGGGGCGCGCGTACTGGAACACCGGGTGGGACTGCGCCCCACCCGCCCCGCCGTCCGCCTGGAGCGCGACACTCTGCCGGACGGCCGCCTGTTGATCCACAACTACGGCCACGGCGGTGCCGGTGTGACCGTGGCCTGGGGGTGCGCCGAGGAGGCGGCCCGGCTGGTCGGCTAGGACCGCCGGGCCGGTACTCCTCGAACTTCGACGCCCCCGGCCGATGGCGGCCGAGGGCGTCGAGGTCAACCGGCTGGGGCTGTCGGGTCAGTGCTTGCCGATCGGGTCTCCCTCCACGTCCGGACCGCGGCCCGGGCCGACACGGAACTCGAACTCGCCGTCGTACTTCTTGTGGCCTTCCATGACGGCCATTTCGACGGCCTCGGATCCCATCTGCTCACGTACGATCACCGGGTCGCGGCGAAGGTCGCGCATCAGGGCGATACACATGAAGATCATCACGATGACGAACGGCGCCGCCGCGAGGATCGTGAGGTTCTGCAGACCGGTCAGCGCGTCGCCCTGGCCGCTGCCGACCAGGAGCATGATCGCGGCCACCGCACCGGTGACCACGCCCCAGAACACCACCACGAACCGGCCCGGTTCGAGCGCGCCCTTCTGCGACAGGGTGCCCATGACGATCGACGCCGCGTCGGCGCCCGAGACGAAGAAGATTCCGACGAGGACCATCACGAGCAGGCTCGTGACGGTCGCGATGGGGAACTGCTGGAGCACACCGAAGAGCTGCCCCTCCGGGGTGGCCTCCTTGCCGAGCTGCCCCTGCTCCTGCATCTTCATCGCCGAGCCACCGAAGATCGCGAACCAGATCAGGCTGACGGTGCTGGGCACGAGGATGACACCGCCGACGAACTGGCGGATCGTGCGGCCCCGGCTGATGCGGGCGATGAACATGCCGACGAAGGGCGTCCAGGAGATCCACCACGCCCAGTAGAAGACCGTCCAGCTGCCCAGCCAGTCGGCGACGCCCTCGCCACCGCTCGCCTCGGTCCGGCCGGCCAGCTGGGGCAGGTCGCCGAGGTAGGCGAAGACGGAGGTGGGCAGCAGGTCGAGGACGATGATGGTCGGGCCGGCCACGAACACGAACAGGGCGAGCACCAGCGCCAGCACCATGTTGGTGTTGGACAGCCACTGGATGCCCTTCTCCACACCCGAGATCGCGGACGCGACGAAGGCCAGGGTCAGCACCGCGATGATCGTGACGAGCAGCCCGGTGCTCACCTTGTCCATCCACTTCAGCTCCTGCACGCCGGAGCCGATCTGGAGCGCGCCGAGGCCCAGCGAGGCGGCGGAGCCGAAGACGGTCGCGATGATCGCGAGGATGTCGATGGCCCGGCCGATGCCGCCGTTGGCGTTCTTCGTGCCGATGAGCGGGGTGAAGACGGCGCTGATGGTCTGGCGGCGCCGTCGGCGGAAGGTGCTGTAGGCGATGGCGAGGCCGACCACCGCGTAGATCGCCCACGGGTGGAGCGTCCAGTGGAACAGGGTGGTGGCCATGGCCGTCTCCATGCGGTCGCCGGAGTCGGCCGGGTTCGTGCCCGGCGGGGGCGTGCCGTAGTGCGACAACGGCTCGCTCACGCCGTAGAACATCAGGCCGATGCCCATGCCGGCGCTGAACATCATCGCGACCCAGGACACCGTGCGGAACTCGGGCTCCTCGCCCTCCGCACCGAGGTGGATACGGCCGTAGCGGCTGATCGCGAGCCACAGGGCGAACACGACGAAGCCGGAGGCCGCGAGCATGAACGCCCAGCCGCCGTTGTGCATCAGCCCGCTGAGCATGCTCGTGGAGACGTCTTCGAGCGAGTCGGTCGCCGCCGCTCCCCAGACCACGAAGGCGAGGGTGAGCACGGCCGTGACCCCGAAGACAATTCGGTCGGTTCTAGGGCGTTCCTGACCGGGGAGGCCCGCTTCCGAACCCGGAAGCGCGACCCCCTCTTGGTGATCGCTCTCACTTGGTCGGTCGTGCGTCACAGGCGGCACCTTTCATCGGGACGTATGAGGAACGTAAGTCCTCCGTAACGCCCCTACCACGTGTGGCGCAATTTCACCCCCCTCAACATTGCGTTTCCGGATTCCCTGCCGTCAGGTGGTACGTTCCGCGCTCGTCGAGCAGCAACGGCACGAGCGCCCGCAGCGGCTGGCGCAGGGGCACGAGCACTCCCTCCGCGTCCCGGCGTACGCGCACGCCGTGCAGTGCGAGTTCGTCTCCCACCTCGGCGTACTGCGCGGCCGTGAGCCGGTAGCCGCAGGGCGGGTTCTGGATCACCTCGGCCGGTTCGGGCGTGTCGTTGTCGGCGCCGCCGACGTAGACGGGACCGGCGGTGACGTAGCCCGCGAGCCGGGCCCTGCCCGTCGCCGCCTCGACCGCACCGCGACGCTCGTCGGCATACCCGAACAGGCCCGTGAGCGCGTCCAGTTGAGAGGTGACCCGGCGACGGTTGTTCAGCGCCTCGTCCGCCTTCTCGGCATCGGTGAGCGGATCCACTCGGCTCTCGATGAGCAGCCCGATGCCGTGCTTTATGCCAGACATATTGCGCAAAATGCGCTCCTGACCGTCCCCCGCGACCTGCTTGACCGGCTCGCCGGTCTCGGGGTCGGTCCAGATGCCGTAGGTGCCGGTGGAGTGGCCGGCCCGCTGCGCCGCGGGGCGGACGTACTTCTCGGAGAGGGTCTTCGCCTCGTCGTGGACCGCCTCGTGGGTGTTGAGGTTGCGCGGCCACAGGTCGAAGAGGTCCTTGTCGTAGTACGGGGGTGTGGCGCCGTACTCGTGCAGGTCGTAGACGAGGTCGGGGCGCTGGTCGCGGATGAGCGCGGCCAGCGCCCGGCCTTCGGCGGTCCGGAGCGCGAGGTGGTCGCGGTTGATGTCGACGCCGTCGCTGTTGCCCCGCGTGTCGGCGGCCCGGCCGTCGGGGTTGGCGGTGGGCACGACGAGGACCGTGGTGCGGTCCAGGAAGCGCCGGGTGCGACTGTCGCGGGCGTACGCGAGGTCGCGGACGGTGGTCAGACAGGCCTCGCGGCCGGAGGGTTCGTCGCCGTGCTGGCTGCACACGAGCAGCACCTTGTTGAGGGTCGGGCGGGTGCCGATCCGGACGAGCTGGAGCGGGCGGCCCTGCTTCGTCGTGCCGAAGCGGGTCATGGAGACGCGGCCGCTCGACCGGTCGACGGCTTCGAGGAAGTCCTGTTCCTCGGGCTGGGTGGTCCAGCGGGCACCGTTCGTCTGCTCGAAGCCGGTGCGGGGCGGGGAGTCGCCGGCGGCCTGGGCCGGTGCGGCGATGAGAGTTGCGGCGACGGCCGCGGCCGTCAGGGTCAGGGCGCCGACTCGGGTCGTGTGGCAGGTCACTGGCTTCCCTCCGGGACGCGGTGAGCGGTGCGCGGATCCCGTACGCCGTCCAGCAGGGTGACGTCGGGCGTGGCGGACGCGGCTCCGGTGGTGGCGCGGGCGAAGGCGGTGGCTCCGCCGACGAACGGGACGCGGGCCGAGGTGCGGGACAGGTCGACAGCGAGCCGGGGAGTGTCCGCGGGAGGGTCGATGAGGCCCTTGTCCGTGCCCGCGACGATCAGTGCCAGGCGGTGGCCCTTGGGGACGACGTGGTCGGTCGCCGCCAGGTCGAGGGTGATCGTGTACCGCTGGCCCGGGGTGAGCGGGGCGCCCGTCAGGTCGGAGGCGTGGTTGCCGAGGTCGGCCCAGCCGCGGCTGACGATCGTGTAGTCGACGTCGGCGGTCTTCGCCTTCGTCTCCTTGAAGCAGGAGCTGTCGCCCGCGGTGCTCGCGCCCCAGCAGGTGCGGTCGGTGAGGGTGGTGATGCCCTCACCCGCGTCGGCGTAGTCACGGATGGTGGCGGGGCCGATGTCCACGAGGACGGCGGAGAGGTGGGCCGTCGGGGTGGAGGGCGTCGCGGTGACGGTGACCTCGGAGGAGCCGGACAGGCGCAGGTCGCGGGTGAGCGGCCGGGTGACGAAACCGGCCTTCTCCGGTGTCGACTTGTCGATCTGTGCGGCCCAGTCGGTCTCACTCAGCCCCGGGTCGTCCGTGAAGGTCTCGGTGCCGTGGCCGCGGTGCAGGCCGAGGGTGCCGACGCCCGCCTGGGCGCCTCGGTCGGGGCGCAGAGTGGTTGCCCGGGTGCCGCTCGGCGGCCAGGTCCTGGAGGTGGTCCACTGGTCGGGTGCGCGTTCGACGTCGGCCATGGGCTCGCGGTCGATGCCGTTGTCGTAGCCCATGAGTTCGTGGTCGAACCAGCGGTGCAGTGTCTCGGCCCAGGCGCCGCGGCGGAAGTCGAAGGGGTCGACGTGGCCCGTCCGGGAGAGCCAGATCTTGCGCTCGACGCCGTTCTTCGCGAGGGCGTCCCACCACTGGCCGACGTGCTTCATCCGCACGTTGAGGTCCTGCATGCCGTGCACGAGGAAGACGCTGGCCTTGACCTTCCGCGCGGCCCTGACGTAATCGCGCTCGGTCCACAGCGGGGTCCAGTCGCCCGTGCGCGGGGCCCCGTCGACGAGCTTCTGCTGCACGGCGGCGCACTTGGCCCGGGCGTCGGGGCTGTTGACGTAGTCGGACAGCCATTCGGGGCCGGAGTCGTAGAGCGGGGCGCCCTGCTGGAAGTAGTAGTGTACCAGGAGGAGATGGCGCTGATCGGGACGATGGTCTTCAGACCCTCGACGCCGGTCGCGGCGACGCCGTTGGCGATGGTGCCGTCCCAGCTCTTGCCGATCATGCCGGTCCTGCCGTTGGTCCAGGCGGCCTTGGCACGGGTGGTGCCGGTGCGGGTGGTGTAGGCCTTGGCGCGGCCGTTGAGCCAGTCGACGACGGCCTTCGCGGACTGGATGTCGGAGCGGCCGCCGACGTCGACGCAACCGTCGGAGCGATTGGTTCCGGCCAGGTCGACGCCGACGAAGGCGTAGCCGCGCGGCACGAAGTAGTTGTCGTAGTACAGCGGCATCCGTGTGACGTCGCCGTTCGCGTCGTACGTCTTCTTCTGGCTCTCGTTGCCACGCCCGCAGCAGGAGTAGTACGGGCTGGCGTCCATGATGACGGGGACCTTGCGGCCCTGCAGGGCGGGTTCGCGGGGGCGGACGATGTCCACGGCCACCCGGTCGGCCTTGCCGTCGCGGTCGCCGTCGAGTCCGGTGTCCACCCAGACGGCCTCGCGGACGGCGTTCTCGTACGAGTGGACGGGGCGGCTCTCGCGGGGGGCGGGCTGCCGGGCGGCGTCCGCCGCTGCCGGGGTGAGCAGTGTGGCCATCAGGGCGGCCGTGGCCGCCGTCGCGAGCGGTCTCCAGGTCGTGAAGCGCGTGCGTTTCGGCATGCGCCGGACGCTACATCGGTGAACTCCTGTTCAGAAGAGGGCAGCTGACGGACCGGCGTGTCCGGGACGGGCCCCCGGGTCCGGTGTCTCATGTCGGCCGAATGGCGATCGTGTGACAGCAGGGGCCATGGACATGATCGGGGACACAGGGAGCCAATAGGCTCCGGACGGACTTCGGGACCCTACGACTTGGAGCTGTGCGTGCACCGCAGAATCATCGCGCCGGGAGCCCTCGCCGCGGCCGTTCTCCTGCTG
>KE354410.1 GCA_000415505.1 Streptomyces afghaniensis 772
GTCACCGGCGATCACAACCGCATCCTGCTCACCCCGCCGGTCCGTTCGGCGTACTGGGAGCAGGTCCGCCGCATCGCCCCGCCCCGACTCGTCGACCGCGAGGAGGAGTCGGCCGAGCTGTCCG
Source organism: Streptomyces afghaniensis 772 (assembly GCA_000415505.1). Classification (GTDB taxonomy): domain Bacteria; phylum Actinomycetota; class Actinomycetes; order Streptomycetales; family Streptomycetaceae; genus Streptomyces; species Streptomyces afghaniensis. Next base: position 125 of record KE354410.1, read on the forward strand.
CCTTCTGCACGGCCGACTCCGGCCCGGCGTACGCCTGGTGGCGCGCGGGCGCCTGGGCCGGCAAGACGGCGCTGCTGTCGTGGTTCGCCCTGCACCCTCCGCAGGACGTACGGATCGTGCCGTTCTTCATCACGGCCCGCCTGGGCGCCCAGAACGACGTCGCGGCGTACGTGGACGTCGTACTCGAACAGCTGGCGGAGCTGTCCGGAGAAGCCCTCCCCGCCCACCTGACCGTGGCGACCCGCGAGGCCCACCTCCTGTACCTGTACGGCGCCGCCGCCCGCGCCTGCGCCGAGCGCGGGGAACGCCTGGTCCTCCTGGTCGACGGCCTGGACGAGGACCGTGGCGTCACCACCGGCCCGGACGCCCACAGCATCGCGAGCCTGCTGCCCACCCGCCCGGAGGCCGGGATGCGGGTCCTGGTCGCGGGGCGGCTCAACCCGCCGCTGCCCGGTGACGTACCCGAGGACCATCCGCTGCGCGACCCCGCGATCGTACGGACGCTGTCGCCGTCCCCGTACGCCCGGGCGATCCGCGCGGAGGCGGAACGGGAGCTGAAGCGGCTGATCGAGGCGGGCGGCCTGGAGCACGACCTGCTGGGCCTGGTGGCGGTGGCGGGCGGTGGCCTGACGGCCGAGGACCTGGCCGCGCTCACCGGAGCCGTTCCGTACCGGGTACGGGATGTCCTGAGCACCCGGGCGGGGCGGACCTTCGGCCTGCGCGTCGACGTCTACCTGCTCGGTCACGAGGAGTTGCAGTCCCAGGCGGAGGAGATGCTCGGCACGTCCGAGACGGACCTCTACCGCGCGAAACTGCACACCTGGGCGGAGGAGTGGCGCGGGCGCGACTGGCCGGAGGAGACCCCGGAGTATCTGTTGCGGGGGTACTTCCGGATGCTCCGCTCCACCGGTGACCTGGAGCGGATGCTCCGATGCGGGGCGGACACCCGACGCCAGGAGCGCATGCTGGCCCGCACCGGCAGTGACGCGACCGCCGTGAACGAAATCCACCTCACCGAGGACCTCATCATCGAGCGCGGTGCGCGCCGGCCGCTCGACTCACTGCGCCTGGCGATCCACCGGGAACGGCTGGTCGACCGCAGCGCGGGCGCCCCGGACTCCCTGCCGCACGCCTGGGCCCTGGCCGGGCAGACCGGCCGGGCCGTCGCACTGGCCCGCAGCCTCCCGAACGGCCATCGCCGGGGCATGGGCCTGGCCGCCGTCGCCGATGTACTGCTGGAGCGGGGAGACGGCGACGGGGCGCTGGAACTGCTCGCCGAGGCGGAGCAGGCCGCTCGCCAAGGCGAGGGCAGAGCCGGGACGACCTGGCCCGCTGCACGGTGGCGGGCCTCTTGACCCGCGCAGGGCAGCTCGACAGGGCGGCAGCGCTGGTGCGGACGGTCAGCACCCAGTACCTCGCCGTCCACACGTACGTTCAGGTCGGCAAGGCGTGCCTCGCGGCCCAGCGGTGGGATCTCGCCCAGGAGATGGTCGACGGCGCGCCGAACCAGGAGTGCCGCACCGGTATGAGGAACACCGTGATCGAGGCCCACGCGGCGGCAGGCCGTCATGCCGAGGCAGAAGCGATGGCCAGAGCCGGCGAACCGGGCGCCCGCGCCGGCGCGCTGATCGCTCTGGCCTCCGCACTGCGCGAGTCGGGGCAGCAGCAGCGCGCTGACGCCCTGTGCGCCGAGGCCGTGGCGTCGGCGCGGGACCGTGCGGAGCCCGATCAGGTGGTGGACCTCCTGGCCGAGGCGGGCGAGTTCGACCAGGCCGAGGCGTTCCTGGCCGGTCTGCACGGCGAGGCGGGCCACTGGGAGGCCACGGAGGGGCTGGCCGGGTGGCTGGCGTGGGCCGGGCAGCTCGACCGGGCCGAGGCACTGCTCGACACGGTCGGCCCTGGCAGAGAGCACCACGTGCTGCGGGAGTGGCACAGGCCCGGGCGAGAGCCGGGCGCTACGAGCAGGCCGAGGAACTGGCCCGGCAGATCCCCACGGCGGATGTCGCGTGGGCGACGCTGTGCTCGATCGTGCGCATCATGGCGGACGGGGGCGAGGCCGACCGGGCCGAGGCGCTGGCACGCACCCTCGGCCCCCGGGCGGAGGGCCCGTCAGCCCTCTATGAGGTCGTCGAATCCCTCGCGCAGTCCGGGGACCCGGATCGGGCCCGGACGCTCGCCGACTCCTTGGCCCGCCCGGTGGAGCACACGCACGCGTCGGTCGAAGTGGCTGCCGCACTGGCGCGGGCAGGACGGAGCGAGGAGGCCGAGCGGCTCCTGCTCGACGTCGAGAGCCGGACCCGAGTGCTCCATCCGCTGACGGCCGCCCGGAAACTCGGCGTCGCCGCCACGGCTCTGGCCGAAGCGGGGCACCGGGAAGCGGCGCTCGCGGTGCTCGACGGGGCCGAGCCGCTCGTCATGAACCGCCCGAGCGAACCCCACACTTCGCCGGGGGACTACAGCCTGGCCCTGCGGGAGCTGGTCGCCGCCCGCACGGCCACCGGAGAGCTGGACCGGGCGGAGAGGCTGGCAGGGTGGGCGCCGGACGACTTCGAGCGACGACACCTCCTGGTCCCGGTGGTGCGGGCATGGGCCAGGTCCGGGGAGGTGGCCCCGGCCGAAGCGGTGATGAGGGCCGAGGCCGAGGCGGATTCCGCCTTCGCGGGAATCCTGTCGCCGCTGGTCGTGCCGTTCGCCCGAGGGCTGGCCGAAGCCGGCGACCTCGACGCGGCCGAGGCCCGCGTGCGCCAGGACGCCTGGCCCGGGACCGTTACCTCGGCACTCTGCGAACTCGCCGTGACGCTGACCGAAACGGGTCACACCGACAGGGCGCGGCGCATCGTCGACGAAGTGATCACGCTCCAGGGCGAGTACGACCGCCCCTCCACGATGGAACTGAGCGCTCTTGTCAGGGCCCTGGCCGCGGCGGGGGAGACCGAGGCCGCCCGGGCCGCGCTCGACGCCATGCCGCCTCCGGGCCCGCCGAGCGGTTCCGCCTGGTACATCGGGGCCACAGCCGTGGCCGAGGCCCTGACCGCCCTCGGGCACCACGAGCGGGCCAGGGAAACGCTGCAGACCATCGAGGACCCGTACGACCGCGCTCAGGGGACGCTCGCCCTGGTCGAGGTGCTGGCCGCGTCGGGAGAGTGCGCCCGCGCCGAGGAACTCGCACGGACGCTGTCCGCTCCGGCGACGCTGGCCAGGGCCCGGGCGCGCATCGCGGCCGCGACGACCGACGGCGAACAGGCCCGACGACTGACTGCCCTGGCCCTCCAGGGCGGTGAGTGGGTGTCGGCCCTGCCCGCCCTCCTCAGGCAGGCACCGGACGCGGTTCCGCTCGTGGTGGAGGCGGCCGACGCGATGAAGTCCGCCTGCGGGTAGCACCACGGGGCGCCTACTGCGGCCCGTACTTCCGCCCCGTCCTGGACGACACCGCCCCGAGCATCCCCCGCGGCACCAGCTTCGCCGCCCCCATCAGCGCCTTGTAGCGCGGGTCCGGAATGGACAGCGTCTTGCCGCGGGCCAGGTCGTGCAGTGCCGCCGCCACCAGCTTGTCCGCGTCGAGCCACATCCAGGCCGGGATGTTGTCCGTGCCCATGCCGGCCCGCTCGTGGAACTCGGTGCGCACGAAACCGGGGCAGAGCGCCATCAGCCGTACGCCGCTGCCGGCCAGGTCCCGCGCGGCGCCCTGGGTGAACTGCACGACCCAGGCCTTGGACGCGCCGTAGGTGCCCCGCGGGACGAACGCGGCCACCGACGCGACATTCACGACGCCGCCGCGACCGCGCTCCCGCATGGCCTCCGTCGCCGCCGACGTCAGCCGCAGCACCGCCTCGCAGTGCACCTTCAGCATCCGCAGCTCGTCGGCCATGGAGACGTCGAGATAGCGGCCCTTGTTGCCGAAGCCGGCGTTGTTGACCAGCAGGTCGACGGGGTTCTTGCGGTCGCCCAGCCGGTCGGCCACCGACTCGATGCCCTTGTCCTCGGCGAGGTCGGCCGTCAGCACCTCCGCCTCGATGCCGTGCCGGTCGTGCAGCTCGGTCGCCTGCTCCCGGAGCCGCTTGGTGTCGCGGGCCACCAGCACGAGGTTGTGCCCGTCCGCCGCCAGTCGCCGCGCGAACGCGGCCCCGATGCCTGCCGTCGATCCCGTAATCAGAGCCGTTGTCATGGCAGCAGGTTAGTGACCTGGACTACGTGCATCGGTTTGCCTGCGGGGGTCCCGCCGGTGAAGGGTCGGTGGAGACCCGCGCGGCGACCGGCCCGTGAGGTCCGAGCGGCGAGCAGCCGTCAGACCCCGTGCTTCTCCGCGTACTCCCGCGCCAGCCTCAGCGACTCCGGGTGCAGCGCCTCGCCCGCCGGCAGCAGCCGCGGCAGCAGCGTCCGCTCGGTGGTCACCGCCCGGAACTGGAGGGCCACCGTCACGTCGTGGCCCGGCCGGTGCACGATCTCGACGGGGTCGCCCGCCCGTATCACGCCGGGCTCGATCACCCGCAGATACGCCCCGGGCGCGCCGCGCTGCGTGAACCGCTTCACCCAGTGCTTCTCGTCCAGATGGCCCTGGAATGTGCGGCACGGGATCCGCCCGCAGGTGACCTCCAGCACCACCTCGGGCCCGATGCGCCAGCGCTCGCCGATCCGCGCGCCGGACACGTCGAGACCCTGTGTCGTGAGGTTCTCGCCGAACGCCCCGTCGGTCAGTGTCCGGCCCAGCTCGCGCTCCCACACGTCCATGTCCTCGCGCGCCATGGCGTAGACCGCCTGGTCGTCGCCGCCGTGGTGCTCCAGCTTGCACACCGCGTCCCCGGCCAGCCCGCTCCCGCCGACGCCCTTGGGACCTGGCGCCGAGACCCGCACCGGCCCGTCCACCGGCCGCTTGTCGATTCCGGTCACACCCTCCGGGTTGTCCGTGTACGGCACAGCCTTGGCTCGGCCCAGATTCACAGACAGAAGCTTCATGCCCGCACGGTAGGGGACCCGGCCCCAAAGCGTCGACGCATTATTCGGAGTGCCTTCAAAGGGTCGCTTATCCTCGAAGGGTGATCGAAGCACGTCATCTCCGCGTCCTGCGCGCCGTCGCGGCCACCGGCTCCTTCTCCGCCGCCGGCCGCGAACTGGGCTGCACCCAGCCCGCAATCAGTCAGCAGATGAAGGCCCTGGAAGCCTCCGTCGGCACGCCTCTGCTGATCCGCACGGGACGCGAGATGCGCCTGACCCAGGCCGGCGAGGCGCTGGTGCGGCACGCCGCCGGGATCCTCGCCGGACTCACGGCCGCCGAGGAGGAGGTCGCCGCCATCGCCGGGCTGCGGGCGGGCCGGGTCCGGCTCGTCTCCTTCCCCAGCGGCAGCTCCACCCTCGTGCCGACCGCCCTCGCCGCCCTGCGCGACGCGCACCCCGGCACCCGGGTCTTCCTGGAGGAGGCCGAACCGCCCGCGTCCGTCGGCATGCTGCGCGAGGGCGACTGCGACGTGGCGCTGGCCTTCCGCTACGAGGGGGCGGCGGGCGCCGAGGAGTGGGAGGACCTCGTCGTACGGCCGCTGCTGACGGACCGGCTCGTCGCACTCGTGCCGGAGCGGCACCGGCTCGCGGGCGCGCAGTCCGTCGCGATCGGGGAACTCGCGCGGGAGCCGTGGATCGCGGGCTGCCCGCGCTGCCGCGGCCAGCTCGTCGAGGTGTGTGCGGCGGCCGGCTTCACCCCGCGCATCGACTTCGCGACCGACGACTACCCGGCGGTCGCCGGCCTGGTCGGCGCCGGTCTGGGCGTGGCCGTGCTGCCCCAGCTGGCCATCGAGTCCGTGCGGCCCCGGGGGGTACGGACCGTGACGCTGGAACCGGCGGTGCGCCGGGAGATCGTCGCGCTCACCCTGCCCGACCTCGCACAGGTCCCGGCGGTGGCGGCGACGCTCGGCCAACTGGCACGGGCCGCCCACCGCTAGCCACAGCGCAAGCGCGTCCCGCCACAGCGCAAGCGCGTCCCGCCACAGCGCAAACGCGTCCAGTCATGGCGCAAGCGCGTCAAAAACCAACGGCACGCGTGCGCGTGCCTGTCTCGCAGAAACGTTCCTTCAGGTGTTCGAGGCGGCGTGCCCGCCCGATGCCGACGCCGACACCAGCCGGTTGCGCGCCCGCCCCATCAGCTCTTCACGCTCGTCCTCGGTCAGCCCGCCCCACACGCCGTACGGTTCCCGTACCGCCAGCGCGTGGGCGGCGCACTCGGCACGCACCGGGCACCTCATGCAGACCTCTTTGGCCGAGTTCTCGCGAGCGCTCCGAGCCGCACCGCGCTCACCCTCCGGATGGAAGAAGAGCGAGCTGTCCACCCCGCGACAGGCAGCCAGCAGTTGCCAGTCCCACAGGTCCGCGTTCGGTCCGGGAAGGCGGGAGAAATCTGCCATTACGTGACCCCTTGTAGCCGTTCTGGGCGGATCCGGTGTCCACGACCGTACAACTACGATCTAAGGAGATGAAAATATGACTCATTGCGAATCTAGCTCCAGACACTGGCAAAGCGGAAGAAATAGGTCCGAACGGGGCATAGGTTGTGATGAAAGTTCGAGGGTCTGTTGCGCATGTCTGCACCGTGTCCGGCCCCTCACGTAGAGTGCCGAAGATGGCAACCGCCCCCGTAACTCTTTCGAGTGACCGTCGTTGAGAGTGCGAGGCGGTTGAAGGAACAAGCGCTCGGGCAGGCGTCCGAGACGGTCGACCGCACAGGTGACGATTTCGTACCAGCCTGGAGGCTCAAGGTGACGCGCATCAGCTGCGGAGGGCGGTCATGACTTCCGTCCTCGTCTGCGACGACTCCCCGCTTGCCCGAGAGGCGCTCCGTCGTGCGGTGGCGACCGTGCCCGGCGTAGAGCGCGTGACGACGGCGGCCAACGGCGAGGAAGTCCTCCGCCGCTGGGGGGCCGACCGCTCGGACCTGATTCTGATGGACGTACGCATGCCCGGCCTGGGCGGCGTCGAGACGGTCCGGCGGCTGCTGTCCGCCGACCCCGGTGCGCGCATCATCATGCTCACCGTCGCCGAGGACCTGGACGGCGTGGCCCTCGCGGTCGCCGCCGGTGCCCGCGGCTATCTGCACAAGGACGCCTCCCGCGCGGAGCTCCGCGCGACGGTGACGCAGGCCCTCGCCGACCCGACCTGGCGGCTCGCCCCGCGCCGGCTGCGCTCGGCCGAGATGGGCGCCGCGCCGACGCTCACGGCGCGTGAGATCCAGGTCCTCGAAGGCATGAGCCACGGCCGCTCCAACGCGGAGATCGGCCGCGAGCTGTTCCTCTCCGAGGACACCGTCAAGACGCACGCCAGGCGCCTGTTCAAGAAGCTCGGCGCCTCGGACCGGGCCCACGCCGTGGCGCTCGGCTTCCGGTGGGGTCTGGTGCGCTAGGGCCTGTCCTTCGGATCCTCCGGACCGGGCCGGCTTCGACGCGCGGTCTCCGGCCGGGGCCGGAGAGCGGGGGCACGCGGATGCCCCCGCGCGAGCCGTACACGCGTGTGCCGAAGCCGGCGGCCGACGACAGCCCCGGAGGGGATCCGTCCCCGCCCGGGCGACGCCGAGAGCTCGGGAGGGTGCACGCGAGGAGCCGCGGCCCCGGAATGATCCGAACGGCAGGCCCCAGGGGCGATCGCGGCGGTCGCAGTTGGGGGCACGGAAAGCCAGGTCGGCGGGGGTGGACCCGGGGTCCGCCGGGAGCCCGCTGCTCGTTTCGCCGCGGATGCCGCATCCTTGAGGGTGTGGAGTTCCTCGGGGACGAGTCGGTCGAGCGGAAGGGGAGGGCGCAGGGGATGAGTTCCGGCGCACCTGCTCATAACGCTTCGGTGCACAACAACGGGCGCGGTGCCACGGACCCGGCGGCCGCAAGGCACCATGGACCGATGCGCGACGACGAGGCGGTCAATGCCCAAGGGGCGATCGGCGCGCTCGTCCACCGCGCCGTCGACGGGGACGAGCAGGCCACGCACGACCTGCTCGCCCATGTCCACCCCCTGGCCCTGCGCTACTGCCGCACCCGTCTGTCCCGCCTCCCGGGCGACGCCCGGCACTTCGTGGAGGACCTCGCCCAGGAGGTCTGCGTGGCGGTGCTCCTCGCACTGCCCCGCTACCGGGACACCGGGCGCCCCTTCGAGGCGTTCGTCTTCGCCATCGCCGCCCACAAGGTCGCCGACCTCCAGCGCGCGGCGATGCGTCACCCCGGTTCGACGGCTGTCCCCTCGGACGAGATGCCCGAGCGCCCGGACGACTCCCTGGGACCGGAGGAGCGCGCCCTGCTCAGCAGCGACGCGGAATGGGCCAAGAAACTGCTGGCCAACCTGCCCGAGAACCAGCGGGAGCTGCTGTTGCTGCGGATCGCGGTGGGCCTCACGGCCGAGGAGACGGGCCAGATGTTGGGAATGTCACCCGGCGCGGTCCGGGTGGCGCAGCACAGGGCGCTGAGCCGGCTGCGGGCGCTGGCCGAGCAGTAGCCCGCGGGAACAACCCCCTTTGTTGAACAGGCGGTGTGCCGCTTCCGTACGAACATACGAAGCCCGGAGCCAGGCGGAACCGTGGAATGAGACAGCCGCGCTTCCCGTTAGCATGGACATCCGCACCGATCAAGGCCATTTGGGGAAGGTGTCATGACTGCCAACGTCGACGGAGTGCCCGGTAAATTCGCGACACTCGGGCTGACCTACGACGACGTGCTGCTGCTGCCGGGTGCATCCGAAGTGCTCCCCAACGCGGTCGACACCTCGTCCCGCATCTCCCGCAACGTGCGGGTCAACATCCCGCTGCTGTCCGCCGCCATGGACAAGGTCACCGAGTCGCGCATGGCGATCGCCATGGCCCGCCAGGGCGGCGTCGGCGTCCTGCACCGCAACCTCTCCGTCGAGGACCAGGTCAACCAGGTCGACCTGGTGAAGCGTTCCGAGTCCGGGATGGTCACCGACCCGATCACGGTGCACCCGGACGCGACGCTCGGCGAGGCCGACGCCCTGTGCGCCAAGTTCCGCATCAGCGGCGTCCCCGTCACCGACGGCAACGGCAAGCTGCTCGGCATCGTCAC
>KE354411.1 GCA_000415505.1 Streptomyces afghaniensis 772
TCCGTCGAGGACCAGGTCAACCAGGTCGACCTGGTGAAGCGTTCCGAGTCCGGGATGGTCACCGACCCGATCACGGTGCACCCGGACGCGACGCTCGGCGAGGCCGACGCCCTGTGCGCCAAGTTCCGCATCAGCGGCGTCCCCGTCACCGACGGCAACGGCAAGCTGCTCGGCATCGTCACCAACCGCGACATGGCCTTCGAGACCGACCGCTCCCGTCAGGTGCGCGAGGTCATGACCCCCATGCCCCTGGTGACCGGCAAGGTCGGCATCTCCGGCCCCGACGCCATGGAGCTGCTGCGCCGCCACAAGATCGAGAAGCTGCCGCTGGTCGACGACGCGGGTGTCCTCAAGGGCCTCATCACGGTCAAGGACTTCGTCAAGGCCGAGCAGTACCCCAACGCGGCCAAGGACGCCGAGGGCCGTCTGATCGTCGGTGCCGCCGTGGGCGCCAGCCCCGAGGCGCTCGAGCGGGCCCAGGCGCTCGCCGCGGCCGGTGTGGACTTCCTGGTCGTCGACACCTCGCACGGCCACAACAGCAACGCCCTCAGCTGGATGTCGAAGATCAAGTCGAGCGTCGGCATCGATGTGATCGGCGGCAACGTCGCCACGCGCGACGGTGCCCAGGCGCTGATCGACGCCGGTGTCGACGGCATCAAGGTGGGCGTCGGCCCCGGCTCGATCTGTACCACCCGGGTCGTCGCCGGTATCGGCGTCCCGCAGGTCACCGCCATCTACGAGGCGTCCCTCGCCGCCCGTCCGGCCGGCGTGCCGCTGATCGGCGACGGCGGTCTGCAGTACTCGGGTGACATCGGCAAGGCGCTCGCCGCGGGCGCCGACACGGTCATGCTGGGCAGCCTGCTCGCCGGCTGTGAGGAGTCCCCGGGCGAGCTTCAGTTCATCAACGGCAAGCAGTTCAAGTCGTACCGCGGCATGGGCTCGCTCGGTGCGATGCAGTCCCGAGGCCAGGCCAAGTCCTACTCCAAGGACCGCTACTTCCAGGCCGAGGTCGGCTCCGACGACAAGCTCGTGCCCGAGGGCATCGAGGGCCAGGTGCCCTACCGCGGCCCGCTGGCCAATGTCCTGCACCAGCTCGTCGGCGGTCTGCGCCAGACGATGGGCTACGTGGGTGCCGCCTCCATCGAGGAGATGGAGACCAAGGGCCGCTTCGTCCGGATCACCTCCGCCGGTCTCAAGGAGAGCCACCCGCACGACATCCAGATGACGGTCGAGGCGCCCAACTACAGCCGTAGTAAGTAGTCCCCAGGCCTGCCGAGGGCGGTTCCGGAGCATCCGGGGCCGCCCTTGCCATGCCCGTCGGCGATACTGGAAGACGCTGAAACGCAAAGGGAAAGGCCACCAACGTGACTGAGATCGAGATCGGGCGCGGCAAGCGCGGCCGCCGGGCGTACGCCTTCGACGACATCGCCGTCGTCCCCAGCCGCCGTACGCGGGACCCGAAGGAGGTCTCGATCGCCTGGCAGATCGACGCCTACCGCTTCGAGCTGCCGTTCCTGGCCGCCCCCATGGACTCGGTCGTCTCCCCGGCCACCGCCATTCGCATCGGCGAGCTCGGCGGCCTCGGCGTGCTGAACCTCGAAGGTCTGTGGACGCGCTACGAGGACCCGCAGCCGCTGCTCGACGAGATCGCCGAGCTGCCCGCCGAGGCGGCGACCCGGCGCCTCCAGGAGATCTACGCCGCGCCCATCAAGGAAGAGCTGATCGGCGCGCGGATCAAGGAGGTGCGCGACTCGGGCGTGGTCACGGCCGCGGCGCTCTCCCCGCAGCGCACGGCCCAGTTCTCCAAGGCCGTCGTCGACGCGGGCGTGGACATCTTCGTCATCCGCGGTACGACGGTCTCCGCCGAGCACGTCTCCGGCTCGCACGAGCCGCTGAACCTGAAGCAGTTCATCTACGAACTGGACGTCCCGGTGATCGTCGGCGGCTGCGCCACGTACACCGCGGCCCTGCACCTGATGCGCACGGGCGCGGCGGGCGTGCTGGTCGGCTTCGGCGGCGGCGCCGCGCACACCACGCGCAACGTGCTGGGCATCCAGGTCCCGATGGCCACCGCGGTCGCCGATGTGGCCGCGGCCCGCCGCGACTACATGGACGAGTCCGGCGGCCGCTACGTGCACGTGATCGCGGACGGCGGTGTCGGCTGGTCCGGCGACCTGCCCAAGGCGATCGCCTGCGGCGCCGACGCGGTCATGATGGGCTCCCCGCTGGCCCGCGCGACCGACGGCCCGGGCAAGGGCCACCACTGGGGCATGGAGGCAGTGAACGAGGAGCTGCCGCGCGGCCAGAAGGTCGACCTCGGCACGGTCGGCACGATCGAGGAGATCCTCACGGGCCCGTCCCACACCCCCGACGGCTCGATGAACCTCTTCGGCGCGCTGCGTCGGGCGATGGCCACGACCGGGTACAGCGAGCTGAAGGAGTTCCAGCGGGTCGAGGTGACGGTGGCGGACTCGCAGCACCGGCGGTAGTCGGTAGCCCTCAGGACGAGGAAGGGCCTGGTCACTCGTGTGAGTGACCAGGCCCTTCTGCGTGCCCAACTGGCCCTGACGGGGCGCGTGTTGCCGTATGGGGGCGCGTGGTTGCCTTCGGGTGGGTGGCGTCGTGGAAGGGGGCGCCCATGGGACGCCACCGCAAGCCCACCCGCTGGGACCGACTCCGTCTTCGGGTGGTGCGGTGCCGGAGGAGGTGGATCTTGCGACTTTTCGGATGGTGAGCGGCCGCCCCCACGAAACCTAGGGGCGGACATTCCGTGATCCATCCAGGAGCTTGCCGCAGTGGCCCCTGCGGTGGGCTCCGCCGTCTCCCAAGGTACTGGCGGCGGGGTGCCCCGCGCCACCAGCCCAAGGGGCTCAGCGCCCCCACGCGCCCCTCTTCACAACCGATGCGCCGCCCCCGTGGGCGCCGCCCCCCGGGTGTCCAGCAGCAGCTGTGCCTTCACCGACAGGCCTTGCAGGTCGTACGTGCGGTGCTGCTGGAGGAGGATGGTCAGGTCCGCGTCGGCGACCGCCTCGTAGAGGGAGTCCACGCGGGGGACGGGGCGGTCCAGGACGCTCCAGGTGGGGACGTACGGGTCGTGGTAGCTGACCGAGGCGCCCAGTTCCATCAGACGCAGGGCGACCTCCTGGGCGGGCGTGCCGTGCAGGTCGGCGAGGTCGGGCTTGTAGGTGACGCCCAGGAGCAGCACGCGTGCGCCGCGGGCCGACTTGCCGTGCTCGTTGAGGAGCGTGGCGCCGCGCTGGACGACGTAGCCGGGCATGCGGCTGTTGACCTGCTGGGCCAGTTCCACCATGCGCAGGGTGCGGCCGCCGTGGGCGGTCAGGTCCTGCGGGACGGCGTGGCCACCGACGCCGGGGCCGGGGCGGAAGGCCTGGAAGCCGAACGGCTTGGTCTCCGCGCAGCGGACGACGTCCCACAGGTCGACGCCCAGGTCGTGGCAGAGGACGGCCATCTCGTTGACGAGGGCGATGTTCACGTGCCGGTAGTTGGTCTCCAGGAGCTGCACGGTCTCCGCCTCGCGGGGTCCACGCGCGCGTACCACTTTGTCGGTGAGCCGTCCGTAGAAGGCCGCGGCCGACTCCGTGCAGGCCGGGGTGAGGCCGCCGATGACCTTGGGGGTGTTGGCGGGGGTGAAGTCGCGGTTGCCGGGGTCGACGCGGCTGGGGGAGTAGGCGAGGTGGAAGTCGCGGCCCGCGCGCAGACCCGATCCCTCTTCGAGGAGGGGGCGCAGACATTCCTCTGTCGTCCCCGGGTACACAGGGGACTCAAGGATCACGGTGGTGTGCGGGCGCAGGTGCGCGGCCAGCGTGCGGGCGGCCGCCTCCAGCTGGCTCAGGTCGAGTCCGCCGTCCGCACCCCGCGGGGTCGGTGCGCAGATGACAGCGGTGCGCACCCGGCCGAGCTCGGCCGCGTTCGTGGTCGGCCGGAAGCCCCCCGAGAGCATCCGGCGCTGTTCGGCGGGGCTGAGGGAGCCGGCCTCCGGACCGGTCCGGTAGCCGATGGTGGCGACGCCTGCGGCGACGGCGGCCTGCGCCAGGGGCAGGCCGTACGGGCCGAGTCCGATGACGGCGAGATCTGCGGGCATGGCGTGGCCGTCCTTCCCGATAGCCGAAGTGGGACAGGTGCGCAAGCCCTGTGGACAGGACGGGCGAGCGCAATGTCAGACTAGGAGTAAATATGACCGTTATGTGGGATTGCTGGCCCGAGTTTCGGTGAGTGTCCCGTGGGCGTTGTCCACAGGCTGACGGCCCGTGGTGGCTGAAGTCGGGCAACACGGTCAGAATTTGGGCATGGGATACGGACGGGGCCTCACCCGACGGGTGCGGCCGGCGCGACCGAGGCGGCACCAGCCGCCGCGATGAGCGGGAGGCAGCGGTGAGGACAGCGACACTCGGGCCGGCGCAGCGCGTCGAGTCACTCGCATCAATGGCCGAGCGCGAGCTGGACGTGCTGGTGGTGGGCGCAGGCGTGGTCGGTGCGGGCACCGCCCTCGACGCCGCGACCAGAGGCCTGTCCACGGGACTGGTCGAGGCGCGTGACTGGGCGTCCGGCACCTCCAGCCGGTCCAGCAAGCTGATCCACGGCGGCCTGCGCTATCTGGAGATGCTCGACTTCGCGCTCGTCCGGGAGGCCCTGAAGGAGCGCGGCCTGCTGCTGGAGCGGCTCGCCCCGCACCTGGTGAAGCCCGTGCCGTTCCTGTACCCCTTGCAGCACAAGGGCTGGGAGCGCCTGTACGCCGGGTCGGGCGTCGCGATGTACGACGCCATGTCCATGGCCCGGGGTCATGGCCGTGGCCTGCCCATGCACCGCCACCTGACCCGCTCTCACGCCCTGCGCGTGGCGCCCTGCTTGAAGAAGGACGCGCTGGTCGGGGCGCTGCAGTACTACGACGCCCAGATGGACGACGCCCGGTACGTGGCGACCCTGGTGCGTACGGCGGTGGCGTACGGCGCGAAGGCCGCCAACCGCGCGAGGGTCACGGGCTTCCTGCGCGAGGGCGAGCGGGTCGTCGGCGCGAAGGTGCAGGACGTCGAGGCGGGCGGCGAGTACGAGATCCGCGCCAAGCAGGTCGTCAACGCGACCGGTGTGTGGACGGACGACACCCAGGCGATGGTCGGGGAGCGCGGCCGGTTCCACGTCCGGGCGTCCAAGGGCATCCACCTGGTCGTACCGCGCGACCGGATCCACTCCACGACCGGACTGATCCTGCGCACGGAGAAGTCCGTGCTGTTCGTCATCCCCTGGGGCCGGCACTGGATCGTCGGCACCACGGACACCGACTGGGACCTCGACAAGGCCCACCCGGCCGCGTCCAGCGCCGACATCGACTACCTGCTGGAACATGTGAACTCGGTCCTCGCGGTGCCGCTCACGAGGGACGACGTCCAGGGTGTGTACGCGGGCCTGCGGCCACTGCTCGCGGGCGAGTCGGACGCCACCAGCAAGCTGTCGCGCGAGCACACCGTGGCGCATCCGGTGCCCGGGCTCGTCGTCGTGGCGGGCGGCAAGTACACCACCTACCGGGTCATGGCCAAGGACGCGGTGGACGCGGCGGTGCACGGGCTCGACATGCGCGTCGCCGAGTGCGTCACCGAGGACGTGCCGCTGCTGGGCGCCGAGGGCTACCGGGCGCTGTGGAACGCCCGGGCGCGGATCGCCGCCCGGACCGGGCTGCATGTGGTGCGGGTGGAACACCTGCTGAACCGGTACGGGACGATGACCGAGGAACTCCTCGCGCTCATCGCCGAGGACCCGTCCCTGGGCGAGCCCCTGCCGGCGGCCGACGACTACCTGCGCGCCGAGATCGTGTACGCGGCCTCGCACGAGGGGGCGCGGCACCTGGACGACGTGCTGACCCGGCGGACCCGCATCTCCATCGAGACCTTCGACCGGGGCACGCGCAGCGCACGCGACGCCGCCGAGCTGATGGCGACGGTCCTCGGCTGGGACAAGGACCAGATAGAGCGCGAGGTGCAGCACTACGAGAAGCGGGTGGAGGCGGAGCGGGAGTCGCAGCGCCAGCCGGACGACCTGACGGCGGACGCGGCGCGGCTGGGGGCGCCGGACATCGTGCCGCTGTAGGCGGCTGCTTCCGCGAACCGGGCGGTGCTTTCGGCATCACTGCTTTTGACATCACCCGAACGAGTGTCGGGAGCCGGGATCTTCGTTCGGAACCCGGTCGTTCTACGAGGTGCGGGGGCAGAACTCGGCCGCGAGCACCGCGGGTTCGAGACCGGGGTCCGCGATCGCGTCCGTGTTCACGCGGAAGGTGAGGACACGTCGGCCGTCGACGGTGGCCGCGGTGCGCACGTAGCTGCCGGAGATGTGCCCGTTGTGCCCCCACACGGTGGTGCCGCACGGCAGTTTCTCGGGAAACAGGCCCATGCCGTACGCGCCGTGTGCGGCACGGGTGTCGAGCATCTCGCGCAGCCGGCGCGGGGGCAGCAGCCGGCCGCCGAGCAGGGCCGAGTAGAAGCGGTCGAGATCGGCGAGCGTGGTCACCAGCTCGCCCGCGGCGCCGGCCACCCGCGGGTCGAGATCGGTGACGTCGGTTCCGTCGGCGGCGTAGGCGCGGCCGTGCGGAGAAGGCAGCGAGGAGCGGGATCCGGGGAAGGAGGTGCCCGTCAGACGCAGGGGAGTGATGATGCGCCGCTCGGCCTCGGTGGCGTACGAGTGACCGGTGACCTGCTGCACGACCAGGCCGAGCAGGACGTAGTTGGTGTTCGAGTAGGAGAAGCGGCCGCGTGCGGCCGGGGGTGGTGAGTGCGATGCGTACGGCCTGACGGGGTGTGACGGGTGCGGTTCCGCCGGTGTCCCTCGTGTAGTCGTACAGGCCGCTGGTGTGGGTGAGCAGGGAGCGCAGGGTCAGCGCGCGGCCGTCGTTGCCCGCTCCCCGCACCAGGCCCGGCAGGTGCTGCTCCACGGTGTCGGACAGTGACAGCCGGTGCTCGGCGGCCAGTTGCAGCACGACCGTCGCGATGAACGTCTTCGTGACGCTGCCGCCGCGGAAGCGGTCCGACCGGGCGATTCCCTGCCCGGCATGGGCATAGCGGGTGGTGGTTCCCTCCTGGGCGAGCAGGGCCGCGGCGGGCGCTCCGCCCCGGGTCACCAGCAGGGGGAGCACCGCGTCCGTGGGCGGAGCGGAGAGAGCCGACGAGTCGGCCGGAGGCAGGCCGAGCAGGGCGACGGACACAGGCAGCGCCAGCAAGGTCCGAAAGGGCGGCACGCCGGCTCCTCCCTGGTCGGGGCGTCGGGGACCCATCATGCAAGGATGCGCGCGCGGCGCCGCACCCGGGTTACGGGCGGGTGGGCCGGCGAGGGCGTGCCGCCAGGGGGCCCCTGGGCGCTGGGCACTTGTCGGGTGAGAGACAATGGAGGCTCTGTCAGGGCGGGTTGTATGAGGGGACGCATGTCGGAGGCGGAGCGGGCGGGCACATCTCGTCAGGACACTCGTCAGGACAACAGGGAGCGTCTCCTCGCGGGGCGTTACCGGCTGGGCGAGGTGCTCGGCCGCGGGGGCATGGGCACGGTGTGGCGGGCCCAGGACGAAACCCTCGGGCGGACGGTCGCCGTCAAGGAGCTGCGGTTCCCGTCGAACATCGACGAGGAGGAGAAGCGGCGGCTGATCACGCGGACGCTGCGCGAGGCCAAGGCGATCGCGCGGATCCGCAACAACAGCGCCGTGACGGTCTTCGACGTGGTCCAGGAGGACGACCGGCCCTGGATCGTGATGGAGCTCGTCGAGGGCAAGTCGCTCGCCGAGGTCATCCGGGAGGACGGCCTCCTCGAGCCGAAGCGGGCCGCCGAGGTCGGGCTCGCCGTCCTGGACGTGCTGCGGTCCGCGCACCGCGAGGGCATCCTGCACCGCGACGTGAAGCCGTCCAACGTGCTCATCGCCGAGGACGGCCGGGTCGTGCTCACGGACTTCGGCATCGCCCAGGTCGAGGGCGACCCGTCCATCACCTCGACCGGCATGCTCGTCGGCG
>KE354412.1 GCA_000415505.1 Streptomyces afghaniensis 772
CGCGCCCTCCTACATCTCCCCGGAGCGGGCGCGCGGGCACAAGCCGGGCCCGGCGGCCGACCTGTGGTCGCTCGGCGGGCTGCTGTACGCGGCGGTGGAGGGCACGCCGCCGTACGACAAGGGGTCGGCCATAGCGACTCTCACGGCGGTGATGACCGAGCCGCTGGAGGAGCCGAAGAACGCCGGCCCGCTGAGGGACGTCATCCACGGACTGCTCACCAAGGACCCCGCCAAGCGGCTCGACGACGCGGGCGCCCGGGCGATGCTGAACTCGGTCATCCACGCGCCGGCGACGGCCGAGCCGGAGCCGATGGACGCGACGAAGGTCGTGCCGCTGCCGGCGCAGCCGGACAAGTCCTCGCGCAAGGGGAGTCCGGCGGGTTCCGGGGGCAAGCGGAGCGAGGAGGCCGGGGAGCGGTTGCGCGGAGCGCTGCGTTCCGTGCGCAAGGCCGCCGTGGGAACGGCCGGGGCGTCGGCCGCGTCCCGGACCGGGTCCGAGGGCGGTACGACCGCTTCCGCACCGGCAGGCGGGAAGGCCGGGGCCGGGGACGCGGGTGCGTCCGTGCCGGAGTCCGGTTCGGCGTCGGAGTCGGCCTCGGGGGCGACTGGCGGTGCCGGTGCGCAGGGGGCGAAGGCCGAGCCCGGGGGCCGGAGTTCGGGGTGGCCCGTCATGCAGCGGCCGGACCTGCCGCCGCGGCCCGCGCCCAGGGCGCCGCTCACCGACGTGGTGCCGCGGCGGACCATGATGATCATCGCGGCGGTCGTGGTGCTCGCCGTGATCGGCACGGTACTCGCCATCGCGCTCAGCGGAGACGACAAGGACCCGAAGGGGGCCGCCGGCGAGAGCGGCGGCAAGACCGTCGCCACCGCGTCGAGCAGCGCGGACACCAAGGGCGACAAGAGCGACGGCACGCGCACCGACAGCACGGCGACGCAGCCCGCGCCGTCGGGGCCCGCCTCGAACAGCACGCCCAGCGGCCGCGCGAGCGAGTCTTCCGGTGGCGGCAAGGGCACCGCCGCGGAGTCGACGCACCAGGGCAGCCAGGGATACTCGATCGGACTGCCGAAGGGGTGGAAGTACCAGTCCACGGGTGCCGCGGGCGACCGGTTCACCGGGCCCGACGGGCAGAAGCTGCTCATCGCCTGGACGTCCACGCCCAAGGGTGACCCGGTGGCGGACTGGAAGAGCCAGGAGCGCTACATGCAGCGCGCGCAGTACAAGAAGATCCGAATAGAGCAGGTGGACTACCGCGGCTGGAACACGGCCGACTGGGAGTTCACCTACGTGGAGAGTGGCACCAAGTACCGGACCATCGACCGGGGTTTCGTCGTCGACGACCGGCAGGGCTACGCGCTGATGTACACGGCGAAAGCGGCCGGCTGGGGCGGTGAACTGCGCAAGCAGACCTGGCGGACGCTGACCAAGACCTTCGAACCCAAGTCCTGAGCATGAGCGGCCCCGGGTTTGGGGAGTGAGATCTGGCATCCCCGCATGCGGGTTGCCTGCGGCACGTATCGTAAATGTTTGCGGACCGTACGCAGCCGGAACGGACCGTGGGGCGAACGGATGTGACCGACCAGGCTGCCGGGGGAGGCATCGTGGACGACTATGCGGGACGGGTGCTCGCCGACCGCTACCGCCTGCCGCTGCCGCCGTCCGACGAGTACGAACTGACCGAGTCCCGGGCCTTCGACACCTACAGCGGACAGGAAGTCCTGGTCAGGGCAGTGCCGTTGCCGGAGGTGGTCGAGGCGGAGGTCCTCGACGCCGAGGGGCTGCCCGACGGCTTCACGGCACGTGACGGTGGCTCGCGCAGGCCCGGCGCCCGTCCGGGCACCCGGCGGCCCACGGATCCGGTGGTACGGCGCGCGGTCGAGGCCGCGCAGGCCGCGGCGGCCATTCCCGACCATCCCCGTCTCGACCAGGTCTTCGACGTGTTCGCCGAGGGCGGTTCGCTGTGGATCGTCAGCGAGCTGGTGGCCGCGCGTCCCCTGGCGGCGCTGCTCGCCGAGAAGCCGCTGACGCCGTACCGGGCGGCCGAGGTGGCCTCCGACGTCCTCATGGCGCTGCGGGTGCTGCACGCGCACGGCTGGGTGCACCGGAACATCACCGCGCGCACGGTCCTCGTCTGCGACGACGGCCGGGTGATGCTGACCGGGCTGGCGGTGGGTGCGGCAGAGGAGGCGCTGTGCGGGTACGACCCCGTGCCGGCTCCGGCCTTCGACGAGCCCGGCCACGAGACCGGTGGCGCCGGGATGGTCAATGGCGCGGGCGGTGCCGGTGGCCCGGGAGGCGTCGGTGGCGCGGGTGATCCCGAGGCCGCGCGACGGGCCGCCATAGAGGCCCGGGAGGCCCGGGGGCTGCCGGCAACCGGAGTCGACACGGGCAGTGGGGGCTCACCCGTGCCGGCCCGCAGGAGCGCGGAGGACAGCGAGGACCCGCGGGCCGCACGAGCCGGGGCGATCGCCGCCTACCGGGCGGGTCGCCCGGGCCGCGGCCCGGGTCCAGGAGACGCAGCAGAACGGCCGGCGCACTGCCGTGCCCGCCGCCCGGACGGCGACCGGCCCACGCCAACGGCTCGGCGCAGTCGCCGTACGTCCCCGGGCAGA
>KE354413.1 GCA_000415505.1 Streptomyces afghaniensis 772
GCGCAGGCTCTCCGAGGTCGACTCCATGCGCATCGAGTACGAGCAGGGCCCTCGCATGGACGCTCAGACTGTGGGCACGGTCCGTATGCACCGCCTGTTCCACCGGTTCGTACGGTCCGTGCAGTCGCCTCTCGACGCCGCGCGCTACTCCGCCGCCGCCCGCAGGGTCCTGGTCTCCGCCGACCCGCGCGACTCGGCCTCTGCTGGCAACTGGGCCCGGTACTCCGTGATCATCCCGCACCTGGAGCCGTCGGGTGCCCTGGAGGCCTCCAACCAGGATGTGCGGGACCTCGTGCTGAACTGCATCGAGTACCTGCGGATGCGCGGCGAGTACCACGACGGCTGGGCCTTGAGCCGGCTCGCGGTGGACAACTGGCGGCCCAGGTTCGGCGACACCGACCGGTCGGTCCTCGTCGCCGTCCACCAGCTCGGCAACATGCTGCGCAGACTCGGCCGGTACACCGAGGCGGAGCAGGTCGGCCAGGAGAACCTGCGGCGGCTGCGCGACGCCGACGGGGTCCGCCCCATCGAAGTGATCCGCGCCAAGGACGGTCTCGGCGGCACACTGATGGCGCTCGGCCGCTACACGGAGGCCCGGACCCTGTTCGAGGAGGCCGCCGAGAGCGCCGCGCGGGAGCTCGGCGGAGAGAACGTACCGCGCACCCTCAGCATCCGGAGCAACCTCGCCGTCGCCATCGGCTTACAGGGCCACTACACCGAGGCGCTCGCCCTGCACCGCAGCGTCTTCGAGGCCCGGGTCCAGCTCCTCGGCGGCAAGGACGTCGCCACGCTCAACTCGGCGCTGCGCAGCGCCTGGATGCTGCGGCTGCTCGGCCGTTACCGGGAGGCGATGGCGATCCAGGGCCACAACTCCCGCGTCCACAGCCAGGTCCTCGACCGCAACCACAGCCAGACCCTGCAGGCCGAGCACAACCTCGCGCTGTGCGCCCGCCGGGACGGTGACCTCCAGTTCGCGTACGCCATGATGCGGGGCGTCCGGGAGAAGCTGCTGCGCCGACGCGGCGCTTCGCACCCCGAAACGCTCATGGTCTCCTGCGACTA
This sequence comes from Streptomyces afghaniensis 772, assembly GCA_000415505.1. GTDB lineage: Bacteria > Actinomycetota > Actinomycetes > Streptomycetales > Streptomycetaceae > Streptomyces > Streptomyces afghaniensis. The sequence goes on from KE354413.1 coordinate 1,063, forward strand.
CGCGATGCTGCTGCGGCACATGGAGCGTGCAGCCGAGGCCAGGGAACTCGCCGAGCGAACCGCCGAGCAGTACGCGGAGCTGCTGGGCGAACAGCACCCCTACTGCGTCGGAGCCCGGGACAACGTGGCCACCGTCATGCGGGACAGTGGGGGACCGCGCGCCGCT
>KE354414.1 GCA_000415505.1 Streptomyces afghaniensis 772
CGGTGGTGGTCCCCGCGGCCCCCGCGGCCGCGGTACCCGCCGGAGCCGAGGCGGCAGCGCCCCCGGCTTGTAGTCGGCGAAGAAGTCCCACCAGGCTCGGTCTACCGAATTCGGGTCCTGGAGGTACTGCTGATAGATCTCGTCGACGAGCCACTCGTTGGCACCGAACGACGCAGCAGGGTTCTTCCCCGCTTGGTCGGTGTCGGTCGAGATGCTCGAGTTACTGGGGGACTGTGGCGACACGGCGGCAACCGCCCTCTTCCGCTTCACAAGATGATGGACAGCGGGAATCAAGGCTACGCCCCCTGGACCGGGTAGGTCAGGTCGGGCCCGTTCAACGTCGCGCAAGTCACATCTTGAAGTGTGTTTCGGGGCTTGAAATGGCGGGAAACAAGCGTGGTTCCGCTTAAAGAGGGAAGGGCGCGGCAGGGCCTCGTGCGCCGACGGCGCGGGCCTGTGCCTGATCACACGTGTCCGTCAGTGCGGACACCCGTGGATCTTGTGGCTCCGCTTCGAACTTTACGTCAACTTGGCAGAGATGGAAGGCCCGGAAGAGTGACAAGAATCCGGCAACCCCGCTCGGATTCGGCCACTCCGATCCGCCCGCCGTGCAGATCCACCGCCCAGCGCGCGATGGCCAGGCCGAGTCCCGTACCGCCGTCGCTCCCCGGCCCCTGCGGCCGCTTGACGTTGCCGCGGTTGAACCGCTCGAAGACGCGGTGCCACTCGGACTTCGGAATACCGGGGCCCTCGTCCAGAACTTCCAGCTCCAGCGACTCCGGCAGCGCCCCGCGCCGCGCCTTGACCGTCACGCGGCCGTGCGGCGGGCTGTGCTTGACCGCGTTGTCGATGAGGTTGGCCACGACCTGGTGGATGCGCTCCGGGTCGGCGTGCGCGGTCAACTCCGGCGGGTGGACGTCGAGGTGCAGATGGACGTCCGTACGGGTGTGACTGCCCGAGCCGGTGGCGATGCCCGCGCGCACGGAGGCGACCATGTTGGCCTCCTTCAGCACGCCGGACAGGTACGGCCACACCTCGAACCGCCGCTGTTTCAGCGGTACGACGCCGTTGTCCAGGCGGGACAGGTCCAGCAGCGTCTCCACCAGCCGGCCGAGCCGCTCGGTCTGCTTCAGCGCCGTGCGCATCGTCTCCGGGTCGGCCTGCGTGACGCCGTCGACGATGTTCTCCAGCACCGCGCGCAGGCCGGCGATGGGTGTGCGCAGCTCGTGCGAGACGTTCGCCACGAGTTCCTTGCGCTGGCTGTCCTGCGCCTCCAGCTCGTCGGCCATGGCGTTGATCGTCACGGCGAGGTCGCCCAGCTCGTCACGGCGGTTCTCCCGCGTCCGGCGGGTGTAGTCGCCCTGCGAGATGGAACGGGCCACGGCCGTCATCTCGTCCAGCGGCGCGGTGAGCGAATGGGCCACGAACTGCGTAATGAGCAGTGTGGCGATCATCGAGAAGACCGTGATGAAGCGCAGCTCCGTCTTCGTGTGCACCGCGATCACCGACAGGCCCGTGGTGATCAGCACCGAGATGACGACCAGCGCGCCCAGCTTGGTCTTGATCGAGAACGGGCTCACCCCGCCCCAGGGTTCCGGCTCCCCGGGGTTTCTCCGTGCGGCCGGCCCGCCGCTCATGGCGTCGGGGTCTCCAGGGCGTAGCCCACGCCGTGCACCGTACGGATCCGCTCTGCGCCGATCTTCCGGCGCAGCGCCTTGATGTGGCTGTCGACGGTCCGGGTACCGGAGGCGTCCGCCCAGTCCCAGACCTCGGCCAGCAGCTGCTCGCGGGAGAGCACCGCGCGCGGCGTGTTCGCCAGGCACACCAGCAGGTCGAACTCGGTCGGCGTGAGGTGAACATCCTCACTCCGGACCCGGACCCGGCGCTGCGCGTGGTCGATCTCCAGCTCGCCGAGGCGCAGGATGCCGCTGCGCGGCGTCGCGGCGGCCAGCGCGGCCCGCTCCACGCGGCGCAGCAGAACGTGCACGCGCGCCGCCAGCTCCCGCATCGAGAACGGCTTCGTCATGTAGTCGTCGGCGCCGACGCCGAGCCCGACCAGCATGTCGGTCTCGTCGTCGCGCGCGGTGAGCATCAGCACCGGCACCGGCCGGGCGGCCTGCACGCGCCGGCAGACCTCCAGACCGTCGAAGCCGGGCAGCATGATGTCGAGGATCAGCAGGTCGGGCTGCCAGGCCTCGGCCGTGTCGACGGCGGCCGGACCGTCACCCGCTGTTTGCACGAGGAATCCCTCGGCTCGCAGGCGGGTCGCGATGGCATCCACGATCGTGGCGTCGTCCTCGACGACGAGAACCCGGCGCTGTGCGCCCGGTGTAGCCGTCGCCGAACCGTTGTGGGAGGTGTGTGTCTGCTCCATCGCCCGCCCCTGGGGTGTGCTTTCCGGAATCAGTGGGGTGATTCCTCGGTCTGCGCATGGTTGCGATTGACGCTTGAATGATCGGCGTCAGAGGAGCAGCGTACGGGGAGTCAGCACACCTTTGCTATCCAGGGCTGATGCCGAGGTGTACGACGTCCGGAACGCCCCGGGCAACCGGGATCTCTTCGGTACGCACCTGTTGGAACCCGACATTCCGCAGGGTTTCTTCGAATTCCGGAGAGGGCTGGGCGGACCAGACGGCGAGCACCCCGCCGGGCCTCAACACCCGTACGCAGCTTGCCAGTCCGGCCTCCCCGTAGAGAATTTCGTTGCCCTCCGTGACGGTCCAGCCGGGTCCGTTGTCGATGTCGAGGCACAGGGCGTCGTACGTGGCGGATGTCTCATTGACGTAGGCCACGAGATCGGCTTCGACGATTTCCGTGCGGGGGTCGGCGAGGGCCTCGGCGGAGAACGCGGAGAGCGGGCCGTCGAGGTGCCACTCGACAATCGCGTGCTCGCGTTCCACGACCGTGATCCCTCCCCAGCGCGGGTTCGCCGCCGCGTGGGCGAGGGAGAAGCCGACGCCGAGTCCGCCGATCAGCACGTCCGGGCGGTCCCGGCCGGCCACGGCGTCCAGGGCCGCGTCGACCAGCCGCCGCTCCGAGCGGCCGTCGGAGGTGTCCATCAGGAAGCAGCCGTTCGCGATGATCTCCAGCCGGTCGCCGTGCCGTCGCAGCACGACCTCGCCGTGCGGGCCCTCGCGACGGTCCAGCACGAGGGGGATGTCGTTCGAGGTGGGCATCCGAGCATCCTGGCAGGTGAGGGGTGCCCGGCGCCAAGCAATACGGAGAGGCCGGCAGGGGACGCGGCGCGCTGCTGTCAGGTTGCTGTGAATCGGCTCTCGCGTGGCGCCCGTCACAGACAGGGGGCGGAGGTACGCGAAGTGTGGGACATGACGGAAGGAGCGCCCGCCGTGGATCGCACCGCGCCGGCCGACGAGACGGCCACGCCGACGCCGACGGGCGCGCCCGTTCCCGACGTGTCGGCGCTGCTGGACGGGGTGCCGCGGCAGCGGGCCGGCGCCCCGGTGCCGTGCGGGACCGTGGGCCCGGACGTGCGAGAGCCCACCGCGGCGGAGAAGCCTCGGCTTCGGGCACCGCGGGTCTGGCGGCTGCTCCCCACTCCCACGGGTACGCCGTTCACGTTCGGGTACGGGATCGTCCTCTGTCTGACCTCGCTGTTCTCCGCGTACGCGGACCCCGCCCTGGTGCACGCCCTGCTCCAGGGCTCCAGTACGGACGTGGCGCACCTGGTGCGGACGCCGGAGCTGGTGCTGGTCGCCAGCGCGCTGTGGCTCGCGGGCGGGGTGGCCTCGCCGTTCGCGATCGGGTTCGTGCTCGTGCTGACCGCGCTGGAACGGCGGATCGGCGGCCTGCGCACGGCCGGTGTCTTCCTGCTCGGGCACGTCCTCGCCACCCTGGCGACCGAGGTCCCGGTCGGGCTCGCGGTGCTGGCCGGGCGGCTTCCCGAGAGTTCGCTGCACCGCCTCGACTACGGCGTCAGCTTCGGTGTCGCCGCCGGCACCGGCGCCCTGGCCGGGCTGCTGCCGCTCTGGCTGCGCGTGCCGCTGCTGGCCGGCTTCGGCGGGATGCTGCTCCAGGACCTGCTCGCCCTCACCGACCCGATGACGAACTGGGGGCACGTGATCGCCCTGGCCATCGGTGTCGCGACCTGGCCGGTGCTCCGGCGGTGGCGGGGGAGGCGGGCCGGCCCGAGCGGACCGGCCCGGGGCTGAGGGCGAGGGCGTTCAGGTCCGTGGTTCGTGCTTCGCGCTGGTGAGCAGGGCCACGACCTCCCAGCCCAGCGCCTCGTAGAGCCCTCGCCCCGCGGGCGTACCGGCGAGCACACCGGTGTGTGCCCCCTGCCGGACGGCGGCGCTCTGCAGCGTCCGCATGACGAGGCTGCCGAGTCCCTTGCGGCGATGCTCAGGCGCCGTCTCGATCTGGTCGGCGACGGCGGTGGCGCCGGTCGGGGCGATCTGGCCGCGCGCCGCGAGCGAACCGTCCGGGGCGGCCACCATCACTCGCGTCACCCCACCGCGCGACCAGCTGCGCAGCCGGTAGCCGTCGGGCACGTCCGGAGCGTTCCCCGGCGCCAGCGGGACCGTCATCAGGTAGCCGGGCTCGGGGTCGATCCACCAGCTGTCGTCCAGCCAGCCGGCGACCACCGACGGGTCCCGGAACGCCTTCAGCCACACGCCGGCCCCGGTCACCGCGCCCGCCACCTTGCGCACGGACGTCTCGTCGAGGTCGTCGCCGGTCGCGCCGAACACATGCCGTGTGACGTGCCCGTTCGTCCCCACGTCGATCGTGCGGCCCCACGGCTCGGTCACGGGCGGAGCCGCCCCGCGCGACACGACCCATCCGTCCACCCACGCCTGCACGGTCCTGTCCACGCGCCCCCTCGGTAATAGGCACTAACCGCATTGATCTGTTACGTCGCTGACTCTACGGCCCCGATCGCCCCTGGCGTCACGGTCGATCGCTCACAGCGAACGACGGGTGGGGAACATCCGGCGGCTCCCGTGCATTGAGTCGGCATAGCTCAACTTGACTGCCGAAGGGGAGATCATGGCTTCGACGTCCACACCGCTCACCCTGCCCGTGCTGCCGCTCGACGACGAGGTCGTCCTGCCCGGGATGGTGGTCCCGCTGGACCTGAGCGACTCCGAGGTCCGTGCCGCGGTGGAGGCCGCCCAGGCCGCTGCTCGGACAACGCCCGGAAAGCCCCGGGTACTCCTGGTGCCACGCATCGACGGCACGTACGCCGGCACCGGTGTCCTCGGCACCGTCGAGCAGGTGGGCCGGCTGTCCGACGGCGATCCGGGCGCGCTGATCCGCGGCCGGGGCCGGGTGAGGATCGGTGCGGGGACCACGGGTCCCGGCGCGGCCCTCTGGGTCGAGGGCACCCGCGTCGACGAGACCGTCCCGGAGCCGCTGCCCGGGCAGGTCGCCGAACTGGTCAAGGAGTACAAGGCCCTCGCCACCGCCTGGCTGCGCAAGCGCGGTGCCTGGCAGGTCGTCGACCGGGTCCAGGCCATCGACGACGTCTCGGCGCTCGCCGACAACTCCGGCTACTCGCCGTTCCTGACCACCGATCAGAAGGTCGAGCTGCTGGAGACCGCCGACCCGGTCGCCCGGCTGAAGCTCGCGACCCAGCAGCTGCGCGACCACCTCGCCGAGCAGGACGTGGCCGAGTCCATCGCCAAGGACGTCCAGGAGGGCGTCGACAAGCAGCAGCGCGAGTTCCTGCTTCGGCGTCAGCTGGAAGCGGTCCGCAAGGAGCTGCGCGAGCTGAACGGCGAGCAGGAGGGCGAGGAGTCCGACGACTACCGCTCCCGGGTGGAGGCCGCCGACCTGCCCGAGAAGGTCCGGGAGGCCGCGCTCAAGGAGGTCGACAAGCTGGAGCGGTCCTCCGACCAGTCGCCCGAGGGCTCGTGGATCCGCACCTGGCTCGACACGGTCCTGGAGATGCCGTGGAACGAGCGCACCGAGGACGCGTACGACATCCAGGGCGCCCAGGCCGTCCTGGACGCCGAGCACTCCGGCCTTCAGGACGTGAAGGAGCGGATCACCGAGTACCTGGCGGTGCGCAAGCGGCGTACCGAACGGGGTCTGGGCGTGGTCGGCGGGCGGCGCGGCGGTGCCGTGCTCGCGCTCGTCGGGCCGCCCGGCGTCGGCAAGACCAGCCTGGGCGAGTCCGTCGCCCACGCGATGGGGCGCAAGTTCGTGCGCGTCGCCCTCGGCGGCGTCCGCGACGAGGCCGAGATCCGCGGTCACCGGCGTACGTACGTCGGTGCCCTGCCCGGCCGGGTCGTCCGCGCCATCAAGGAGGCCGGGTCGATGAACCCGGTCGTGCTGCTCGACGAGATCGACAAGGTGGGCTCGGACTTCCGGGGCGACCCGGCCGCGGCCCTGCTCGAAGTGCTCGACCCGGCGCAGAACCACACCTTCCGGGACCACTACCTGGAGGTCGAGCTGGACCTCTCGGACGTGGTCTTCCTCGCGACCGCCAACGTCCTGGAGGCGATCCCGGAGGCGCTGGCCGACCGGATGGAGATCGTCCGCCTGGACGGCTACACCGAGGACGAGAAGGTCGTCATCGCCCGCGACCACCTGCTCCCGCGTCAGCTGGAGCGGGCCGGGCTCGACAAGGAAGAGGTGGCCATCGACGAGGGCGCGCTGCGCAAGCTCGCCGGTGAGTACACGCGCGAGGCGGGCGTGCGCAACCTGGAGCGGTCGATCGCACGGCTGCTGCGCAAGGTCGCGGCCCAGCACGAACTGGGCGAGCGGGAGCTGCCGTTCACCGTCCGGGACGAGGACCTGCGCTCTCTGATCGGACGGCCGCACCACGTGCCCGAGTCCGCCCAGGACCCGGCCGAGCGCCGCACGGCGGTGCCGGGCGTGGCGACGGGCCTCGCGGTGACGGGCGCAGGCGGTGACGTGCTGTACGTCGAGGCGTCGCTGGCCGACCCGGAGACGGGCGCGGCCGGGCTGACCCTGACCGGTCAGCTGGGGGACGTGATGAAGGAGTCCGCGCAGATCGCGCTGAGCTTCCTGCGCTCCCGCGGTGCCGAGCTGGAACTGCCGGTGGGTGATCTGAAGGACCGGGGCGTGCACATCCACTTCCCGGCGGGCGCGGTGCCCAAGGACGGCCCCAGCGCCGGCGTCACGATGACCACGGCCCTCGCCTCGCTGCTGTCCGGCCGTCTGGTCCGCACGGACGTGGCGATGACCGGCGAGGTCTCGCTGACCGGCCGGGTCCTGCCGATCGGCGGCGTGAAGCAGAAGCTGCTGGCGGCCCACCGCGCCGGGGTCACCACCGTGATCATCCCCAAGCGCAACGAACCCGACCTTGACGACGTCCCGGCGGAGGTGCTGGACAAGCTCGACGTCCACGCCGTCACCGACGTCCGCCAGGTCCTGGAGCTGGCGCTCGCGCCCGCCACCGCGGATGCGGCGCCGGAGGTTCCGGTGGCCGCGTGACGGAGGCCACCGGATGAGGGAAGGCCCGGGTCCCGTGAGGGAGGCCCGGGCCTTCACCGTGTGGCGGCCCTGTGGACGCGCGCCCCGTGACCTGCGGAATACTTGCCGAGCTGCGGCGATGGCCGCATGTGGCGGAAAATGCAGGTACCGGGCGACAACCGAGGCAGGGCTCACGTGCACGAGGACGGCAACGACGACGGACACCGGGACGCCTCTCTGGCCGGAACCGGTGTGGATCAGCCTGCCTTTCTGGCGCTGGAGCGGGAGCTGACCGTGCTCCTGCGGCGGGCCCGGGCCAGCCAGGGCGAGATGGCCCGGGAGGTCCACCCCGACCTGGAGTCGTCCGCGTACGGCCTGCTCGTACGGCTGGACGAGTGCGGCAAGCAGCGGGCCACCGAGCTCGCCGCCTACATCGGCGTCGGCAAGGCCACGATGTCCCGCCAGCTGCGCGCCCTGGAGGAGCTCGGCCTGGTCGCCCGCGAGCCCGACCCCGCCGACGGACGCGCCTGGCTCGTCGCCCTCACCCAGGAGGGCCACGACCGGGTCCGCCGGGTGCGCGAGGCCCGCCGCGCCCGCTACGCCGGCCGCCTGGCCGACTGGGACACCCGCGAGGTCACGGAACTGGCCCGGCTGCTGCACCAGCTGAACCGGGGCATGGAGAAGTAGCCCCCGGTTCCGGTTTTTCGGAACTCCGGCTGCTCAGAACTCGACGTACACGGCCGTCGCGTCGTCGTGCGTCTTGCTCCGGCCCAGGAACGATCTGGCCGAATCCGTCCGTTCCAGCGTCCGCACCCGGTCCACCAGCGCCTGCGGTCCCTCCTTGCGCAGGAGGCGGAAGCAGTCCGTCCAGTCGCCCTCCTCGAACCGCTCCACCCAGCGGGCCGCCCCGTCCGTCAGGGCGGCCAGGGCGCGGACCTCGCGCCGGGGCAGGGTGCCGGTCACCGCTCGCCGGGCCACCGAGGGATCGGCCGCCGCCGTGAAGAAGCCGCCCTCCTTGTTGCGGAGCGTGGAGTCCACCAGCGCGTCCGTGGCCAGGGCCGAACGGGGGAGGAGAGCCAGCCGGTCGTCCAGGAAGGGCGTCACCACGCTGTCCTGGGACTCCACGAGGAGAGCCGAGTCCGACAGGACCAGGTACTCCACCGTCTCCGGGGACCAGCGGGCCACGACCACCGTGGCCTGAGGCGTGCGGGGGTGAGAAAGGTCACAGGTTGAGGCGTGTGCCTCGGCGGTACGCGCGATGGCGCGGGACAAGGCGTCGGCCAGGGGAACATCCGGGAGGGAAACGGTCAGTTCGGTCAGGGCACCACCGAGGCGTGCGGTGAACCAGGGGACGGAATGCAGACAGCCCGTCCCGCCCTTCGGCGGTGTGACCCCGTCCAGGACGACGACCGAACCGCCCTGTCCGGAGGCCGGTAGTCCGACACTGGCGAAGTCCTCGTTGGGGCGGTCCGCGTCTCCCGGTTCCGAGGCGAGTTCAGTACGCATCCAGCCAGTCTGCACGAGCCCTTCACAAGGTCCGCAAAACGCTGGCAATGGTTGCCGGACCGGTGCGGTCATGCAGGCCAGACGCCCCGTTTGGGCTGGAATGCTTTGTTCCGGGAAGGCGTGGTGGCGAATACTGCCACCGCCCGCGCACGGCGTCCAACCGGCCTGCCGCGCAAGGCCGCTGCAAGGGCCAGCGGAACTTGCCCCCCAACTCTCCTCCGAGGTTCACTCCTTCGGGTGGCGGGTCAGGTGATGCACGTGCGCTGCCCACCGGCGCTGGGAGGGTCGGGAAGTGTACCTGGAGTACGCACCAGTTGACGGAGCGTCACCCGGGCCCATGAGTTCACGAGTCAGGAATGCGAGCACCGGTGCAGAAGACGCGGCCTCGTCGCCCAGGCAAGCAGACGGCCCCCGTTCAGGGCGCTGAGCCGACGCCCCCCACCGGCAAGGGCCGCCCCACCCATGTACGCAACCGGCTCATCGTGGCCGTGGCCGTGGTCGCCGCCGCCATCGCCGGTGCGGGCACCCCGTCCGTCCTCGCCGCCTCCGGGCAACTCCACGACTCCCAGGAGCTGGTGACGCTCGCCGAGCAGACGCAGGGCGCCCTCGTCCTGGCGCACTCCCTCGCCGACGAGCGCGACGACGTCACCTCCTACATCGCGGCCGGCCGCCCCAAGTCGAAGGCGCCCTCCGAGCAGCGCAGCGCCCGCGTGGACCGGCAGGTCGAGGAGTTGCGGGCCGACACCGACACACCCGCCTCGCTCCGCTCCGACCTCGACGACATCGCGGCCGTGCGCCGGGCGGCGCTCACCGGCAAGAGCAGCGCTCTCGAAGCGCACCAGGCGTACTCCACCGCCATCACCGAACTCCACCGGCTCGCCGAGCAGCTGGCGCAGCAGACGCCGCCCCGCGCGGGCTCCGGCGGACAGGCCCTGGCCGAGCTGGACTCCGCGGTCCAGCAGGCCGCCGCGGCCCGGGGGCTGCTGCTCGCCGCCTTCAGCGTGCCGCGCGGCACCGAGACGGCCATCGACCCGGTCACCGGCCTGCCGACCGAGACCTCCTCGGACGCGGACGCCCGGCAGCGCGACGCCCTGAGCGCCGCCGCCCAGCAGGCCCGGCTGCGCTCCGACGCCGCCCTGGCCGACTTCCGCGACACCGCGCCCAAGGCGGCCCGTACCTCGTTCGACAACACGGTCACCGGCACCGAGGTCAACTCCGCCGAGAAGTACCTCGCCACGCTCACCGACCAGCCGACCCTCGCCGACGGCGAACTCTCCGCCAACACCCGGAAGCTGGACGCGGCCCTCTCCGCCCGGGTCGACCTGATGCGCGGCGTGGAGTCCGCCCTCTACGACCGCCGCACCAAGGACCTGGAGGCGCTGCGCGACGACGACGTCACCGCGCTGGAGATCCGCATCGCCGTCCTCGGCGCCCTGATGCTGCTCGCCGTCGGCGTCGCCACGGGCATGGCCCGCAGCCTCACACGCCCCCTCGCGGTGCTGCGCCTCGGCTCGAAGCGGCTGGCCGAGGCGGAGGTTCCCACGGCCGAGGAACCCGTCAAGTTCACCGGCCGCAACGACGAGTTCGCCCAGGTCGTCCGCTCCGTCAACGCCCTGCACGCGCACGCCGTCGCGCTCAACGAGCGGATCTCCACACTGGAGTCCGACCGCAAGCACCTCGTCGGGCAGCGCCAGAAGATGGCCGACGCGCGCGAGGAACTGCGCGGCGAACTCGCCGAGTCCGCCGCCCAGCTGGAGCGGCTGCGCACGGCCATCGGCGGCACCTTCGTCAACCTCGCGCTGCGCACGCTCGGCCTGGTCGAGCGGCAACTGGCCGTCATCGAGAACCTGGAGGAGCGCGAGCAGGACCCGGACCGCCTCGCCACGCTGTTCAAGCTGGACCACTTCGCCACGGTCATGCGCCGGCACAGCGAGAACCTCCTCGTCCTCGCCGGCACCGAGCACGTCCAGCACGCCGCCGGGCCCGTGCCCCTCGTGGACGTCGTCCGCGCGGCGGTCAGCGAGATCGAGCGATACGAGCGGGTCCGGATCGCCGCGCTGCCGCCCCACGCGCACATCGCCGGGTTCGCCGCGGACGACCTGTCCCACCTGCTGGCCGAACTCCTGGAGAACGCCACCTCGTTCTCGCCGCCCGACCTGCCCGTCGAGATCTCCGGCTGGCTGCTGGAGAACGGCGAGGTCATGCTCTCCGTCCAGGACGAGGGCATCGGCATGGCCGAGGACCGGCTGGAGCGCCTCAACGCCCGCCTCGCCGACTTCGACCCGGAGGCACCGTACGACCAGGAGGGCGAGGACGGTCTCGGCCTCGGCCTGTACGTCGTGGCCCGCCTCGCCCACCGGCACGGTGTGCGCGTGCAGCTGCGCGAGCAGAAGCAGGGCGGTGTCGCGGCGGTCGTCGTCCTGCCCCGGACCCTGCTGGCGGCGGCTCCGGCCGCGGCCGTCCCGGCCTCCGGCCCGCTCTCCGGCACCGGCCACACCGTCGCGTTCCCCGGGGCCGACGCCGAGGCCAACTCCAACGTCCTGCACGGCCGCGCGAGCCACGGGGACCCGCTGGTGTCGCTGGCGGAGAAGGCGGTACGGCGCGAGGAGGCGGCGGCGGAGCCGGCCGCACCCGCGACAGAGGTGACGGCACCGGCGGAAACCCCCGCCGAGACCACGATGGAGCTGCTCGCCCCGATCCCGCAGGACGAGCCGGCCCCGGTGGAGCACGCGCCCGCGGCCGCCGACGGCGAATCCGCCCCACACGGGCCACCCGCACCCGACGAAGAAACCCGCACGGGGGGTGCGGGTGGGCACCACGACGCCGAAGGCGAAGCCGAGGCGGAGGCCGACGTCGAGCACGAACGCATCACCGACAAGGGCCTCCCCAAGCGCACACCCAAGATCACCGCTCCGACCACCGCCCCGCGCCAGCGCAGCGGCTCCGTGGACGCCGAAGCCCTCCGCCGCCGCCTCGGCGGCTTCCGCCAGGGCGCCCAGGCCGGCTACCGCGAGGTGGAGGCGGAAATCGCCGAGAAGACGGCCTCGCACAAGCGGCCCGACACCGGCGCAGCACAACCAGCTGAATCCGAAGAAGCCACGGGGGGCACAGTCGAGGAGGCAAGCAGTTGACCGCTCCCAGTACCTTCGGACTGATCGGACTGAGCAGTGAGGCCCGCAACCTGCACTGGCTGCTGACCAACCTCGTCGAGGAGGTACCCGGCATCCTCTCGGTCGCGGTCGTCTCGTCCGACGGACTGCTCCTGCTGTCCTCCGACGACCACCGCAACAAGGAGGCGCGGGAGGCTCTCCAGGCCCGCGGGGTCAAGAAGACCGGCCCGCGCGGCTCCGCCGCCGACCTGGCCACCATCGTCTCCGGCATCGGCAGCCTGACCGTCGGCGCCGCCAAGCTGATGGACTTCGGCGGGGTCCGGCACACGATGGTCGCGATGGACGAGGGCAGCCTGTTCGTGATGTCCATCAGCGACGGCTCGCTGCTCGGCGTCCACGGCTCCGCGGACTGCGACATGAGCGTGGTCGCCTACCACATGGCCCTGTTCGTGGGCCGCGCCGGCCACGTCCTGACGCCCGAACTCCGCAGCGAACTCCGCAAATCCCTGGAGGATTCCCAGACGACGGGGAGTGTCCGATGAGCAGTACGCCGAAACAGCACCTCCCGGTCCGCGGCGGTGACCGCAAACCCGCCCGGGTCCGCCCCTACTCGCTCACCGGCGGCCGCACCCGCTTCGGCCACGTCCTCCTCGTGGAGACCTTCGTGGCGAGCACCGCCGCGCTGGACGCCCCGGAGGAGCGCAAGGAGCTGACGAACGGCTCCCTGTCCACCCGCGTGATGCCGGAGCTGCGGGCCATCGTCGAACTGTGCCGCCGGATGCGTACGGTGGCCGAGATCGCCGCGCTGCTGAAGATGCCGCTCGGCGTGGTCCGCGTGCTCCTCAGCGACCTCGCGGACCAGGGAAAGATCCGTGTGTACGGGACGGGCACCGGCCATGGCACGGGCCGCCCGGACCGAGCTCTGCTGGAAAGGGTGCTGAGTGGACTCCGTCGTCTCTGACGCCGCTCACGGCGTCGCTGGTTCATCCCCGTTCGTCCAGCCCGGCGAGAGCATGCACGCCTGGGAGACGGACCGCACCCGCGCCCCCATCGCCACGAAGATCGTGGTGGCGGGCGGCTTCGGCGTGGGCAAGACCACGCTGGTCACCGCCGTCTCGGAGATCACGCCCCTGCAGACCGAGGCGCTGATGACCGAGGCGAGCGAGGCCACCGACGACCTCACCGCCACGCCGGGCAAGACCACCACCACCGTGGCCATGGACTTCGGGCGCATCACGCTCGACGACGACCTGGTGCTCTACCTGTTCGGCACGCCGGGCCAGCAGCGGTTCTGGTTCATGTGGGACGACATCGTGCGCGGCGCGATCGGCGCCGTCGTCCTGGCCGACACCCGCCGTCTGAAGGACTGCTTCCCGGTCCTGGACTACTTCGAGAGCTCCGGGCTGCCGTACGTGGTCGCGGTCAACCACTTCGACGGCAGCGAGCTGTTCGAGCCGGAGGATGTGCGGGAGGCCTTGACCATCCCGCAACACATACCTGTCATGATCATGGACGCGCGTCGCCGGATCTCCGTGATCGAGACCCTCCTGGCCCTGGTGGGCCACGCGCTCGACGAAACCCCCGAGTAGAGGACAGCCCCGCATGCGGAAGATACTCGTCGTCGGAGCCGGTCAGTCCGGGCTCCAGATAGCTCTCGGCCTCCAGTCGCAGGGGTACGAGGTCACCCTGATGTCCAACCGGACGGCGGACGAGATCCGCACCGGCCGGGTCATGTCGACGCAGTGCATGTTCCACACGGCCCTGCAGCACGAACGCGATCTCCAGCTGAACTTCTGGGAGTCCCAGGCCCCGAAGATCGAAGGACTCGGCGTCTCGGTCGCCGCCCCCGGCTCCTGGGCCGAGGGTCCCGCGGCCCGTGCCATCGACTGGCTGGGCAGGCTCGACGGGTACGCGCAGTCGATCGACCAGCGCGTGAAGATGGCCGGCTGGATGGAGACCTTCGCCCAGCGCGGCGGGCAGCTCGTCATCCACGGCGCGGCCGTCGGCGACCTCGACTACTTCGCCCGGACGTACGACCTGGTGCTCGTCGCGGCCGGCAAGGGCGAGCTGGTGCAGATGTTCGGCCGCGACGCGGAGCGCTCCCCCTACAGCGAGCCGCAGCGCGCGCTGGCCGTGTCGTACGTCCACGGTCTGGGCCCGCGCCCCGAGCATCCCGACACCGAAGGGGTCCGCTGCAATCTCGTGCCGGGCGTCGGCGAACTGTTCGTCATGCCCTGCCTGACCACCTCCGGCCGCGCCGACATCCTGTTCTGGGAAGGCATACCCGGCGGCCCGCTCGACGTCTTCAACGGCGTCAAGGACCCCGCGGAGCACCTCTCCCTGACCCTGGAACTCATGGAGCGGTACGTCCCCTGGGAGTACGCGCGGGCCACCAAGGTCGAACTGACCGACGCGGGCGGCACACTGGCCGGCCGCTACGCCCCCACCGTCCGCAACCCCGTCGGCCGCCTCCCCGGCGGCGGGCTCGTGCTGGGTGTCGCGGACGTCGTCGTGGCCAACGACCCGATCACCGGCCAGGGCTCCAACTCCGCGTCCAAGTGCGCGGCCGCCTACCTCTCCTCGATCGTCGAGCGCGGCGACAAGCCGTTCGACGAGGAGTGGATGCGGGCCACCTTCGACCGCTACTGGAACACCGCGCAGCACGTCACCAAGTGGACCAACGCGATGCTCGCGCCGCCGCCGGAGCACATCCTGAACCTGATCGGCGCCGCCGGTGAACTCCAGCCGGTCGCCGACCGGTTCGCCAACGGCTTCAACGACCCGGCCGACTTCGAGAACTTCTTCTACGACCCGGAGAAGACGCAGGCCTACCTGGTCGAGGTGTCCGGCGCGGGCGCCGCGTAGTCCGTGGTGTCCGTGGAGTCCGTGGTGTCGGCGGTATCGGCGTTGTCCGTGTAGCCCTCGTAGCCCTCGTCCGGCCCGTCCGTGGCCCACTCGGGGAGCTCCGGTGGCTCGTAGCGCCGCAGGGGCTTCCCGCCCGGGTCCGGGCGTACGGCGCCCAGGACGGGGTTGGCCGCGATCGGTGACACCTTCACCGTCGCACCGGGGCGGGGCGCCTGTACGACCATGCCGTCGCCGAGGTACAGCGCCACGTGCGTGGCCTCCGGGAAGTACACGACCAGGTCCCCCGGCCGCAGCTCCGGGAGCGGGATCCGCTTCAGCCGCTTCCACTGCTCCTGGCT
>KE354415.1 GCA_000415505.1 Streptomyces afghaniensis 772
TGGCTGGTCCGGGGGATGGGTGTCCCGGCCTCCGCCCACGCCTGCGAGGTCAGGCCCGAGCAGTCGTACGACTTCGGGCCCTCCGTGCCCCACGCGTAGGGCTTGCCGAGCTGCCGCACGGCGTGGCGCACGGCGCGGTCGCCCTCGGCCGACGGTGTGCGGATGCCCATGCTGCTGCCTTTGCTGTCGCCGACGCTGCCGAGCGCGCCGGACGCCAGGAACTTGTTCTGCGCCTCGGTGATGCCCTTCTTCTCGAATTCGGCGAGGGCGGTGAGCTGGTCGCGGCTGAGGGAGGCGAGCAGTTCCTCGACGTCGTGGAGCCGCTCGCGGACCTCGTCCCGTTCCTTCTTCCGCCGCTCGGTGAGGGCGAGCTGATCGTCGAGAGCCTTGCGGGCCTTGCGGGCCAGGTCCCGGGCCTTGCGTTCGTTGCCGGTCAGCCGGCCGACGGTGTCGGCCCGCTCCCGCGCCAGCCGGCCGATCACACGGCCCTGGTCGATCGCGTGCTGCGGGTCGCGGGCCAGCAGCAGGCGTACGTACGGGGAGATGTCGGTGCTGCTCTGGTACTGCTGCCGGGCCAGCCGACCGGCCGCGCCCCGGCTGTCGTGCAGGGAGAGCCGGGTGCGGGCGAGGGCGCGGTCCAGGCGGTCGGTCTCGGCGCGCTGCTTCTTCAGCTTCTCCTCGGTGGCGTTGTAGGCCTCGGTGGCCTGTTCGGCCTCCCGGTACAGTCTCTGAAGGTCCGTCAGGAGGGTGGCGACGGAGGCGGGGTCCTTCCCGAGGCCGGGTTCCGGTTCGGGGGCCGCCGTGGCAGGGGCCTGAACCAGGACGGTTGTTGCTGCCACCGCAGCCGTGCAGACCAGGCGCAGAAGGCTTCCTGACATGCCATCACCTCCGTTGCGGGGCGACCTGTTCGCCGCCGGACACCGTGAGGATCAGGGGTGTGCGCGAGGTGCGCGCGGTGAGTGTGCGCGGTTCGGCGCAACGGGGTCACCCGTCGGCGTCGTCCCGCTTGCCGGGCGGCGTGGCGTCTGGCTTCGACCAGGGCCAGTTGAGCCGGCGGGCCGGTGCGCCCTCGGGGGCGTACTGGTACTTCCAGCGGTGGGTCAGTCCGACCCTGCCCTCCGACCGGGGCACGCGGCGGTAGACCAGGACGGTGGGCGGGCCGCCGGCGGGGTCCGGGACGGGGATGCGGTACGTCTTGGGCGGGTGGCCGGTGATGCCGACCAGGACGGGCAGGAACCTGCCGTCCATGGGGCCGCCCTCGAAGGGGGTGTCTTCGCTCTTCACGGGATCAGTGTCAGACATCCTCGGCGAGGGCCCGGACCAGGGCGTCGGTCTGCGGGTCGCGGCGGGCGGTCACCGACAGCATGGCCACGAACTGCTCGACGAGCCAGTCGCGCAGCTCCTCGGCTGGGGGTTGCTTGTCCTCGTCGAGCCAGATGAGCGACGACGCCTCGACGGCGGTGATCCACATCCGGACGGTCATCCGCAGGCGCGGGCCGGGCTCGGTGACCTCCAGGTGCCGGAAGATGTGCTCCGCGGCGGCGCGGCGCACGCCGTCGACGATGGCCGTCGTGCGTGAGGTCTCTACGACGCTGCCGCCCTGGAGGAGGGCGCTGAAGCCGGCGTCGTGTTCGTCGACGAAGGCCATGTAGCGGTCGAGGGCGCGGGACAGGCGGGGGAGCAGGGGGCCCTCGCGGGGTTCGTCGAAGCAGTGCTGGAGCTCGTCTGCGGCGGAGCGGAGGGCGGCCTCGTACAGCTGCTGCTTGCCGCCCGGGAAGTACCGGTAGACCAGGGGCCGCGACACCCCCGCCGCCTCCGCCACGTCGTCCAGGGACACGTCCTCCGGGGCGCGGTGCGCGAAGAGGCTCAGCGCGGCGGTGAGGAGCTGGCTGCGGCGTTCCTCGA
This sequence comes from Streptomyces afghaniensis 772, assembly GCA_000415505.1. GTDB lineage: Bacteria > Actinomycetota > Actinomycetes > Streptomycetales > Streptomycetaceae > Streptomyces > Streptomyces afghaniensis. The sequence goes on from KE354415.1 coordinate 1,906, forward strand.
CGCTGAGGCGCCGGTAGGCGGGGGTGGGGGCGGTTGGTGTCATGACCGGCAGCGTAACCGGGGGATGGTGCGGGGTGCCTGCGGCGGCCTGCGCGGGGGCGGTGGGGTTCGCGTAGCGCCTGACGCCGGGTAGTGGGCCGGGGCCGCGCCGGGGGGTGTCCGTCCTCGCAACGGCGCGATGCGGTCGGATACCGGCTAACCGTCCGTTGACGCGCCAACCGCTGCGGGCGGACACCCCCCGACACGTCCCCTTCTCGCCGTCGGCGGGTGCGGGCGAGTGGGGGAGCCTCTCAGCGGGCGTCCACGTGCTGGAAGTCGACGGCCGTGATCCGGGCGGACTTGGGCGTCAGTTCGGCCAGGCCCTGGCCCTCGAACGTGTCGGTGATGAGGGCGCCCCGCGTGGCGCCGAGTGCGGACTGTTCGTCGTTGGGGACGAGATCCGCGATGGAGCGGTAGGACTCCTTCAGCAGGGATTCCTGCTTGTGGGCGGCCGGGAACAGGGCGAGGACGCCGCCGTCGGCGGTCCGCAGGGCGTACACGCTCGGGTCGGCCGGGGGCTTGGTGAAGAACTTCTCGGTGGCCTTGCCGCCGGCCGCGCCCTCGGCGCTGCTCCGCTCGTAGGTCTCCTTGGCGTTCTCGACCGGCTCGGTGGAGGCCAGGGCCTTGCCCTCCTTCTTGCCGCCGGTCTCGAGGAAGTCCTCGTAGGCGGCGCCGACCTCGGCAGGGGCCAGCTTGCCGACCTTGGTGTCGGGGTCGACGGCCTCGGCGAGACCGTGACGGTCGACGGCGAGCTTCGGCAGGGGCTCGCCGCTGTCGGCCCAGAGGGAGAGCACCATCTTGTAGGTCCCGCCGACCTTGTCGAAGACCAGCAGCACGCTGTTCTTGCTGTTCTCGCTGGACTTGGCCCGGACGGCGAACCAGGTGGCCGTGCCCTTCTCGGGGATGACGTACTCGCGGTCCTGGTAGGAGAAGGGCTTGGTGTAGGCCTTCTGCTCCTTCTTCGGCCAGGTCTCGAAGAGGGTGTAGGTGGCCTTGTCCATCGCGTAGACCTGCCCCGCCTCGACCGTCCCCAGGAGCTTGTCGTCCCGCGCCGCGTTGGCCTTGTTGTTGACCTCCTCGTAGTGGTCGGCGATCTTCTTGGCGGCGGCCTGGGTGACGACGCCCTGCGGGGTGTTCTCGGTGCCGGAATCCGAGGCGGCCTGGCCGCCGCACGCGGTCAGGGCGAGAGCGGTCGTGGCCCCGAGGGCGGCGAACCGGACGAGGCGGGTGTGGGGGGACATGGGGTGGTGATCTCCTTGAGGGCCACGGAGGGTGACGAGTTCAAGGAGGACAGTAGTCACCCCGCATGGACATGACGTGGCCGGGGTTCGCCCCTAGGCCAGCAGCCCCGACGACTTCCACAGCCGCCGCCCGACGCCCCGCAACACCCCGATGTCGTCGAGGAAGTCCGTCAACCGCTTCGACCCGTTCTGCATGACCTCGCGGCGATGCCCGCTCGCCCGTACCTGCGCGAGAGCCTCCCGCTTGTCCAGGCCCACGTTCGTGTAGACCTCGGGGTTCACGAACGCCACCGAGAACACCCGGGCGAACTCCCCGGAGGTGATGCGGGTGAACTCCTGGGACCACTTGGGGGCCGTCACCATCTGGCGGCGGAGTTCCTCGCGGGCGTAGCGGACGTGGCGGGCCTCCTCCACCACGTGGATGCGGGTCACGCCGCGGATGAGGGGCTGGACCCGCTCGTCGGGGAAGGTCAGCCGCTGCATCCAGTCGAGGACCTCCTCACCGAGGAGCGTCGCCGTGAAGGAACCCGGGGTGGTCGAGATGGTCTTGAACAGGCGGCCCAGGTGCTGGTGGACGCGGCTGACCGGGTACCAGGGGGTGTCGCCGTGGGATATCAGCCGGGCGAACATCTTGGAGTGCCGGCACTCGTCCTCGATCTCGGTGAGCGCGTAGCGCACGTGCGCGCTCGTCGCCGCCTTGTCGTAGATGTGCCGGACCAGGAGCTGCATCAGGATGATCTCGAACCAGATGCCGAGGGAGGCCAGCGCCGCCGCCTCGTGCTGGGAGAGGAGGATGCGCTGCTCCTCGCTCATCCGCTTCCAGAGCGGCGTGTCGTAGAGCGACACCAGCTCCGGCGGCCAGAACCACTTGCCCTCCTCGAAGGGCGCCTCCCAGTCCAGTTCCTCGTCCGGGTCGAAGGAGTGCTTGGCGGAGGAGTCGAGCAGCCGCTGGGCCACCTGCTCCCGGTCCTTCAGCAGGCCCAGGGCATCGCGCAGGCCGTCGAGCGCGTCGGCTTCCGTCAGGGTCGTCATGGCTGCCCACCTCGTTGTGCACACGTCACTGTCCCCCTTATGAGACTGCCTGTCAGCAAGGCCGTCAATCCCCTGGGCGCCACTTGTTGACTAGCGGGCCTCGAGCACCGCCTTCATCACCGCCCGGGCGATCGGTGCCGCGTCGCCGCCGCCGCTGATGTCCCCGCGGTCCGCCTCCGCGTCCTCCACGACCACCGCGACCGCCACCCGCGGCGCCAGATCACCGTCGCCCTGGGCCCAGGAGACGAACCAGGCGTACGGCGTACCCGAGTTGCCGAGGCCGTGCTGGGCGGTGCCGGTCTTGCCGCCGACCCTGGCGCCGCGGATCGCGGCCCGGCGTCCCGTGCCGTCCTCGACCACCTCCCGCATCAGCGCGCGCAGCCGGACCGCGGTCGAGGGGTACATCACCTGGCGGGCCGCGCGCGAGCCGGCTGCCGCGAGGGTGCTGCCGCCCGGTCGTGTCGTGCGCTCCACCAGGTACGGCTCCCGTAGCTGACCGCCGTTGGCGACGGCCGCCGCGACCATCGCCATCTGGAGCGGTGTGGCACGGGTGTTGTACTGGCCGATCGACGACAGGGCGAGCTGGGCCGGGTCGAGCGAGGTGTCGAAGGTGGAGCGGGCCACCGGGAAGGGAATCCGCAGCGCCGGGTCGTTGAAGCCGAAGGCCTGGGCCGTGGCCGTCATGTCCGTCGCGCCCACCTCCACGCCGAGCTTGGCGAACACCGTGTTGCAGGAGAGGGTGAAGGCCTCGCGCAGGGAGGCGTCCCGGCAGCCGCGGGACGCGTTCGTCAGGCGGGTCCGCGTCCCGGGCGGGGTGTACGGGTCGGGGGAGTCCGTCGGCGCGCCGAGAGCCCTGACCACGCCGGCGTCCAGTGCGGCGGCCGCCGTGACGACCTTGAACGTCGAGCCCGGCGGATACGTCTGCCGCACCGCCCGGTTGAGCATGGGGCGGTCCCGGTCGGCGTTCAGCCGCGTCCACGCCCTGGCGGCCGCCGCTCCGTTGCCGGACAGCGGCTGGGGGTCGTAGGACGGGGCGGACACCAGGGCCAGGATCCGGCCGGTCGACGGCTCCAGCGCCGCCACCGCGCCCTTGCGCCCGGCGAGTCCCTTGTACGCCGCCCGTTGTGCGGCCGGGTCGATGGTCGTCACGACGTCGCCGCCGCGGCTGCGTGCGCGCGTGAAGTCGTTCCACAGCGGGAACGGCGCGAGCATCGGGTCCGTGCCGGACAGGATGCCGTCCTCGGCCTTCTCCAGGAGCGTCGTTCCGTACAGCTGGGAGGCGAAACCCGTGACCGGCGCGTACAACGGGCCCTCGACGTAGGTCCGTTCGTAGCGCAGGTGCTCGCGGGTGTCCTTCGAGCCGGTGACGGGCCGGCCGCCGACCAGGATGTCGCCGCGCGGCTGCCCGTAACGGAAGATCTCGGAGCGGCGGTTGGCGGGGTTCCCGTCGTATGCCGGGGCCTGGACGACCTGGACGCGGGCGGCGTTCAGCAGCAGCGCCACCAGCAGCAGGGCGCAGAAGACGCCGGCGTGCCGGATGTGCCGCGTCATCGGGTGTCCGGCCCGTCGTACTGACGGCGTGCCGAGTCGCTGACCCGCACCAGCAGTGCCACGATCGCCCAGTTGGTCACCACCGACGAGCCGCCCTGCGCCAGAAACGGCATCGCCAGGCCGGTCAGCGGGATCAGGCCGGTCACCCCGCCCGCGATCACGAACACCTGGAGCGCCACGAGCGAGGCGAGGCCGACGGCGAGCAGCCGCCCGAAGGGCTCGCGCAGGGCGAGGCCGGCCCGGTAGCCGCGCTCCACCAGCAGGCCGTAGAGGAGGAAGATCGCGGACAGGCCCGCCAGGCCGAGCTCCTCGCCGGCCGTGGCCAGGATGAAGTCCGACTTCACGGCGAAGCCGATGAGGACCGAGTGGCCGAGCCCGAGGCCGGTGCCGAGCACGCCGCCCTCCGCGAAGGCGAACAGGGACTGGGCCAGCTGGTTCGCGCCCTCCCCCGCCTCGATCGAGGCGAACGGGTGCAGCCACGTCTCGATCCTGCTGTGCACGTGCGGCTCCAGCCGGCCGACGGCGACCGCCCCCAGCGCGGCCAGCAGCAGACCGACCGCGATCCAGCCGGTGCGGCCGGTGGCGACGTAGAGCAGGACGACGAACAGGCCGAAGAAGAGCAGCGAGGTCCCGAGGTCCCGCTCCAGGACCAGGACGCCGACGCTCACCAGCCAGACGGCGACGATCGGGCCGAGGACCCGGCCGGTGGGCAGCTGGAGCTTCCAGACGCGGCGGCCGGTGTAGGCGAGGGCGTTGCGGTTCGCGGCCAGGTACGCGGCGAAGAACACCGCCAGCAGCACCTTCGCGAACTCGCCCGGCTGGATGGAGAACCCGGCGATCCGGATCCAGAGGCGGGCGCCGTTCACCGCGGGGAAGAGGATCGGCAGCGTGAGCAGCACCAGCGCGGCGACGACACAGACGTACGTGTAGCGCTGGAGCACCCGGTGGTCCCGCAGCAGCAGGACGACCAGGATGAACAGCGCCACGCCCAGCGTCGACCAGATCAGCTGGGCCGGTGCCGCCCGGTCGCCCGGGGTCTCCAGATCGAGCCGGTAGATGAGCACCAGGCCGAGCCCGTTGAGCAGCACGCCGATGGGCAGCAGGAGCGGGTCGGCGTGCGGGGCCCGCAGGCGCACGGCGAGATGCGCCAGCAGCGCGAGCACGCCGAGCCCGGCGCCGTAGCCGGCGGCACCGGGCGGGAGGGCGTCGTGCCGGGCGAGGCCCACCGCGCAGTAGCCGTACACGGACAGCAGTACGGCCAGGACGATGAGGGCGAGTTCGATGCCACGGCGCCGGGGGAGGCGGCGGACGGCGGGCGTGGGCGGGTCCGCCGTCGCCACGATGATTCCGGCCTTGCTCATGTCCGGAATCTAACCAAATGAGACGTGTGGTGGGCTTCGGATTGCACGATTGTCAGCACCGGCGTGGCTTGCGGTCGATGGGGTCGATGAAGCGGGCCGAGCCCCACGCCCAGGTGCCGTCCGTGAGCAGGTACCAGGTGCGATTGCCCTGCACGCTCTCGCCTTCCCACTTGCAGAAGATGGAGACGACGTCGCCCCGGTGGGCGAACCGGATGATCTGGGAGCCGCGGTTGGGCGCGCTGCGCAGCGCCAGGGTGTTCGCCGTGACGACGCCTCGGGTGGTGCGTGGGTCGCGGTGGTGATCGCCGTTGCCGCCACCGTTCGGGTCGTGGTTGCCGTTGCCGCCGCCGTTCCAGTCCTGGTTGCCGTTGCCGCCGCCGTTCCAGTCGTCGTTCCCGGCGGTGGAGATGTCGGAGGATGGGTCGCCCCCCGTGCCCCAGTCGTCGTCCGCGACGGCGGGGGTGACGGCTGCCGTGGTCGCGAGGATGCCGGCGGCGGCTGCTATGGAGAGGCGGCTGGTGAGTGAGGAGCGCAAGGACATGGGGGTTGCCTCCATGTGGAGCAGAGGGTGTCAAAGCTGACTAACCGCCACATTAGGAGCGCCCGATGACCCCCGCCCGTCACACTGGGCCATAGGGGGAGCGCCCTGAAGGGGCGAAGGGAACTGCTCTCACCGCTCCTCCGCCGCCAGTGTCAGCGTCGCCACCGCCCCGCCGTCCGGCGCGTTCGCGAACTCCAGCCGCGCAGCGAGCACCTCGGCCTGCCCCAGCGCGATGGTCAGACCGAGCCCATGCCCTCTCGCCCCGCCCTCCGTCCGGAACCGCTGCGGCCCGTGCGCCACCAGGTACTCCGGAAAACCGTCCCCGTGGTCCCGGACGGTGACCACCGGCCCGTCCACGGTCAGCACGACCGGCCCCCGCCCGTGCTTGTGCGCGTTCGCCACGAGATTCCCCAGCACCCGCTCCAGCCGCCGCCGGTCCGTCTCCACGGCCACGTCCCGTACGACCCTGACCTCCGTGTCGCTCCCCGCGCCCCGCACCGCCCGCTCGGCCAGCGGCCCCAACTGCTCGGTGTCCAGCTCCAGCCGCTCCCGGCCGGTGTCCAGCCGGGAGATCTCCAGCAGGTCCTCGGTGAGGGTGCGCAGGGCCGCCACCCGGTCCCGCACCAGCTCGGTCGGACGCCCGGGCGGCAGCAGTTCGGCCGCCGCGTGCAGCCCGGTCAGCGGGGTGCGCAGCTCGTGCGCCACGTCCGCGGTGAACCGCTGCTCGGCGAGCAGCTTGCCCTGCAACGACGACGCCATGGAGTCCAGCGCGGCGGCGACCGCGGCCACCTCGTCCTGCGGGCGGGCCGGGGCCTTCTTCCGGGGGTCCGTACGGGGGTCCGTCCGAGGGTCCGTACGGGGGTCGTTCACGCGGGCGTCCAGGTCGCCCGCGCTGATCCGCCGGGCCACCAGCGCGGTGGTGTGCAGCCGCCGCGTCACCCGTGTCACCGCGAACGCGCCGACCAGCAGCGTCGCCCCGATCGCCAGCCCCGACGACCACAGGATCGCCCGGTCCAGGCCCGCGATGGTGCGGGCCTGCTGCGAGTAGTCGACCGCCACGGCCAGGGCCCGGTCGCCGTCGGCGGGCCCGGCCGCCCACATCGTGGGGCGCCCCGCGAAGTCGGCGACCATCGTGCCGCGGTCCCCGGCGACCGCCAGGTTCCGCAGCGACGGGGGCAGGCCCGGGGGATCCACCCCGGCGCCACGCTTGAGCGAGTCCCCGGCCTCGTACCGCTCAGTCGCCTGCGTCAGCCGTTGCAACGCCTGGTCACGCGCCTGGTCGACGGTCTGGTTCGTCACCTGTACGTGCACCAGGACGCCGAGCAGGGCGGCCAGCGCGCAGCACATCACGGTGATGAAGGCGGCGGCCTTCGCGGCGAGCGTCCCGGACCACTGGGGGAGCCTGGGTCTCATCCGGTGCTCGCCGAGGGGAAGACGGTGGGGGAGGCGGACGGGGAGCCGGAGGGCGTGGCGGCGGGTGCGCCGGACGGGTGCGGGGAGGGGTGCAGGGAGTGCTTCCGCGGGCCGGTGCGCAGCATCTCGTCCTGGGTGAGGAGCATGGCCCGCTGGTCCCGGTCCCAGGTCCACTGCAGACGGTACTCGTAGCCCGCCACCTCGGACGGCGATCGGATGACGAGGGAACGCCCGGCCAGCTCGACGCCGCTCAGCGCGTCCTCCCAGGCCATCACCTGCACGAGCCGGTGCTTCTCCACGGTGTAGACGCGCACCGCGGTGGTCTTGCCGGGCAGCAGCCGGAAGCCCAGCGTCAGGTCGTCGCGCCCGTCGCCGGTCAGGTCCCGGTAGTACGGCCTGAGGACCGGGCACCGTCCGTGCTCCGGGCCCTTGCCGCAGTCGGCCATCCGGCGGTTCGTGTCGCGGTAGGGCGCCTTGTCGCCGGCGTAGTCGCCTTGGCTCGCGGCGATCTCGGCCCGGACGACCCCGACCGGGTCCACCCGGTGGATGTCGTCGCCGGGCACCTTGACGCCCTTGACCACCTCGGTGTTCACCTCGCCGATCTCGAAGGCCGGACTGGACGCCGGCGTCAGCTCGGGCCAGAGCCGAGCCGGCCCGACGGCCGTCGGCGTCGCCCCGGCCCCCTCCAGCCCGCCGGCGTCCCCGCAGCCCACGGCGCCCACGAGCAGGAGAGCGACACCGGCGACACACCGGGCGACTCTTCCGGGCTTCCGGCGGCGGCTTCGGAAGCGGCCGGGCTGGTCCGCCGGTCGGCCCGGCAGGCTTCCCGCGCGCCCGAGGCCGCTCCCGGTCCGGCCCGGACGGCTGCCCGGAAGGCTGCCGGGGCGGCTGACAGGGCCGTCGGCGCGGCCGGAAGGGATATCCGAAGGACCGGAGAGGTCATCGGGGTGGCCGGGAAGGCTGCGGACGCGGCTGACGGGCACTGCACTCCTGCGGTTCGAGGCTGATCACACGGCTCGGACCGACCGTCGGCCCCGTACACCTTATTCGTGCGGAAGTCCCATTTGCGCGCGAGGGAGTCCGTTTGCCGCCCTACTCGGTGAGCTCCTCCAGCAGCCGGGCCGTCGCCAGCCCGGCCCGCAGGTACTCGACGAACAGTTCGTTGTGCAGCGCCCAGGGCGAACGGCGGTCCCGGATCAGCCGGATCGCCGCGTCGGCGGAGCTGCCCTGCCGCATCAGCGCATGCGCGACGACGAGGCCGGAGCGGTTGTACCCGTGGTAACAGCGGACGAGGACCTTGCGGCCCTCGTCCAGCGCCTCGCACGCGGCCTCGGCGAGCCGGATCACGCCGGCGAGCTGCGTCCCGTCGAGCGGCCCGTCGGGGATGGGCCAGACGTGGTGCGGGACGTCCGGATCGGGCCCGTGCCCCGGCAGCCGCAGCAGCGTCTGCACGAGGTCGAACTCGTTCCGTACGACGGCGAACTCCGGATGGCCCAGGGCCCCGGCGTACTCGTGGCCGCCCATCCACAACCCGGGGACGACCTCGTTCCAGGGACTCTCCGGAGCCGGCACATCGGATTTCCTGCGGGTACGCAACGGCGCCTCCCCAGCATCACCGCCCGAGGGCCTGCCCGGCGGGCCCAACTCTTCTCAAAGGTAGCCGGGTTCTTGCCCCCGCAGCACCCCGCCTGTTCCCATGGTCTGGGGTGATGGTGCATGGACGGACTGCGCGTCATACCGACCTGGCGGCACGGTCAGGAACGGCTGTACGTCTGCCTCCCGGACGGCAGGAACATCGCCTGGTACGACCGCGAGGCGGGCCGGGTCAACCTGCTGGGCGAGGACCGCGAGGACGATGTGCTCCGGGCCCTCGGGCCCTTCATCACCGGCCAGGTGACGGTGGGACCGCCCCCGGTGCCGACCCCCGCCGAGCTCGCCCGTCTGAGCCTCCACCCCGACGACGACCTGGCCCCCAACCGCCCCGGCGAGGCCCTCCTCGTCGCCCTCGACCGCGACC
>KE354416.1 GCA_000415505.1 Streptomyces afghaniensis 772
GATTCGCCGATCCGCAGCAGCGCGCCCGGCGCGAAACGGACCGCCCGGTCGCCCACGCGCGTGCCGTCCAGCGTCGTGCCGTTCGTGGAGTCGAGGTCGGCCACCGAGACGCGGCCGTCGGCGCTCACCGTCACCGCGCAGTGCAGCCGGGAGACGTCCGGGTCGTCGAGCGGCACGTCGGCGTCGGCGGAGCGGCCGATGCGGATCTCGCCGCCGTGCAGGAGGTGGACGCCGCCGGCGTCGGGCCCGGCGACGACCTGGAGCTGGGCCGGGGCGTCGTCCAGCTCGGGATGCGGCTCCGGCTCACCCGGCGCGCCCACGGACAGCACGGCACCGTCGGTCAGCGGGGGCTCGCCGAGCGTGCAACGCTGGGCGTCGAGCCGCTGCTCCCCGGCGTACAGCACCGGGGTGCCCGAGCCGTCACCGCCGAGGACCACCTGGGCGAGCCCGGCGGCCACCGCCGCGAGCGCCGTCCCGGCGGGCGCAGTGACCAGCACGTCGCAGCGCGCGGCGCGGTCCCGGGCCGGAGCCGCCAGGCCCTGCGGGTCTACGACGGTCAGCCGGATCTGCATCGCCGTCAGCGGTCCCTTCTGCCCGGGCGCGGAGTCCCCCCACCCCGCCCCAGCACGTCGGCCAGTACTGCACGCATCCTCGCACCTGCCACTGACACCGCGCCCCTCGCTCCGGAACAAGTGATCTTGATTGGTCGGCTCTGCCCGCAAAAGTGCCTGGGAGATGACCCACTCGCGATCACTTGAGATCGGTCACGCTCACTCTCGGCAACCACGAGACCGAGGTGAGCGTCTTTCCTTCGAACGCGTGCGAGAACGCATACGTAAGACCCACAGAACGACGACACCCCGGTCCCCGGCGGCACGGCACTACAGTGGGTCGGACAGGCCAGCAGGCAAGGCAAGCACCAGGGAGCGCATGACGTGCGGCCGGTAGGCAGCAAGTACCTGCTCGAGGAGCCGCTCGGGCGCGGCGCCACGGGCACCGTCTGGCGAGCCCGCCAGCGCGAGACCGCGGGCGCCGAGGCGGCCGTGCCGGGACAGCCCGGCGAGACCGTCGCGATCAAGGTCCTCAAGGAGGAGCTGGCCGGCGACCCGGACATCGTCATGCGGTTCCTCCGGGAGCGCTCCGTCCTGCTCCGGCTGACCCACCCGAACATCGTCCGGGTCCGCGACCTGGTCGTCGAGGGCGAGCTGCTGGCGCTGGTCATGGACCTCGTCGAGGGCCCCGACCTGCACCGCTACCTGCGCGAGAACGGGCCCTTCAGCCCCGTCGCCGCGGCCCTGCTCACCGCCCAGATCGCCGACGCGCTCGCCGCCAGCCACGCCGACGGCGTCGTCCACCGCGACCTGAAGCCGGCGAACGTCCTGCTCCAGCAGTACGACGGGCAGATGCACCCGCTGCTGACCGACTTCGGCATCGCCCGCCTGGCCGACTCCCCGGGCCTGACCCGCACCCAGGAGTTCGTCGGCACGCCCGCCTACGTCGCGCCCGAGTCCGCCGAGGGCCGCCCGCAGACCTCCGCCGTCGACATCTACGGCGCCGGCATCCTGCTCTACGAGCTGGTCACCGGCCGCCCGCCGTTCGCCGGCGGCTCCGCCCTCGAGGTGCTGCACCAGCACCTGAGCGCCGAGCCGCGCCGCCCCTCCACGGTCCCCGACCCGCTGTGGACGATCATCGAGCGCTGCCTGCGCAAGAACCCGGACGAGCGGCCCAGCGCCGAGAACCTCGCCCGTGGCCTGCGCGTCGTCGCCGAGGGCATCGGGGTGCACGCGAACTCCGCGCAGATCGCCGCCGCCGAGGGCGTCGGCGCGCTCCTGGTGCCCGACCCGGCGCCCGCGCCCGTGCCGGGCACGCCCGGCACGGGCGACGCCGACCCCACCCAGGTCCTCCCGCAGG
>KE354417.1 GCA_000415505.1 Streptomyces afghaniensis 772
CAGCCGCCGCAGCGCTACGCCCCGCCCGCGCCGCCGTCCCAGCCCCAGCCCCAGCCGCCGCAGCGCGAGCCCCGGCAGCCCCGGCAGCGCAGCGCGAACCGGATGCGGATCCCCGGGCTCGGCTGCCTGAAGGGCTGTCTCTTCACGATCGTCATCCTGTTCGTCGCCGGCTGGCTGATCTGGGAGCTGAGCCCGCTCCAGGAGTGGATCGGTACCGGCAAGGGCTACTGGGACCAGCTCACCGACTGGTTCAGCACGGTGACCGGCTGGATCGAGAAGGTCGGCGGGAGCGGTTCGGGCACGAACTGACCCGAACCACCCCGCGGGGTTGGTGATTTGTCGACACCTGGCGGGTGATTTCTGCCTCCGCAGTGAAGGTTGGCTCTCCGGACGCGTAGTTTTAGCGACAACACGCGTCGGTAGGAGCAGCCTTGGCACGGAAGATCGGCAGCCGGTACACCGCCCACCAGATCCTGGGGCGGGGCAGCGCCGGCACGGTGTGGCTGGGCGAGGGTCCCGAGGGCCCCGTCGCCATCAAGCTGCTGCGCGAGGACCTCGCGTCCGACCAGGAGCTCGTCGGGCGCTTCGTGCAGGAGCGGACGGCGCTGCTCGGCCTGGAGCACCCGCACGTGGTGTCGGTGCGCGACCTGGTCGTCGACGGCAACGACCTGGCGCTGGTCATGGACCTCGTCCGGGGCACCGACCTGCGGACCCGGCTGGAGCGGGACCGGCGCCTCGCGCCCGAGGCGGCCGTCGCGATCTCGGCCGACATCGCCGACGGGCTGGCGGCCGCGCACGCCGCGGGCGTCGTGCACCGGGACGTGAAGCCGGAGAACGTCCTCCTGGACATGCAGGGCCCCCTGGGCCCGGGCGGCTCCCACCGCGCGCTGCTGACCGACTTCGGCGTGGCGAAACTCATCGACACCCCGCGCCGCACCAAGGCCACGAAGATCATCGGCACGCCGGACTACCTCGCCCCGGAGATCGTCGAGGGCCTGCCCCCGCGCGCATCCGTCGACATCTACGCCCTCGCCACGGTGCTCTACGAGCTGCTGGCCGGCTTCACCCCGTTCGGCGGCGGCCACCCGGGCGCAGTCCTGCGCCGGCACGTCACGGAGACGGTCGTCCCGCTGCCCGGCATCCCGGACGAGCTGTGGCAGCTGCTCGTGCAGTGCCTGGCCAAGGCGCCGGCCTCGCGGCTGCGGGCCTCGGAGCTGGGGGCCCGGCTGCGGGAGCTGCTGCCGATGCTGGCGGGCATGCCGCCGCTGGAGGTGGACGAGCCGGACACGGAGTCCGCCGAGGACGGCGGACCGGGAG
>KE354418.1 GCA_000415505.1 Streptomyces afghaniensis 772
GATGGTCGTGCCGCTGGCCGTCAGTTCCCTGTACACCTCGATCAGCGCGGTGGTGAAGGCCGAGCTGTTCCCGACCTCGATCCGGGCGCTCGGCGTCGGCCTGCCGTACGCGCTGACCGTGGCCGTGTTCGGCGGGACAGCCGAGTACGTCGCCCTGTGGTTCAAGAACGCCGGACACGAGAACTGGTACTTCTACTACGTCACCGCCTGTGTCCTGATCTCGCTGCTCGTCTACATTCGGATGCGCGAGACCTCGACGCGTCGCCGCTGGACGAGGACGTTTCCCGGCTCGCGGCTGACGAGGCGGGAAG
>KE354419.1 GCA_000415505.1 Streptomyces afghaniensis 772
CGCACCTCCCCAGGACACGAAGAACTCGGCCCCGCAGTCCCCCTGACCCCCTTGGACCCTCCTGGTCCCCACGGGCCGGCCCGGACCGCCCGGCGATGGCCGCCGGGCGGAGCCGTTACGCTGGAGGGCGTGGCAGTCGTCGATGTATCCGAAGAGCTCAAGTCCCTCTCCTCGACCATGGAGTCGATCGAGGCCGTTCTGGACCTCGACAGGCTGAGGGCAGACATCGCCGTGCTCGAGGAGCAGGCGGCCGCGCCGTCCCTGTGGGACAACCCCGATGAGGCGCAGAAGATCACCAGCAAGCTGTCCCACCTCCAGGCCGAGGTGCGCAAGGCGGAGGCGCTGCGCGGTCGTATCGACGACCTCGCCGTTCTCTTCGAGATGGCCGAGGAGGAGGACGACCCGGACACCCGTGCCGAGGCCGAGTCCGAGCTCGTCGCCGTCAAGAAGGCGCTGGACGAGATGGAGGTCCGCACGCTCCTGTCCGGCGAGTACGACTCCCGTGAGGCCCTGGTGAACATCCGCGCCGAGGCCGGCGGCGTCGACGCCGCCGACTTCGCCGAGAAGCTCCAGCGCATGTACCTGCGGTGGGCCGAGCAGCGCGGCTACAAGACCGAGATCTACGAGACGTCGTACGCGGAGGAGGCCGGCATCAAGTCGACCACCTTCGCCGTCCAGGCGCCCTACGCGTACGGCACGCTCTCCGTCGAGCAGGGCACGCACCGGCTGGTGCGCATCTCGCCCTTCGACAACCAGGGCCGGCGGCAGACCTCCTTCGCGGGTGTCGAGATCCTTCCCGTGGTCGAGCAGACCGACCACATCGAGATCGACGAGTCCGAACTGCGGGTGGACGTGTACCGCTCGTCCGGCCCCGGTGGCCAGGGCGTCAACACCACCGACTCCGCGGTGCGCCTCACCCACATCCCCACCGGCATCGTCGTCTCCTGCCAGAACGAGCGCTCGCAGATCCAGAACAAGGCGACGGCCATGAACGTGCTCCAGGCCAAGCTGCTGGAGCGGCGCCGCCAGGAGGAGCAGGCCAAGATGGACGCCCTCAAGGGCGACGGTGGCAACTCCTGGGGCAACCAGATGCGTTCGTACGTGCTGCACCCGTACCAGATGGTCAAGGACCTGCGCACCGAGTTCGAGGTCGGCAACCCCGAGGCCGTTTTCAACGGTGAGATCGACGGTTTCCTGGAAGCCGGAATTCGCTGGCGCAAGCAGCAGGAGAAGTAAGTTTGTCGACAAGGCAACTGCCGTCGTCAGGACGGCAGTTGCCTTTTCTGTGCCCGCTTCTGTGCTGGCATGTCTGGGTTTTACATCACACTCACAGAGTCAGACTCCCGGCATTGCCCCCGTACTTGGACATGGCGCCCGCAAACGCCCTTGACGTGTCTTTGAAAAATGGGAAGGGTAAAGCGCGGCATGCGTGTCTCTGGGGCGCATGTGAACCGGGGGGCTCTTCACCGCAGCTACCCCCGTCGAGCACAGCTCCAAACGCTGCCTAATGACGATGAGCTACTGGGGGTAGCAACCACATGACGAAGAAGACGCGGATCCGTGTCGCGCGGATAGCGGCCGGTGCCGTGATCGCCGCCGGTGCCTCGCTGACCGCCGCCGGTGCCGCATCCGCCGCGGAGACCGAGGACTGCCTGCTGGGCATCCTGTGCGCCGACGAGTCGCCGGTCCCGACCCCGACCCCGCCGGTTCCCACCGAGCTCCCCACCGACCCGCCGACGGACCTCCCGACGGACCCGCCGTCGACCGAGGACCCCACGGACGAGCCCACCGAGCCCACGGACGAGCCCACCGAGCCGACCGAGGACCCGACGAGCCAGCCGACCAACCCGGGCAACGGGAACGGTGGCGGTAACGGCGGCGGCAACGGCAACGCCAACGGTGGCGGGAACGGCGGCGGCAACGCGGCCGACCCCGACGGCGGCACCTCGCCGCAGGAGGAGGGCTCCTCGTCCCTCACCGACACCGGCTCGGACGCCACCCCGGCGGCGCCGCAGGCCCAGGGCAACGGCCAGGAGCTCGCCGAGACGGGTGCCGCGCAGACCACCTTCCTGGTGATCGGCGCCGCCACGATGATCGCCGGCGGTGTCGGCTTCCGCGTCCTGCCGCGCCTCATGGGCGGCCGTGGCGGGGCTGCCGCCTGACGGTGGCCGCGTCCGTACGGACAGTAGGCACAGCGCAGCGTCGAGGGCCCGGAGCGAAACGCTCCGGGCCCTCGGCCGTGTCTTCGTGTCTTCCGGGTCCTGCGGACCGCCGCGTACGCCGCTAGGCGGTCTGGTGCGCCAGTAGTGCGACAGCGGCGATCAGCACGGTGAGCAGTGCGATCAGTGCCATCGGGTTCAGACCCGCGAGGAAGTTCTCCTGCTGCATCCGCTCGCGGTTCGCACGGCACACGGGGCACCGGCCCTCGCTCACGGGCGCCGCGCAGTTCGCGCACACCAGCCGGTCGTACGTCATGCGCTCGCCCTCCTTGCGCCGGTTCCTTGTGTGTAACGCTCGCGGTGGCGCGAACGTTCCCTCTCCACTGTGCCAGGTTCCTCCGGAGGTCGCGCGGGTCGCTCCCAAAGGGGTGGTGTGCATTGGCGCGCGGCTGCGGGGTCGTGGGGGCTGGGCGCGCCCACGCGGCGGAGCCGCATATCGACACAGCCCCGCGCCCCTGAGGGCGGTGCAAAACGGCACATCCATGGCGCAACCACGGTCGGTGACTGCGGTGCCCTACCCGGTTCGCGTATGGTCACGCTCATCTACCCCCGGCGACCCGTGGTGCATCCGTGATCCGATTCGACAACGTCTCCAAGGTCTACCCCAAGCAGACCCGCCCCGCCCTCAGGGATGTCTCCCTGGAGGTCGAGAAGGGCGAGTTCGTCTTCCTCGTGGGGTCCTCCGGCTCCGGAAAGTCCACCTTCCTGCGGCTGATCCTCCGCGAGGAGCGGTGCAGTCACGGTCAGGTGCACGTTCTGGGCAAGGACCTCGCGCGCCTGTCCAACTGGAAGGTGCCGCAGATGCGGCGCCAGCTGGGGACCGTCTTCCAGGACTTCCGCCTGCTGCCGAACAAGACGGTCGGCGAGAACGTCGCCTTCGCGCAGGAGGTCATCGGCAAGTCGCGCGGCGAGATCCGCAAGTCCGTGCCGCAGGTGCTCGACCTCGTCGGGCTCGGCGGCAAGGAGGACCGGATGCCCGGCGAGCTGTCCGGTGGTGAGCAGCAGCGTGTGGCCATCGCCAGGGCCTTCGTCAACCGGCCCAAGCTGCTCATCGCCGACGAGCCCACCGGCAACCTCGACCCGCAGACCTCCGTCGGCATCATGAAGCTGCTCGACCGCATCAACCGGACGGGCACGACCGTGGTGATGGCCACACACGACCAGAACATCGTGGACCAGATGCGCAAGCGCGTCATCGAACTGGAGAAGGGCCGCCTCGTCCGCGACCAGGCCCGCGGTGTCTACGGCTACCAGCACTGAGACCGCACCCAGAGTCACGGAAAGGCATAACCAGTCGCCATGCGCGCCCAGTTCGTCCTGTCGGAGATCGGCGTCGGTCTCCGCCGCAATCTGACGATGACCTTCGCCGTCGTCGTCTCCGTCGCCCTGTCGCTCGCCCTGTTCGGCGGGTCGCTCCTGATGAGCGACCAGGTCAACACCATGAAGGGCTACTGGTACGACAAGGTCAACGTCTCGATCTTCCTCTGCAACAAGAGCGACGCCGAGTCCGACCCCAACTGCGCCAAGGGCGCGGTGACGGACGACCAGAAGAAGCAGATCAAGGCCGACCTCGACAAGATGGACGTCGTCCAGACGGTCACCTACGAGTCGCAGGACCAGGCGTACAAGCACTACAAGGAGCAGTTCGGCGACTCCCCGCTGGCCAGTTCCCTCACGCCGGACCAGATGCAGGAGTCGTACCGCATCAAGCTGAAGGACCCGCAGAAGTACCAGGTGATCGCCACCGCGTTCAACGGCCGGGACGGCGTGCAGTCCGTGCAGGACCAGAAGGGCATCCTGGACAACCTCTTCAAGCTGCTGAACGGCATGAACTGGGCCGCGCGCGCGGTGATGGCGCTGATGCTGGTCGTCGCGCTGATGCTGATCGTCAACACGGTGCGCGTCTCGGCGTTCAGCCGCCGGCGCGAGACCGGCATCATGCGCCTGGTCGGCGCCTCGGGCTTCTACATCCAGGCGCCGTTCATCATGGAGGCCGCGGTCGCCGGCCTCATCGGCGGCACGCTCGCGTGCGGCTTCCTGCTGATCGCCCGGTACTTCCTCATCGACCACGGACTGGCCCTGGCCGATCAGCTGACGCTGATCAACTTCATCGGCTGGGACGCCGTCCTCACGAAGCTGCCGCTCATCCTCGCCACCAGCCTGCTGATGCCCGCGTTGGCCGCGTTCTTCGCGCTGCGCAAGTACTTGAAGGTGTGACGCATGCCAAGAGGGGCCGTACGGACAACAAGCCGTACGGCCCTTCCCCTTGTCCTAGACTCACCGCCATGTCAGGTCGTGACCCGTTCTGTCAGCCCCGTCCCAACCGTCGCGGGGCCGCCCTGGCATTGATGTTCGCGAGCGTGCTGGTCGCCGGCGCGGCCACGGGATCCCTCCCGCAGGCCGAGCGGAAGTCCGCGCAGGACGAGGCCCGTTCGGCCACCCCGGCCGGGCACCACGCGGACGTCACCAGGGCGGCCGAGGAGGCCCTGGCCGACGGCAAGTCCCCGATGGAGGCCGCGAAGCGCGCCGTCAGCCGCAGCGGGGACCGCTGGGGCGCCGTCTACTCCCGGGGCGAGTACGAGGAGTTCGAGGAAAGCCTCGACGGCCAGTACACCGGCGTCGGCCTGTGGGCGCGCAGCGCACGCGACGGCCGTATCGAGGTGACGAAGGTGCGCGCCGGGTCGCCCGCGGCCGCCGCCGGGATCCGCCCCGGAGACCTGCTGCGCAGCGTCGACGGCGAGAAGACCGACGGGCGGCCCGTCACCGAGGTCGTCTCCTTACTGCGCGGGGACGCCACCGACGCCCCCGCCGGCACCACCGTCCGTCTCGGCCTGGAGCGCGGCACGCGCGCGTGGACCGAGACCGTGCGCCGGGCGCACCTGTCCACAGACTCGGTCGCGGTTCGAAAAGTCGCCGGCCCGGTCACCGTCGTCCGGGTCGACACCTTCACCAAGGGCTCCGGCGACCAGGTCCGCGAGGCCGTCCGGCAGGCCCCGCCCGGCGCCGGGATCGTCCTCGACCTGCGCGGCAACTCCGGCGGCCTGGTCAGCGAGGCCGTCACCGCCGCCTCCGCCTTCCTCGACGGCGGTCTGGTCGCCACGTACGACGTCGACGGCGAGCAGCGCGCCCTGCATGCCGAGCCCGGTGGCGACACGACGAGACCCCTGGTCGCGCTCGTCGACGGCGGGACGATGAGCGCGGCCGAACTCCTCACCGGCGCCGTTCAGGACCGCGGACGGGCGCTCGTCGTGGGTTCCCGGACCTTCGGCAAGGGTTCGGTCCAGATGCCGAGCCGGCTGCCCGACGGCTCCGTCGCGGAGCTCACCGTCGGGCACTACCGCACCCCTTCCGGCCGCGCGGTCGACGGCCGGGGCATCACGCCCGACCTGGAGGCCGACGAGGGCGCGCTCCAGCGGGCCGAGGGTGTACTGCGCGGTCTGGCCGGTCCCTCGTAATCGACTTCCCGCGGGCCCCCTCCGTAGTGCGAAAATGGGCGGCACTATGGCTAAGGAAAAAGGGCGCAAGCTGATCGCGCAGAACAAGAAGGCGCGGCACGACTACCTCATCATCGACACCTACGAGGCCGGTCTGGTCCTCACCGGCACCGAGGTGAAGTCGCTGCGCCAGGGACGGGCGTCGCTGGTCGACGGCTTCGTGCAGATGGACGGGCACGAGGCATGGCTGTACAACGTGCACGTGCCGGAGTACAGCCAGGGCACGTGGACCAACCACAGCGCGCGGCGCAAGCGGAAGCTGCTGCTGCACCGCGAGGAGATCGACAAGCTGGAGTCGAAGTCGCAGGAGACGGGTCACACCATCGTGCCCCTCGCCCTGTACTTCAAGGACGGCCGCGCCAAGGTCGAGATCGCGCTGGCGAAGGGCAAGAAGGAGTACGACAAGCGCCAGACGCTCCGCGAGAAGCAGGACCGGCGCGAGGCCGAGCGGGTGATCTCGGCGGTGCGGCGCAAGCAGCGGGCGTAAGCACCCCTGGGGTGCGTGGGAATACGCTGGCATCGACCTGCGTTGGTCACGTACGATGGCACCTGCGCCCCACAGCGGGTGCGAGCCTCCTCGCGGGGGCCACGATTGAAAAATCAACATGGGGATGATCGGTTTCGACAGCGGCTGTCGAAGCAGGGGAAGCGTGTCGAGGAAGCGGCCATGATCTCGTAAACCACAGGCCGAAAAAAATAATCGCCAATTCCAAGCGATCCATCTCCCAGGGCGAGCTCGCCCTCGCTGCCTGATCTTCAGGTAGCGAGCAGCGGCTCCCCTACTTAAGGGAGTGTCAGCCCGGGGGTGTTCCCGACCCGGATCCTGGCATCATCTAGGGAACTAAACCTTGATCCCGGTCACGGGGTGAAGAGGAAAACCACACAGTGACTGGGCCCGTCGGAGACTTGTCGGCGTGATCTCCGGGGCCGAGAAAAGCACAGCCGACTGCACACGGAGAAGCCCTGATTCCACACCGTTGGACGCGGGTTCGATTCCCGCCATCTCCACTCATCCCATGTGGGCACAGGCCCCGTCGCTTCCGAGCGGCGGGGCCTGTGTCATGCGTGGCGCGTACTCGCCCGCTCCGTCAGCCGCGGCGTCAGCAGCGTCGTCTCCGGTACGGGCGTGCCGTGCAGCTGCGCCATCAGGAGTTCCACCGCCCGGGTGCCCAGCTCCGTGGCCGGCAGGGTGACCGACGTGACCGTCGCGGGGTCGTCGGGGCAGACGGCCGTGATCGACAGGTCCTCGGGGATGCGCAGGCCGAGCTGCTGGAAGGCCGTGATCAGGGGTTCCAGGAGCGGGGCGTTGTGGACGACCACGGCCGTCGGGGCGGGGTGTCCGCGCAGCAGCCGGTCCGCGATGGGGTGGGCCGCGGCCGGGGCCGATTCGGCGGGGTGCACCGAGGAAGCCAGGCCGTGGTGGTCGGCCGCGGCGGTGAAGCCCTCGACCAGGCGGTGGGCCGAGGCGGCACCGCGGAGGTGGACCTCCGGCGGCGAGCCGACCAGGGCCACTGTCCGGTGGCCGAGGCGGGCCAGGTGGTGCACACACACCTCGCCTGCTGCCCGGTAGTCCAGGTCCACGCAGGTCAGACCGTGCGGGTCGGCGGGGAGGCCGAGCAGGACGCAGGGGCGGTTCAAGGAGCGGAGCAGGGGGAGACGCGGGTCCTGGAGGCCGATGTCCATGACCAGTAACGCGTCCGCCGGCGCCGATTCGCCGACGCGGGTCAGGCCCTCCTCATGGGTGAGGAGCAGGACGTCGTGGTCGGACCCGCGTGCTGCTGTTACCACCGCCTCCGTCACACGCATCAGCGCCGGTATGTGGACGCCGGCGCGCAGCGGGGCCGCCACGGCGAGGACCTTCGGCCTGCCGTGCGCCGGTGCGCCCGAGTGCGGGCGGTAACCCAGCTCCAGGGCCGCCGCCTCGACCCGGCGCCGGGTCTCGGCGGAGATCGGGCGTTTGCCGCTCAGCGCGTACGACACGGTGCTGGGGGAGACCCCGGCCCGGCGCGCCACGTCCGTGATCCTGACCATCAGGACGGCTCCGGCCCCAGCGTCAGGGAGCCGGTACCGGCCGGTGCCCGGGTCTCGTGGCCGGCAACGGTGGCGAGCGCCCAGGGGGCCGCCGGGTCGCTGCACGTGGCCCGTAGGGTGTCACCCTCGCGTACCACCGTGAAGGTCACGTCCCCGACCCGTACCGTCGTCTCGTCGCCGGGCCGCAGCCCGTACGCCCGCAGCGTCACCCCGTCGGCGTGGTCGTAGTCCGGACGGTCGTCCACCGCGCCCACCGGGATCACCGCACCCGGCCTGACCAGCAACGGCACGCTCAGGAAGGCGTGCCGCTCGCGCACCCAGCGCGGGCCGGTCACCTGCTCGCCGGTGAGGAAGTGCGTCCAGGTGCCCTCGGGGATGTAGTACGTGACGTCGCCCTCGTCGCTGAACACCGGTGCGACGAGGAGGTCCGGGCCGAGCATGTACTGCCGTTCCAGGTGCGCGCAGCCCGGGTCGTCCGGGAACTCCAGCACCATCGCCCGCATCATCGGCACGCCCTCGGTGTGGGCGGTCCGGGCCGTCTCGTACAGGTAGGGCATGAGGCGCAGCTTCAGCCGGATGAAGTGGCGCGCGACCTCCACCGACTCCTCGTCGAACAGCCAGGGGACGCGGTAGGAACTGCTGCCGTGCAGGCGGCTGTGCGAGGAGAGCAGGCCGAACGCCAGCCAGCGCTTGAACAGGGCCGGTGCCGGCGTGCCCTCGAAGCCGCCGATGTCATGGCTCCAGAAGCCGAAGCCGGACAGGCCGAGGGACAGGCCGCCGCGCAGTGACTCCGCCATCGACTCGTACGTCGCCTCGCAGTCACCGCCCCAGTGCACCGGGAACTGCTGGCTGCCCGCCGTCGCCGAGCGGGCGAAGAGGACGGCCTCCGCCTCACCGCGGTGCTTGCGCAGCACCTCGAAGACCGTGCGGTTGTACAGGTAGGTGTAGTAATTGTGCATCCGCTCCGGGTCGGAGCCGTCCGACCAGGTCACATCGAGCGGCACCCGCTCGCCGAAGTCGGTCTTGAAGCAGTCGACGCCCTGCGCGAGCAGCGCCTCCAGCTTGGCGGCGTACCAGTCACGGGCGGCCGGGCTGGTGAAGTCGACCAGGGCCATGCCGGGCTGCCACAGGTCCCACTGCCAGACGCTGCCGTCCGGGCGCTTCAGCAGATGCCCGAGTGCCTTGCCCTCGGCGAACAGCGGGGAGCGCTGGGCGATGTACGGATTGATCCAGACGGAGACGCGCAGGCCACGGTCCTTGAGCCGGGCCAGCATGCCCTCCGGGTCGGGGAAGACCCGTGCGTCCCACCGGAAGTCGCACCAGTGGAACTCGCGCATCCAGAAGCAGTCGAAGTGGAACACCGAGAGGGGGAGTTCGCGTTCCCGCATGCCCTCGATGAAGGACGTCACCGTCTTCTCGTCGTACGACGTCGTGAAGGACGTCGACAGCCACAGGCCGAACGACCAGGCGGGCGGCAGGGCCGGGCGGCCGGTCAGGGCCGTGTACTTGCGCAGGATCTCCTTCGGGGTGGGGCCGTAGACGACGTAGTACGTCAGTTCCTGCGTCTCCGCGCTGAACTGCACCCGGGACACGACCTCCGAGGCGACCTCGAAGGACACCTTGCCCGGGTGGTCGACGAAGACGCCGTAGCCCGCGTCCGTGAGGTAGAAGGGGACGTTCTTGTAGGCCTGTTCGCTGCAGGTGCCGCCGTCGGCCTGCCAGATGTCGACGACCTGGCCGTTCTTGACCAGCGGGCCGAAGCGCTCGCCCAGGCCGTAGACGGACGTGCCGACCTGGAGGACCAGCTGTTCGCGCAGGTGGTGCGCGCCGGTCGGGTCCCGCATGATGCCCATGCTCTTGTCGCCGCTGGTCGTGAGGGTGCGACCGTGCGCGAGGAACTCGACGTGCCAGGGGCCGCCGCGGGCCACCCGGACCGACAGTTCGCCCGAGGTCAGGGTCGCGTGCTCGTCGTCGTAGGAGATCCGCGGAGTGGCGCCCGACCCGGTGAGCTCGAACTCGGGACCCCGCGACTCCCCTCCTGTGAAGTGCGTCAGCGTCAGGCCGATGACGTCGGGCATGGGCGTGTGCGCGCGGAGCGTCAGGACGGGGCCCTTCAGCAGGTCCCCGCGGGAGCGGACGGGCCGGGTCGGCGCGTGGATCTCCAGGGCGCCGTCCGACTCGGTGACGTCGAGCACCTCGGCCGGGTACGCCGCGGTGACGCCCTCCCGGAGCAGCCAGTAGCCGTCGGTGAACTTCATGTGGGGGTCCTTCTTCCCGTGCCCGCGGGGGCGGCAGGCGATCCGTCGAAGCGCTTCGACGGATGAACGTATGTGGGGTGCGTGGGGGCGTCAATGGGGCGTGCGCTGATCGGTGAAGCGATTCGACGCTCCGGCCAGGGACAACGCCAGAGCCACGGCCGCCGCCGTCACCGGGATGCCGTAGCCCGCCGTCGCCGACATGTGCTGCACCGTCCAGCCGCCGAGCGCGCTGCCGCAGGCGATGCCGCCGAGCAGGCCGGTCACCGCCAGGGTCATGCCCTCGTTCAGCCGGCCCTCGGGGGTGCGCTGCTGGACCAGCGTCATGGTGGTGACCATCGTCGGGGCCGTCGACATCCCGGCGATCAGCAGTGCACCGGCGACGAGCGGGAGCGAACCGGTGAGGGCGGCCGCGAGCAGCGGCAGGGTCAGCAGCGCGGTCATCGCGGCCACGCACCACGCCAGCCGGGCCGCGGCCCGGCCGGCGGCGCCGTACAGCAGGCCCGCCGCGCACGAGCCCGCCGCCTGGAGCGCGAGCACGGCACCGGCCGCAGACCGGTGCCCCAGCGCGTCCGCGAACGCCAGCGTGACGACCTCCGTCGAGCCGAACACCGCGCCCATCGCCAGGCAGACCGCGAGCAGCGGCGGCATACCGGGGGCCCGCAGCGGCGCCTTCGCGGGTATGCGTGCGCGGACCGGCGGCTCCGTCGCACGCCGGGTCGTGAACCAGACCATGCCGGCCAGCAGCAGCACCGCCCCGACGAGCGTGCCCGCCTCCGGGAAGAACGCCCCGCACAGGAAGGCCGCGAGCACCGGGCCCAGCATGAAGCACAGCTCGTCCGCGGCCTGCTCGAAGGAGTTGGCGGTGTGCAGGCCCTTCGCGTCACCGGCCAGCAGATGCGCCCAGCGGGCCCGGGACATGCCGCCCGTGTTGGGGGTCGTGGCGGTGGCGGCGTAGGAGGCGAACAGGGTCCAGTCGGGGGCGTCGCAGCGGACGCACAGCAGCAGGGCGAGCGAGCCGAGGACGGCGATCACCGTCGCGGGCAGGGCCACCTTGGCCTGGCCGTGCCGGTCGACGAGGCGCGCGGTCCACGGCGCGACCACCGCGGTCGCCGCGAGTCCCGTCGCCGTGACGGCACCGGCGAGGGCGTACGAGCCCCGCGTCCCGGCGATCATGACGACCGCGCTGACGCTGAACATGCCCATCGGCAGCCGGGCGATCAGGTTCCCGGCGGTGAACGCACGGGCGCCCGGCAGCCCGAAGAGACGGCGGTACGGGGTGAGTTGCGGCATGCGCCCACCGTCACCCGGAGACGACCGGGCGGTCCAACACCTGTTCCGTACGGATTCACGCACCTGGGTTGTAGGACTGGCGGGAAATATTCGCCGCTTGTTCTTCATACAGCGATATGGAGAGTCCTTAATGCCGCATGGAAAAGATGTTCAACCGGGAAATCCTTCACTCTTTTGCCGCGCATCCGCCGAAGTGGGCCGACGGTTAGTCGGTACATGACCGAGGCGACCAGGAAAGACGGTTGGGCGGTAACGCTCGGCCCCTACACCTACATTCCCGCTCCAGCACACTCGTCGGCCACCGTCAACGGCACGCTCACCAAAGGCGGTTGCCCGGTCGCGCTCCAGGTGACCGAGCCGGTTCTGCGCGATTTCATCGACACCATGAGCGTGCTGGAAAAGGATCTCGCCCGGCGGTGGATCAGTGCGACGGAATGGCCCGCTTTCGCGCTCGCCGAATAGTCGGGCAACGTGATGTACGACAAAGGTATCGAGGGCACCGGCCGGCACCGGGCGCCCACCCGGGACTTCGTGACCCCGCTGACGCCCCCGGATCCGACCTGGGACCCCGCCGAGGAACTCGCGTTCATCCTCGAGGAGGCCCTCGGGCAGCAGGAGACGAGGATCCCCGCCCCGCGCGACGCGGCACCGGCCGCCCCCGCGGACCCGGCCCCGGGCGAGCGCATGCAGCGGCTCCAGGACATCACCGAGGAACTGCCGCCCGTGCGGGAGATCCCCCGGCGGCACCGCAAGGTCCGGGCCCGCAGAGCACCCGGCGTGCTCCGCACCACCAGCTTCCTCATTGCCGCCCTGACGGCCGTCATCGCCTCCGCGGTGGGCCTCCTGAGCGGCATGGTCGCCTACGACCCGCTGCGCCTGGTCGCCGCTTCCCCGGCGGAGCGCAGCCTGCGCACCTGGTGGCCCCTGCTGGTGTACGGGCCCTGGCTGGTGGCGTCCCTGTCCGTCCTGCGGGCCGCGCTGCACCAGCGCCGTGCCGTGCACTCCTGGTGCGTGGTGCTGGTCTTCTCGTGCGTCGCCGTGCTGCTGTGCGTCGTCCAGGCGCCGAGGACCGTCCTCGGCACCGCGGCTGCGGCCCTGCCCGGGGTGGCTGCGCTGGCGTGCTTCCAGCAGGTCGTCCGGCAGATCACGCTGACGCGTCCGCCTGTGCGTACGGTGCCTCGGCATCGGCTGGGGCAGGTCCCGTCGAGGGAATGTCCTGGTGGGGACGGACCGGGTGGTCAGGTGCCGGGTGCCGACGCCGGTTCGGGGGCGGCCGCGGGTGAGTGTGCGGGTGAGGGCGAGGGGCCTGAGAAGGCCGCCGGGGGCTGAGCGGGCAGTCGCCGTTGTAGGTTCACGGCATGCCCGGCCACCTCGATCCCCGACTCCTGCGTGCCTTCGTCGCCGTCGCCGAGGAGCTGCACTTCACCCGTGCCGCGGTGCGTCTGCACACGGCACAGCAGGCGCTGAGCCGGGATGTGCGGCGGCTGGAGCGGGAGCTGGGCGCCGAGTTGTTCGTGCGGACCACCCGGCACGTGACGCTCACGCCCGACGGGGAGCGGCTGCTGCCGTACGCCCGCCGCGTGCTCCAGTCGCAGGAGGAACTGCTCGCCGCCTTCGACCGGGCCCGGCCCCTGCTGGTGGACCTCAACTCCCCGGGCCTGGTCACACCGCGGCGCGTGCTGCACCGGGCGCGTGAACTCGCCCCCGGACACGAGCTGATGGCCCGCTACGAGAGCGGCCTGACCGGAGCCGCCGGGGAGTTGCTCGCGGGCCGGCTGGACGCGTCGTTCGGACGGTTCGCCGGGCTGGACCCGGCGCTGCGGGCCGGGCTCGACCACCAGCCCGTGCGGTACGAGCCCATGGCGGTCGTGCTGCCCGAGGACCACCGGCTGGCCCCGCTGGCTCAGGTGCCGCTCGCCGAGCTGGCCGGCGAGACCGTCTACGCGGGCGCCGGCAATCCCCGCACGCCGGAGTGGACCGGCCTCGCGCGGCTGCTGTTCGAGGGGCGGGGCATCGAGATCGCGCCACCGGCACCACTGGCCGTCGGGGAGGAGGAGTTCCAGCGGATCATGGCCCGTACGCGCCACCCGGTCCTGGCCGTCGTGGGGTTCCCGCCCTGCCGGGGACGTGTCACGTCCCTTGGTCGATCCCGTTCCGCTCTCTCCCGTGTCACTGGTGTGGCGGAGGGCCTGACCGCCACCCCGCGCTCGATGCGCTGCGGCGGGCGGCGGCGCGGCTCGCGGTGGCGGAGGGCTGGTTGCGGAGGCCCGCCGGAGGGTGGGTTCCGGACACCGACGATGTCCTCATGGCGTCTCACGGCTGACACGATTCGGCACGCCGTCCGCACACAACCTCCGCGTGCGCTACATTCGACGCCTGAGCACGGTGTGATAATGGGGGCGCTCTGGACGGGTTGGGGACCCGGTCCGGACGACGGGTGCTCAGGTCGCAAGCGCACCTGAACCATCCCGTGGGGGGAAGTGCGTGCGCGTGAACAAGTGGCGAGAAGACACCCAACCTGAATGGCCCGAGGCCGCAGCGAGGACCGGTGAACTCTCCACGGACGGCAGAACCCGGGACCGGAGAGCCACGCAGGTCTTCTCCGGCGGCGACGTCCGGGTGACGGGCGCTCGCCCGTCCGCCGGGACGGACGTGACGGAGATACTGCGCGGCATTCCCCGGCAGAGCGAGGGCGAGGCCGACTCGTTCGCCGCGAGCTCCGGCACGCGGTCGCCCGTCCGCGACCCCTGGCAGGAGGACGCCGACGCGGTTGGGCACGGTCTTGATTCCGCCCGGCACGGTCCTGACTCCGCCGGGCACGGTCCCGACTCCGCCGAGCACACCCACGATCCGCACGAGGTGACCGTCCAGCTCGACGCCGTTCAGCTCGGGGACGGGTTCGTACGGCAGGTCAATGAAGGCGCCGGCGCGGGCCCCGCCGCCGACCGGCCCGTCTTCGTCGACGAGTCCGGCCGCCGCAGCCGACGCCTGCGCCGGATCGGCATGGCCGTCGCCATGGCCTGCGGTGTCTACGCCGTCGTCATCGTCGCCACGGTGCTGTCGGGCAACTCCAACGCGCCCTGGCTGCCCGTGCCGGGTCAGCAGGAGGGCCGGCCGGCCGGGCAGGTCGACACACCGTCGCTGCCCGCGGAGTCCGCACCGACCGGTGACACGGGTGTCACCGCCCCGGGCAGCGCGGCGACGACGGACGAGGCCACCGCACCGTCGCCCGGCCCCAGTGCCCTCGAACCCGCGGCCTCCGCGGGCCCGGGCCGTTCCGGTGCGACCGCCAAGCCCTCACCGACCGCGACCCGGACCACACCGGCCGCCCCGGGCAAGGGCGTGACCGACCCGACCCCGACACAGCCGTCGGCCCCGCCGAGCTCGCCCGCTCCCGACCCGACGCCGACGATCGACCCCACGCCCGGGCCGACCCAGACCACGGGCACCGTCGACGACGGCGAAACGGGCACGGTCGCCGAAGGCCCGCCCGAGCCCCAGCCGACCCCCGAACCACCAGCTGCGTAGCGGCTCCGCCGGTTCGGCCGGGTCGTCGGGCCCGCCGAGTCGGTGGACAGGCCGGGGGCGTCGGGACTGCGGTCTGCTGACCGGCTGGTCGTCGGGGCTGGCAGGCCCTGCTGGTCAGTCGGGTCGCGGGGCGGCGGGTCGGCCGGTCGGCCGGGCTCGTCGGGCCCGCGTCGGGTGGCGGTGTTGGGCCGGTTGATCGGTCCGGGGCGTCGGGCCTGCGGCACCAGCCAGGTCGTGGGGTTGGCCGGGCCAACCGTTCGGCAGGGGGTCGGGGTCGGGGCCGGGGCCGTGGCCGCCGATCGGATCGGGCCGGGGCCGTCGTAGCCAGCCGACTGGCCGGCTTCCGGGCCGCCGCCGCCCGGCTGAGCGGCTACAGCTCCGGCGAGCCGGGTGGCAGGTGAGAGAGGACTCGCAGAGCCGCCCGCACCTCCGACCGTCCGGCAGGCGGGGGGCAGTGCCCGCCGTCCGACCGTCCGCGGCCCGACCGTCCGCCGGCAGACAGGCCGTAGACGCCGCCGACCGCCCGGCATGCAGTGCCCGCCGCCCGACCTTCCGGCGGCGGGCGCCCGCCGTCCGACTGCTCGCCCGACCTCTCGGTATGGCGAACCCGCCGCCCGCCGCCCCTCCAATTGCCCGTCCGACTACTCGTCCGCCCCCCCCGGCCCGTCCAACCGCCGACCAGAACCCCTGCCCGCAACGGCCCCCGCGCGACAACCCGCCCCCGAACCCGCCCGCCGAGCCCGCCCCGCCCGATTCACCACACACCCGGGCCCCGGCACCCTCCCCGCACCCACCCCGTTCCCGCACCACCCCGGAGTACCACCCAAATGGCAACCCGTTCTCATCGCCCCGGCACCGCGACCGGTGCCCCTGGCGGTTCTCGTGGGCGCTTGCGTCGGCGGCTGCCCATGCGGCTGCTGCTGCCGCTGCTCCTGCTGGTCGCTCTCCTGGCGATGCTCATGCTGCGCGGCTATGTGCACAGCGAGATCCTGGCCGACCACCGGGTCGGGCCTCCCGCGGCCAGTGACCAGGTCCCGGAAGAGATCCTCAAGGGCGGGCCCGTCATCGACACCCGGGGAGGGCGGCCGGCCAGTCTGGAACTCCCGGACCACGAGCTGGTGCTGACCTTCGACGACGGGCCGGACCCGGAGTGGACGCCCAAGGTCCTCGACGTGCTGAAGAAGCACGACGCCCGGGCCGTCTTCTTCATCACCGGCACGATGGCGTCCCGCCACCCGGACCTCGTCCAGCGCATGGTCGACGAGGGCCACGAGATCGGGCTGCACACCTTCAACCACCCCGACCTGTCGTTGCAGAGCAGGAGCCGGGTCGACTGGGAACTGTCCCAGAACCAGCTCGCGCTCGCCGGAGCGGCCGGCATCCGCACCTCGCTGTTCCGTCCGCCGTACTCGTCGTTCGCGCACAACATGGACAACAAGTCCTGGCCGATCACCGAGTACATCGGCAGCAAGGGCTACATCACCATCGTCAACAACACCGACAGCGAGGACTGGCGCAGGCCCGGCGTCCAGCAGATCATCCGCAACGCCACGCCGAAGGGCGGCAAGGGCGCCGTCGTGCTGATGCACGACTCCGGCGGCGACCGCTCCCAGACCGTCGCAGCCCTCGACCGGTACGTCACCGGGCTGCAGGCCAAGGGCTACCGCTTCCACACGCTCACCGGCGCCCTGGACGCCCCGAGCGCGCACACCCCGGTCGCGGGACTGGAGGCGGTCAAGGGCGAAGCGTGGGTCTTCCTCGTGCAGGCCTCCGAGAAGACGACCGGCGTCCTGGTCACGGGTCTCGCCGTCGTCGGCGTGCTCGTCTTCGGGCGTCTCGGGCTGATGCTGATCCTGTCCGTCGCGCACGCCCGGCGGGTCCGGCGGCGCGGCTTCCGATGGGGCGCGACCGTCACCGAACCCGTGTCCGTCCTGGTGCCCGCCTACAACGAGGCCAAGTGCATCGAACAGACGGTCCGTTCCCTCGTCGCCAGCGACCATCCCATCGAGGTGCTGGTCATCGACGACGGGTCGTCCGACGGCACCGCCCGCATCGTGGAGAACCTCGGCCTGCCCGGCGTACGCGTCATCCGGCAGCTCAACGCCGGCAAGCCCGCCGCCCTCAACCGGGGCATCGCCAACGCCCGCCACGACCTGATCGTGATGATGGACGGCGACACCGTCTTCGAACCGACCACCGTCCGCGAACTGGTGCAGCCCTTCGGCGACCCGCGCGTGGGCGCCGTCGCGGGCAACGCCAAGGTCGGCAACCGGGACTCGCTCATCGGCGCGTGGCAGCACATCGAGTACGTGATGGGCTTCAACCTCGACCGCCGCATGTACGACGTGCTGCGCTGCATGCCGACGATCCCCGGCGCGGTCGGTGCCTTCCGGCGCAGCGCGCTGGAACGCGTCGGCGGCATGAGCGACGACACGCTCGCCGAGGACACCGACATCACCATGGCCCTGCACCGCGACGGCTGGCACGTGGTGTACGCGGAGAAGGCCATCGCCTGGACCGAGGCCCCGGAGTCCGTCCAGCAGCTGTGGTCGCAGCGCTACCGCTGGTCGTACGGCACGATGCAGGCGATCTGGAAGCACCGCCGGTCCCTCGTCGAGCGGGGCCCCTCGGGCCGCTTCGGCCGGGTGGGAATGCCGCTGGTGTCGATGTTCATGGTCGTGGCGCCCCTGCTGGCCCCGCTCATCGACGTGTTCCTGCTGTACGGGCTGGTGTTCGGGCCGACGGAGAAGACCATCGGCGCCTGGCTGGGTGTCCTCGCCGTGCAAGGGGTGTGCGCGGCCTACGCGTTCCACCTGGACAAGGAACGCATGACCCACCTGATCTCGCTCCCGCTTCAGCAGCTCCTCTACCGCCAGCTCATGTACGTCGTCCTCCTCCAGTCCTGGATCACCGCCCTCACCGGCGGCCGGCTGCGCTGGCAGAAGCTCCGGCGCACGGGCGCGGTCGGCCTGCCCGGGGCCGGTTCCTCCGCGAACCAACCGCAGATGGACGGGAGGCCGGTCGGATGACCACGCACACAGCCCCCGCCACCGAGGCTCCGGAACAGGAGCGGACCTCCCGTGGAGGGCCCGTCCGCGACCGGTACTTCGACCTGTTGCGCGCCCTCGCGCTGTTCCGTGTCGTGCTGTACCACCTCACCGGCTGGGCCTGGCTGCCGCTGGTGTTCCCGTCCATGGGCGTGATGTTCGCCCTCGCCGGCAACCTCATGGCCCGCTCGCTGAAGCGCCCGCCCGTCCAGGTGATCCGCGGCCGGATGCGCCGGCTGCTGCCTCCGCTGTGGCTGCTCGGGGTCGTGGGCGTCACCGGCATGGTCCTTCAGGGCTGGGGGCCGGACGCCGACGGGCATCCCGGCTGGTGGCTGCTCCACCTCACCTTCTGGATCGTCCCGCTCAGCGACCCGCCGTACGCGGAGGGCCTGCCCGGGCTGCACGGTTACGTCGGCGAGAACTGGGCCGCCGACCTCGCGGGCCCGCTGTGGTACATCCGCGCCTACCTCTGGTACGTCCTGCTGTCCCCGCTGCTGCTGAAGGCCCTGCGGGCGATGCCGGCGGTCACGATCGCCCTGCCGGTCGCCCTGGCGGTCGCCTTCGAGCAGGGCTACCTCAACCTGCCGGGCGAGCGGATCCCCTCGGCGCTCACCGACTTCTCCACCTTCGGAGCCTGCTGGATCCTCGGCATGGCCCACCAGGAGGGAATCCTGCGGCGGCTGCCGCGTTACATCGTCCCGTCCGTGGCGCCCGTCATCGCCCTGGCCGGCCTCTGGTACGCCCTGCACCACGGCTTCGGCCCGGGCAACGACCTGGACAGCATGCCCCTGGCGCAGGCCCTGTGGTCCTTCGGCACGGTGCTCCTGCTGCTGCATATCAGCCCGTCCTGGTCCGAGTGGCCGCGCCGGCTGCGCCGCTGGGCCGGGCCGGTCGGCCTGCTCAACTCCCGGGCCGTGACCATCTACCTGTGGCACAACATCTGCATCCTCATCGCCGCGACCCTGTGGGACCGGCTGTGGAGCGTCACCGTGCTGGAGCAGAACGTGCCAGGACTGCTGGAGAGCCCCTGGCCGGTGCTGGTCCTGGCGTGGGTGCTGATCGGCGGCTGCGTCGCGGCGTTCGGCTGGGTCGAGGACCTGGCGGCGAAGCAGAAGCCCCGGTTGTGGCCGAAAAGTGAGCCTCGGGTGAGGGTTCGAGGGGCCCGGAGGCGAGCGGCACCCGGCGGCTAAGCTGGGCCGGCATCGGCGGGGGCGGACGATGAGCGGCCCTTGTCCAGGGCCCCTTTTCGGTCGCAGGTGAGAGGCCCTGGCCGGAGTGCTCGGCACCATCGGCCTGGTCATGACGGCGGTCTCACTGGTCTGCCATGTACTGCTCGCCATCAACGGCGACGGCTCCTGGGGCGACGTGGCGATCGATGCGCCGGGCCTCGCCACGTTCGGTATCGGACGCGTCTCGGCCCTGCCCGACGTGGGCCTGCGGGCGGCCTTCCGCGGACTGCCGAGCTCCTTCGCCGGAGGACCCCGATGCCTGGGCGCGCACCCTCGTCGGACAGCACCTCGGCGGTGACGTCCCCGAGCCGTGGCGTGAGGCCTTCGGGGCGGACCTGCTCTGGCACTGGGGCGCGGCGGTGCGGCAGGGCCTCCTGTGCGCGGCGGTCCTGGCACTCCAGGACGAGCCCGTCGTCGGCAGTTGCACGGTGCGGGAGCTGACCGTCCCGGCGGAATCCCGGACCCTGGCCGCCTTCCGGGCCGAGGCGGAGCGCGCGGAAGGCCCGTACTTCGGTGGGGAGCAGGTCCTCAGGTCCGCCAGAGGACAACGGGACCCCGTTCCCCCGGGCTTTCCCGGTGTGGAAAACTGCCCGGGTTGCGCATGTGAACAACTGTGCCCAGTGGGCGGCCGGGGGAGCGGTGGAATGAGTAAGCGGCAGACACAGAAGATGCTGCGGCTGATGGCGAGCGGAGAACCGGTCGAGCTCACCAGCCCGATGGCATCCGTGAAGAAGCTCGCCCGGCTGGCCTTCGTCGCCCAGCAGTTCGGCTACGAGTACGCGGACGTCCGGCAGAGCAGCGGCCGCAACGGCGCGCTCACCATGCTGATCCTGCCCGACCCCAGCCCGCAGGCCCGGGCCCGGGCCGCACAGAACTGGGCGCAGTACCCCAACGCGTCCGACGGCGTCTCCCTCCCGCCGCTCGTGCCGGACGCCTTCGAGCTCCTCAAGGCCCGCATCAACTTCGACCTCACCGGCAAGAACGCCGAGAAGCGCATGGGCTACGGCGCCCTCGGCGTGACCGCCGGCTGTCTGGTCCTCGCCTTCCGGTCCGGCGGTGAGTCCTTCGACTTCATCGCGGCGGGTGTGGTGTGGCTCGTGATCGTGGCGATCCTCGGCATCGGGCTGCTGGTCACGCGCAAGCGCAACACTAAGTTCGCCGCGCGCCTGCAGGCTGCCGGCTTCATGCCGGTGACCGAGGAGAACGGGCGGGTGCG
>KE354420.1 GCA_000415505.1 Streptomyces afghaniensis 772
CTGCCGCACATTGACCGTGAACGAGTACGTGGCGACGGCACCGGCCGCCGTCTTCGTCGCCGGCAGCATCAGGCGCCGGGCCTCCACCCACATCTCGGTCTGCCCGGCGGAAGCGGCGCCGCCGAGGGAGACCGTCACGTCGTAGTTGCCGGGCGAGACCGCGTAGTGACACTTGATCGGCGCAGTGCCGGAACAACCGGCCGGCAGGGCCCGCGGAGCGGCGTCGGCCTGCGCCGTGCCGGTGCCGACCAGTGCCGCAAGGGTCAGGAGACCCGCTGCGCCCAGCCTGACCCCGTGCCCTTGACGTATGAGTGTCATGCTCATTTCAATCACGAGTTCCAATCCTTGACCGGAGGGATGCCCGGGCTGCGGTCCACAGCCGTCGTTCAGGCCTGGGTGAAGCCGTTCATGATGACGGTGGGGCGCTGCGTGGCGGAGTCCCAGGCGCCCATGGCGTAGCCGGTGAACGGGGACATGCACTCCGGCTCCCAGTAGAAGATGCCCTGTCCCCCGTTGGCCTTCAGTGCCTTGATGTAGGCGACCAGCGAGGCTTGGGTCGAGGAAGCCCGGTCCACCCGGCCGCCGAACTCGCTCTGCAGGAACGGCTTGCCGTAGGCGTCGGAGATCTTCCTCATGTTCGCCACGATGCCGGGGGCGACGTCGGCGCTGCCGTAGGAGGAGAACACCGACATGTCCCACTTGCCGCCGTTGGCGGCGTAACGGCTGAAGAACGTCGTCATCGCATCGTACTTCTGCGGCTGGGCCAGGTGGATGCACACGATCGAGTTCGGTGACACGGCTTTGACCTGGGTGTAGGCGGCGTTGAGCAGGCCGGTCAGCTGCGCCGGGCTGGAGACGCTGCCGACCGGGCGGCAGATCCCGCTGTTGATCTCGTTGCCGATCTGCACCCAGGTGGGGAGCACGTCGTTGTTCCTCATGACCGTCATGGTCTGGTTCACGTACGTGCCCATCGCGGTGCGCATCTGGCTGTAGGTCATGTTCCGCCAGGCGGCGGGCGGGTTCTGCACGCCGACGGAGTTCCAGGTGTCGCCGAACATGTAGTCGAGCATGATCGACATTCCGGCGGCCTTGACCCGCTTGGCGAAGGCCGCGACCTCGTTGATGCCGCAGTGCCCGTCGGTGGGGCTGCTGGAGGGATTGACGAACGTGCGCAACCGCACCGCGCTGATGCCGTACCCCTTGAGAATGGTCAGCAGGTCCTGCTTCTGACCGCTCGCGTTCTTCCAGGAGAAGCCGCGCGCCTCCATCTGCGGAACCCAGCTGATGTCGACGCCCTTGACGAAGCCCGCGGCGGCGCTGGCCGGCGTCTCGAGTTCGGCGAGCACGGCGGCGGTGGCGATCGCCCCGGCGGTGGCGGTGGTGGCCTTCAGCAGGGTCCTGCGGTTGATCCGCCCGGAACCGCTTGCATCGGTGGGGTGCATGGTCGCTCCTTCCTGCGTTCCGGCCGCACTTGAGTCAGGCGGCCGGCGGGCGGTTGGCCGTGGGCCGCCCATGCGTGGGGCACGGGCGGCCACGCGGCGGGGTTCAGGGCGTGTGGACGGTGGGCCGTGGAGCCGTCGGCATCCCGTTGCCGATGAAGAAGCTCGGGTGCGGGGGCTGGTTGTAGGCCGTGTTCTGCCAGGCCAGGGCCGTGCGGTACTGCGTGTCGTGCAGCAGGGTCGTGATCTTCGTGTTCGTCTGGTGCGGGGTCGAGTAGATCCGCAGGGCCCTGTTGTTCGACGTCGGCCAGATGACCTCTTCACGCCAGTCGCCGAGGATGTCCCCGGAGAGCGACGGCGTGGACTTCGTGCCGTTGTTGGAGTGGACCCCGGATCCGGTCAGCAGGCGGGTGTCGCCCGAGGTGCCGTACTTGTCGATGCGGGTGCCGTCGAGGAGTTCACGGACCGGGTCGCCGTCCCACCAGGACAGGAAGTTCATGCTGGACGGCTCCCGGCCGAGCGAGGCGCCGGTCGCCGAACGCAAGGTGGTGTCGGTGGCGGACCAGGCCTCGGCGCCCGGGCTGCCGGCGTAGATGTCGGCGGCGACACCGCGGCCGTTGTCCGAGCCCGAGGCCGTCCGCCAGAGGATCTGGCCGGTGCGGGCGTCGGCCATCCACGAGCCGGGTGAGCCGGAGTTCTCGGAGACCTTGAAGTACTCAAGGCCCGCGCGGGAGGGGTTGAGGTCCCCGACGTGGCCGGCGTCGCCGTGGCCCAGCCTCGTCGTCCACAACCCGTTGCCGTTGTCGTCGACCGTCATCGCGCCGTAGACGATCTCGTCCTTGCCGTCGGCGTCGACGTCCGCGACGGACAGGCTGTGGTTGCCCTGACCGTCGTAGCCCTTGCCGCTGTTGGCGGAGGAGCTGGTGTCGAAGGTCCAGCGGCGGGTGAAGGCACCGTTTCGCCAGTCCCAGGCGGCGATCACGGTGCGGGTGTAATAGCCGCGCGCCATGATCAGGGAGGGGCGGGAGCCGTCGAGGTAGGCCGTGCCGGCCAGGAAGCGGTCGACGCGGTTGCCGTAGTTGTCGCCCCAGGAGGAGACGTTGCCGCGGCCCGGGACGTAGTCGACGGTCCCCATCGCCTTGCCGGTCTGGCCGTTGAACATCGTCAGGAACTCGGGACCGGACAGCACATAGCCGCTGGAGTTGCGGTGGTCGGCCGACGCGTTGCCGATGACCGCGCCGGTGCCGTCGCGGGTGCCGTCGGCGGTCTTCATGGCGACCTCGGCCTTGCCGTCACCGTCGTAGTCGTACACCTGGAACTGCGTGTAGTGAGCGCCCGAGCGGATGTTGCGGCCCAGGTCGACGCGCCACAGCCGGGTCCCGTCGAGCTTGATCGCGTCGATGATGGTGTTGCCGGTGTAGCCCGACTGGGCGTTGTCCTTGGCGTTGGTGGGATACCACTTCAGGACCAGGTCGAGCCTGCCGTCGCCGTCCAGGTCGCCGAGACTGGCGTCGTTGGCCTCGTAGGTGTACGCCGAGTTGCCCGGAGCGGTGCCGCCTGCGGGCGGGGTGATCGGGACGTCCAGGTATCCCGACCGGAACTGCAAGGCTCGCTCCGAGGGGGCCTGTTCGGTTCCGTTCACCACCGGGCGCACCGTGTACTCGGCGGAGTCCTGGGCGCCGGAGTCGAAGTAGTTCGTGGAGCCGGTGATCGGCGAGGAGTTGACCTTGGTGGCGCCGCGGTAGACGTTGAACGACACGTCATTCGGGTCGGTGGCCAGCCAGCGCCACGACACCAGGTTCCCGCTGCTGGTGTGGACACTGGTGAGTCCCCGGTCGAGGCGCTCCACCTGTCGCGCGGTCGCGGCCTCCGCGGTCTGGGGCAGCACGGTGAGCGCGGAGGCCGCCAGCGCGAAGGCGGCGGCGAGGACGCCTGCCACACGGCCACCCGGGGCTCGGCGGATTCTTCGTGGACGCGGCGCCGTACGGGGGCGCCGGTGAGAGTCGGTCACAGTGACCTCCGGTGTGGGGGAATGCCCCGCCGCGTGACGCGATCATGACAAAGTTGTCTGACGAGCCTCACGTGCGGGAACGTCGGGCCGGGCGTGGAGCGGCTGCTCCTCAGCGCAGGACGGATTCCCACCTGGTGTTGGACCCGGCCGCGTCGGCAGGGAGGCGGTCCCGTGCGGCGGTGTCGCCGTACATGGTCCAGCGGGCCCAGTCGACGACGGTCCTCGGGAAGCGCTGGTCGCTCCAGAAGCTGGTGTGGCTGCCGCCGACGAAGGTGAGGAACGCCTTCGGCCAGGTCATCTCGTTGTACGCCTGCCGGGCAGAGGAGTACTGCGTGGTCGAGTCCCGGTCGCCGTGGACGAACAGGACCTTCGCGGAGACCGAGCTGGACGGGTTGCCCATGTCGGTGCAGGACTGCGGGTTGGCGGAGATGATCCTGCGGTCGGGCCAGGAGGTCAGCAGGCCATGGGTGATCATGCCGCCCAGGGAGTGGCCCGAGACGCCGACGCCGATCCCGGTGTTGATGTGCCCGGCCAGCGGACCGCTCGCGTTGAGCGCGAGGGTGTTGGTGATGACCTGCGAGACGTCCTTGGAGGAGTTGCCGTTGTTGACGTCGCCGAAGTTGTGGTTGAAGTGCGGGGCGGGGACGACGAAGCCCGCCGAGGCCAGGGCCCGGATGATGAACAGGGAGTTCTGCGGGCTGCTTCCGTACCCGTGGGTGAAGTTGTAGACGGGGAAGACACCGCCCGCGACCGGGGCGTTCGTCACCGGGTTGCCGCCGGGGGTGCCGGTGGCGGGGTAGTAGACGTAGGTGGTGCACCGGCGGCTGCCGCGCGTCCAGTCATACCGGCGCACGCCGACCGCGAACGGCGTGGTCGGTGCGCTCTGCGGCCTGGCGATGGCGCCTGCCTGCCCGGTGCCGAGCAGGGACGCGCCCATGCCCGCCGCTCCGGCCGCGCTCAGGGCCAGGAAGGTGCGCCGTTGCATGCTCATGGATGACTCCTGTGTGAGTGGGGGGTTGCACGTGTGGAGCCCGATGCGGCGAGGAGCGACTATGCCACCTGCTCTCTGAGGCACATGACTGTGAACGCTCCCACACCAGGTCGAATAACAGAAAGAGTCACCATCGGGCTCTCATCTGTCAATCGCTGGGACTCAATCCATCTGAACTCAAAGTCAAACCACCGGTGTTCAGTCGGGACTGTGATCGATTCCAGCGCTCATGCCGGCGATCGTGTGGGCGCTGATGCCGAGGTGCGGACCGGCCGCGGACCGGGCCGCCACCGAACGGACGTGTTCCTGGGCCGGGTGGGCCAGACCGTCGTACACCGCGACGCACACCTCCCGCGCCCGGGACCGGGGCCAGTCGGCCGGCAGCAGCTCGATGGGCAACAGGGGGTCCAGCACCGGGAAGTGACGGTAGGTGTTCATCACCTCGGTGCGGGCACGCACCGCCGCGGCGCCCGTGACCTCACCAGCGCTGATACGCGGCAGCAGGCCGCTCCACCGCCGGATGAACACCTCGTACTGCTCGGCGATGCCGGACAGGTCCCACGCCTCGACCGGGTTGCGGTTGGCCTCCGTCTCGAGATCCACCTGCCGCGCGCGGAACACACTCACCGACCCCGGCGCCAACTCGGCCAGCTCGACACGCCCCTTCGGGGTGAGCGGGTGCGGCGACGCCCAGACCGCGTCGTACAACGGCGCGAACCCCCGCCACCGCAGCGCGGTGCGCAGCGCACGCCGACGGGTACTCTCCCGCTCCGGCACGGAGAAGGCGACCAGCGTCCACCATCCGTCCCACGCGTCGGGCTGCGTGGTGAACGTGGCGATCGACGCACCGCCGCTCCACAGATCGACGGCGGCCTCCCGCGTCAGCCGGTACGAGCTGAACCGCCCCTGACGACTGTTCTCCAGCACCCCTCGACGCGCCAGCCTGCTGATCGTCGTACGGGCCGCGCCCGCGGCCACGTCGAACTCCCCCAGCAGCGCCACGATCGCCGCCGCCGGCAACCAGGCCCGAGCCGGAAACGTGTAGTCAGCGACCAAGGTGACCGCCAAACCCGCAGGCGAAACCTCACCCTGCCAACGCGGCAACCGCATCGGCCCAGTGCCGTCACCGGAGAAGATCTCCTCATGGTGGGACAGATTCGCCAAGTGTTGCTCCGACGCGTCGAATACGGCGGCACCCACTCTAACGGCCCGTGCCAACGCCCGGACGCAACCCGGGCGTTGAGCTGCCGTCACCTGTCCGCCGGCGCCTTGACGGCCACCTCCCGCAGGGGGACGTCGGGGGAGGCACACTCGTGCGCCCCCTGCGCCCCTCATCGTGAACTGACAGTTTCGAGCCCGATCGGACATCTGGATGAAGCATGTCGGGTCTGGCGTGGGTGGGTACAGGGGGTTAACCCCACCACCGATCCGGTTGATCGCCCCATCGCTCCGGTGCACCCGGTGCGGGCATCGTGGAATGACACCGCAAGCCCGGACGATCAAGGAAAACCACATGCTCAAGCACAAGCGCGCGCTGGGTGGCGCTCTCACACTGGCCGTGGCGATGGGTGTCGTGGGGGGCGTGCTGCCGGCCACCGCCACCGCGGCCACCGCCGCGGAATCCGCCGTCGGGGAGTCCAAGCGTCACGCCGACTACGCGCGGCTGCGCACCCTGCTGCACAGACTGACCACGGTCGACGGCGCGCCCGGAGCGCTGGCCGAGGTGCGGGACCGGCACCGCAGCACGGTGCTGACCAGTGGTGTCGCGGACGTCGAGAGCCGCGCGCCGGTGCACCGCGACAGCAGGTTCCGGATCGGCAGCATGACCAAGACGTTCACCGCGACGATGATGCTGCAGCTGGTGGGAGAGCGGCGCGTTGATCTGGACGCGCCGGTGGAGCGCTACCTGCCCGGCGTCGTGCGCGGCCACGGCAACGACGGGCGCAGGATCACTGTCCGGCAGATGCTCCAGCACACCAGCGGGCTGCCCGACTTGCTCTCCTACCTCAAGCCGCAGGATGTCATCCAGGACCCGATGGCCCACCACGACCCCCGTGATCTGGTGAAGCTGGCGCTCGCCCACCCGCCGACGTTCAAGCCGGGCACCGGCTGGAAGTACTCCAACACCGGCTACGTACTGGCCGGGATGATCATCGAGAAGGTGACCGGCCGCTCGTACGGCGAGGAGCTGCAGCGGCGCATCGTCGAGCCGTTGCGGCTACGAGGGACGTCCTTCCCGGGCGACGACCCGGCGATCCCCGGACCGCACGCGCGCGGATACGTGCAGCCGGGCCCGGACGCACCGCTCCTGGACATCACCGCGATCAACCCCACGGTCGGCGGCACGGCGGGCGGGATCATCTCCAGCGGCGCCGACGTCAACCGGTTCATGGGCGCGCTGCTGGGTGGCAAGCTGCTGCCCCCGGCCCAGCTCGAGGAGATGATGACGACCCGCCCGACCGGCAGCTCCGACGGCCGCGCGTACGGCCTCGGCCTGGAGAGCAAGCCGCTGCCCGGCGGCGGCCTCTACTGGGGACACACCGGCGACTTCCTCGGCTACGAGACGGCCGCCGGCGCCAGAGTCGACGGCAGGCAGGCCACGGTCATGGTGAACCTCGGTCCGGGCAGCTCGGACGCCCAGAGCGACGACATCCAGGCCGCCATCGAAGCGGCGCTCTCCTAGCGCCTCATGGAGTGGCTGGATTGGTCGCCGCCGCCCCCGGCGAGACCTCTGCACGGCACCATCCACCCACGCCACCCCTGTGATCTGCACGTTCAGGATGAACGCAACTCAGTGGATGTGGGACCCGCCGTTGACGTCGTACGTCGCGCCCGTGAGGTAGCCCGACTCGGGCCGGGCCAGGAAGGCGATGACGTCGGCCACGTCCTCGACATCGCCGATGCGGCGTACCGGGACGTCCGCGACCATGGCGGCCTTGCGCTCCTCGTCCAGCTTCCCTTGTGTGATGTCGGTGTTGATCAGGCCGGGGGCCACGGAGTTGACCGTGACTCCGGACGGGCCGAGCTCGCGGGCGAGGGCCCGGGCGAAGCCCAGGAGGGCGGCCTTGGCCGCCGAATACGCCACTCCCCCGAACACCCCGCCACCGCGCTCGGCGGAGACGGACGACAGGAAGACGATGCGGCCGAACCCCCGCTCGGCCATCCCGCCGGCCACGCGGTGAGTGACGAGGAAGCTCCCGCGGACGTTCACCTCGAAGATCCGGTCCCACTCGGTGGGCGATACGTCGAGGAAGCGGGTCGGGGACGTGATCCCCGCGTTGTTGACGAGGGCTCCGATCGGCGGGAGTGCCGCTTCGATCTCCCCGATCGCGGCGTCGACGGCGTCGGCGTCGGTGACATCCGCCGCTAGCCCCAGCGCTTGCACCCCGTGGCGGTCGGCGACCTCCCGGGCGGTGTCCTCGGCGGCCTCCTTGTCCAGGTCGAGGACGGCTGTGTGGTAGCCGGCGGCGGCCAGGGCGTGCGTGGTGGCGCGCCCGATGCCTCGGAGGGATCCCGCGCCGGTGACGACTGCGGTGCGGGGAGTGTGTTCGGTGACCATGGGTTCTCCTGAAGGAGTGGCGAAAGGGCGGTGAGTCCGGATGTCCTGCGCGGGGCTCAGAGCTCGCGGCGGACGCGTTCCTTGATCGCTGCGACGGAGAGGCCGTAACGGTCGTGGAGGGTGGGCAGCGCACCCGCGGCGAGGAACTCGTCCGGCAGTCCGATGGGTACGATGCGGGCTGTTTGCCGGGCGAAGGCCAGGCAGGACGCCACGGACTCGGCAAGGCCTCCGACGACGCTGTGGTTCTCGAGGGTGACCACGAGGCGTCCCCTGGCGCACTCCCGCAGCACGGTCTCGCGGTCGAACGGTTTGATCGTCGGCACGTGGAGGACGGCGACGTCCACGTGGTCGTCCGCGAGTTCCTGAGCCGCTGTCAGGGCACGGACCGTCATCAGGCCGGTCGAGATGAACAGCACGTCGCGGCCGCCGCGCAGCTCCGCCGCCTTGCCGAGTTCGAACCGGTAGTCGTACTCGTCCAGGACGGTGGGTACCGCTCCGCGCAGCAGCCTCATGTACGTGGGACCCGGATGGGCCGCCAGCGCCGGCACGGCCTGCTCGATGTCCACCGAGTCCGCCGGGTCCACGACCGTCAGGCCGGGCATGCCGCGCAGGATCGCCAGGTCCTCGGTCGCCTGGTGGCTGGGGCCGTAGCCCGTGGTCAGGCCGGGCAGGGCACCCACGACGTTGACGCCCAGCTGCGGCTCGGCGATGTCGAGGCACAGGAAGTCGTAGGCGCGGCGGGTGGCGAAGACGGAGTAGGTGGAGGCGAACGGCGTCAGGCCCACCTCGGCCAGCCCCGCGGCAGCGCCCAGCATCACCTGTTCCGCCATGCCCATCTGGAAGAAGCGGTCGGGGTGGGCTTCACGGAAGACGTGCATGTCGGTGTACTTGGCCAGGTCCGCGGAGAGTCCGACCACGTCGGGGCGTTCGTCGGCGAGCCGGGCCAGTGCGTGTCCGAAGGGGGCCTTGGTGGTGCGCTGCCCTTCTTCGGCGATCGAGGCGATCATCGCGGAGGTGGTGAGCTTGGGCCGGGCGGCCTGGGTCGGTACCGGGGTGTTCATCGAACGGTTCCCTCCTTCCGGGCGGTGGTGCGGTGACGTTCCGTCAACTGTTCGCGCGCCAACTGCCATTCGTGCTCCTCGACCCGCATGAAGTGCGCCTTCTCCCGGGCCTCCAGCATCGGTACGCCGCATCCGATGCGGGTGTCGCAGACGAGCACGGCCGGTGACCCCCGGTGCTCGCGCAGACTGTCGAAGGCGGCGAGGAGTGCCTCGATGTCGTTGCCGTCCACGCGGACGGCGTGCCAGCCGAACGC
Organism: Streptomyces afghaniensis 772; assembly: GCA_000415505.1. Lineage (GTDB taxonomy): Bacteria > Actinomycetota > Actinomycetes > Streptomycetales > Streptomycetaceae > Streptomyces > Streptomyces afghaniensis. Next base: position 9,316 of record KE354420.1, read on the forward strand.
CTCCCACTTGGCCGTGACCGGCTCGGTGCGCAGCACGCCCTCGGTCGGGCCGTCCGCCTGGAGGGCGTTGACGTCGACGATGGCGGTGACGTTGTCGAGACCGTGGTGGGCGCAGGCGAGCGCCGCCTCCCAGGTGGATCCCTCGTCCAGTTCACCGTCCGACAGCAGGTTGTAGACGTGCGCGTCGCTGCCCTGGTGGCGCAGACCGAGCGCCATGCCGGTGGCGACGCCCAGACCGTGGCCGAGGGAGCCGCCGGAGATCTCCATGCCGGGTGTGTAGGACGCCATGCCCGACATGGGCAGACGCGAGTCGTCGCTGCCGTAGGTGGCGAGTTCGCCGACGTCCAGCACACCGGCCTCGGCGAGCGCCGCGTACAGGGCGATGGCGTAGTGGCCGATCGACAGCAGGAACCTGTCGCGCTGCGGCCAGTCCGGCTCGTCGGCACGGTGGTTGAGGACGTCCTGGTAGACGACGGCCAGGATGTCGGCCACGCCCAGTGCCTGTCCGATGTAGCCCTGGCCCTGGGTCTCCCCCATGTCCAGCGCGTGCATACGGATGCGGTGGGCGGAGTCCTTCAGGGCGGCGGCGCGCCGGGTGGACGGCACCCCTGTTGCGGGTGCCCGAGTGGACATCACGTTGATCCTCGTCTCTGTCAGTGGGCAGCGGGAAGAGCGGTTTCGGTGGACGCGGTCACGGCGCGGTCGGCTTCCCGGCGCTCGTCGACGCCCCACGTCTCACGCGTCAGCAACGTCGCCAGGAGGCCCAACAGCCCGTAGCAGGTGAAGAGAACCGCGGGCCCGGTCCATCCGGTAGCGGAGTACAGCGCGGTGGCGATCATGGGAGTGAAGCCGGAGACGACCGCGGAGAGCTGGTAGGCCAGGGACGTTCCGGCGGTGCGGGTCCCGGTGGCGAACAGCTCGCAAAACCAGGCGCCTTGGACACCGGCCAGCGAGTTCTGGCAGACGGCATAGCTGATCACGAAGGCGATCAGGATGAGTGCCGCGGCTTCGGTGTTGACGAGCAGGAAGAGCGGGATGCCCCATACGACGCTCACCGCGCAGCCGAACAGGTAGACCGGGCGGCGGCCGACCCGGTCCGACAGGCCGCCCCAGAGCGTGGTGGCGGCGATGCCGAGGGCGGCGGCCGTGACCAGGGCGGTGAGGCTGGTGGTGCCGGAGACGTCGGGGGCGTCGCCGTCGTCCAGGTAGGACAGGACGAAGGTGATCGAGACGGCGTATCCCGCCGTCTCGGTGATGCGCAGGCAGAAGGCCCGCAGGACGTTGCGCCAGTCGTCCCGGATCACCGCGAACAGCGGGTTCTTGACGACCTCGCCGGACTCCTTGAGGGCCTCGAACTGGGGCGATTCGTCGATCTTGAGCCGGATGAAGATCCCCACGGCGATGAGGACGGCACTGAGCAGGAACGGCACGCGCCAGGCCCAGTTGTCGTCCAGGGTGTGCCGGCTCAGGAGGAAGGCGAGGTTGGCGAGCAGCAGACCCACCGGGAAACCGGCCTGCGTGATGCCCGTGTAGAGGCCGCGCCGTCGCCATGGGGCGTGCTCGAAGGTCATCAGGATGGCGCCGCCCCACTCGGCGCCGAACGCGAGCCCTTGGATCACGCGGACGACCACCAGCAGGATCGGCGCCCAGACTCCGACCATCTGGTAGGTGGGCAGACAGCCGATCAGCACGGTCGCGATGCCCATCAGCAGCAGCGATCCGACCAGTACGGGTTTGCGGCCGACGCGGTCGCCGAGGTGCCCTGCGACGATGCCGCCCAGCGGCCGTGCGGCGAAGCCGATGCCGAGCGTCGCGAAGGACAGCAAGGTGGCCGACAGCGGGTCGGAGTCGGGGAAGAACACGTCACCGAAGTAGAGGGCCGCGGCCGTTCCGAAGCCGATGAAGTCGTACGTCTCGATGGTCGCGCCGACTCCGCATCCGATGGCGACTCTCAGTCGCTCCGGCGAACCCTGCGCCGCCTGCTGTGGCGCTGTGAACTCAGCCATGCCGATCCTCCTTGATCGTAGGCGGGCGTCCCAGGTCGGACTGTTGGCTGTCGACTGTTAACAGTCGAGGGTCGATGCTGATCCCGGTGGCGGGACGTGTCAACCCACTCGACAGGGATTGGCCCGGAACTGCCGACTGTCAACAGATGACAGCATCGCGGGCTACTATGATCACTCGCGGAGTTGAAGGGGGTTCGACCGTGTCCGGTCAGGCGCTTTCCAGTCTCACCCGCTCGACGACCCTCCGGGAGCAGGCGCTCGCGGCCTTGCGGACGGCCATCACGACCGGCCGGTACCGCCCCGGCGACCACCTCGGCGAGGTGGAGATCGCCGAGCACCTGTCGGTGAGCCGCGGCACGGTACGGGAGGCCCTGCGCCATCTCCAGCAGGAGGGGCTCGTCACGGCGGGAGCCCGCGGCATGCTGCGCGTGTCCCAGCTGACCCCGACCGAGGTGCGGGAGCTCTTCCAGGTCCGGGAAGCGCTGGAGGGACTCGCGGTGGCACAGATCATCGCGTCACCGCGCAGGCAGGAAGCGGCCGCAGCCCTGGGCGAGGCCCTGGAGAAGCTCCGTGACGCCTTCGAATCAGGCGCGGATCTGGCCGCGAAGGTCGAAGCCGATCTCGGCTTCCATCTCCTGTTGTGTGAACTCTCCGGCAACTCGATACTCCTGAAGACCTGGCGGCAACTCGAGGGACCGATGCGCGTGGTGATCATGAGCGCTGCCGGCGAACGCCGTGATCTGGCCATGTCCGCGACGTCCCACACGCCCATCGCCGACGCGATCGCGCGAGGAGACGCGGCAGCGGCCCAGGAGATCCTGCACGCGCACATGGCCTCGGCGATCGAGCAGCTGGGCATCGAGCGCGAAGACCCCAGCGAAACCTGAGCGGTCGGGGCGCGATGGGCGCTCGTCTCGTTCAGTGACGGACAGCGCGTTTGATGCTGTCATGCACGCGTCACATCGGCCCGCGGCAGGCGCCTTGACAACACGGAACACAGCAGAAAGGCTGTTGCGTATAGAGATGCCGGTTGCTTCATCAGAAACCCAGGCAGGAGCCCGCTCGTGGCCATCTCCGTCTTCGATCTCTTCTCCATCGGCATAGGCCCGTCCAGTTCGCACACGGTCGGTCCCATGCGGGCCGCCCGCATGTTCACCAGCCGGCTGGAGAAGGAGGATCTGCTCGCGCGGACGGCGTCGGTACGAGCCGAGCTCTTCGGCTCCCTGGGGGCCACCGGCCACGGTCACGGCACCCCCAAGGCCGTCCTGCTCGGCCTCGAGGGCAACGAGCCGCACACGGTGGACGTCGGCGCGGCCGAACGGGACGTCGAGCGGATCAGGGCGACGGGACGGCTGCGCCTGCTGGGCCGCGAGCTCGGCGACACCCACGAGATCCGTTTCGACGCGGAGCGGCAGTTGGTCCTGCACCGCCGCCGTTCCCTGCCGTACCACGCCAACGGCATGAGGCTGTTCGCGTACGACGCCGAGGGGCTGTCCCTGCTGGAGGCCACCTACTACTCGGTCGGCGGCGGGTTCGTCGTCGACGAGGCCGCGGCCGGTGCGGACCGGGTCAAGGTCGACGACACGGTGGTCAAGTACCCGTTCGGCAGCGGCGACGAGCTGCTGCGCCTGACCCGGGAGACGGGTCTGTCGATCTCGGCGCTGATGCTGGAGAACGAGCTGGCGTGGCGCACCGAGGAGGAGATCCGGGCGGAACTGCTGGAGATCTGGCGGGTGATGCGGCAGTGCGTGGCGCGCGGGCTGTCCTCTGAGGGGATCCTGCCCGGCGGGCTCAAGGTCCGCCGCCGGGCCCCCGCCGTGGCCAAGGCGCTGCGGACCGACGGCGAACCGGCGGCGCGGTCGTTGGAGTGGGTGACCCTCTACGCCATGGCGGTCAACGAGGAGAACGCGGCCGGCGGCCGGGTGGTCACCGCCCCGACGAACGGCGCGGCCGGCATCATCCCGGCCGTCCTGCACTACTACGTCGACTTCGTCCACGGAGCCGACGACGACGCGGTGGTCCGGTTCCTGCTGGCGGCCGGCGCCGTCGGCCTGCTGTTCAAGGAGAACGCCTCGATCTCGGGCGCCGAGGTCGGCTGCCAGGGCGAGGTCGGCGCCGCCTGTTCCATGGCCGCGGGCGGCCTCGCGGAGGTGCTCGGCGGCTCGCCCGAACAAGTGGAGAACGCCGCCGAGATCGGCATGGAGCACAACCTGGGCCTGACCTGCGACCCGGTCGGCGGCCTGGTGCAGATCCCGTGCATCGAGCGCAACGGCATGGCGGCGGTCAAAGCCGTCACCGCGGCCCGGATGGCCCTGCGAGGCGACGGCCGCCACCACGTCTCCCTGGACAAGGTCATCAAGACCATGAAGGAGACGGGCGCCGACATGAAGGTCAAGTACAAGGAGACGGCCCGCGGCGGGCTCGCGGTCAACGTCATCGAGTGCTGACGACACGGCAGGCGAGATCAGTCCGGCAGGTTGTTGGTGCCGAGGAGCCGGACGAACAGCCGGTAAGAACTCGGCAGGGTGCCGGTGCTTCGGCTCGGGCCGGGCGCGTCCCGGACAGTCGAATCCGCCTGGAGGGTCCGCACAGTCCCGCCTGCCCCACGACGCTAGCGCTCCGCGAGGTTCGCGCGGGTGCCGAGGCGGTCCTGGACCCAGTCGTGGAACTCGCCGATGTGGTGCTCGCTGGGCACCAGGACACCGCCCTTGGCGTACAGCCGGGAGCTCATCGCGGGCTGGCAGCGCTCACAGGCGTCGAAGTCCTGCCGGTTGACGCGGTCGAACAGCTCGACCGACCGGCTGACGTCCCTACCGCTCTCCACCACACCCTTCAGGTACAGCCAGTCGCACTCCACGATCGTGCGGTCGACCGACACCGGGAACATCCGGTGGAAGATCACGTGGTCGGGGACCAGGTTGATGAACACCTGCGGACGCACCGTGATCGCGTAGTACCGGCGGTCCTGTTCCTCGGAGACCGTGGGGATACGGTCCAGGCCCTGCGAGCCGTCCACGGTGAAGCCCTGGACGTCCGAGCCGAACTCGGCGCCGTGCCCCACGTAGAACTGCGCCGCGTAGCCGTCGGCGAACTCCGGGAGGACCTCGGTCAGCTCGGGGTGGATCGTCGCGCAGTGGTAGCACTCCATGAAGTTCTCGATGATGAGCTTCCAGTTGGCCTTGACGTCGTAGACGATCCGCCGGCCGACCTCCAGGCTCTCGACGTCGTACCGCTCGATGGACTCCACGTCGCCCAGGCGCGCGACCACGTCCGCGATCACCGACTGCTCGAACGAGGGCGGATTCTCGGCCAGGCACACCCACACATAGCCGAGCCACTCGCGTACCGCCACTGGTGCCAGGCCGTACTCGGTACGGCCGACGTCCGGCATCCTGGTCAGGTTCGGTGCCGCGACCAGCTTGCCGTTGAAGTCGTACGTCCAGGCGTGGTACGGGCACTGGAAGGCCCGCTTCACTTCGCCGGACTCCTGTGTGCACAGCTTCGCGCCCCGGTGCCGGCACACGTTGAAGAAGGCCCGCACGGAGCCGTCCCGCGACCGGGTCAGCAGGATGCTCTCCCGCCCGACGTCCACGGTCCGGAAGGCGCCCGGCTTGGACAGTTCCGACGCGCGTGCCGCGCAGAACCACATGGATTCAAATATGTGTTCCTGCTCCAGGCGGAAGATCTCCGGGTCCGTGTAGTGGTCACCGGGGAGGGTCGCGATCAGGCTCTCCGGCAGGCCGGTCGTCGTCATGGTTCACCTCGGAGTGAAGCGCCTCGGGCGGGCGAGTGGTTGCCTCATGTGCAACATGCTTCTTGCTACGCAACTCACGGTGCAGTCCGGCCGAAGCGGTGTCAAGCCCTTGACCGCAGGCCGTCACAGCCAGGACCATGTTGCGTATCAGTCAGCTCGTTGCGTAATACGCACTTCCCTCTGGGAGGGCTCCGTGTCTCTTGGACCCACAACCGGCCGCGAGTTCGTCCTCACCCTGTCGTGCCCCGACCGCTCGGGCCTCGTCCACGCCGTGACCGGCTTCCTGGTCCGGCACTCCGGGAACATCCAGGAGAGCCAGCAGTTCGACGACCGGCTGCAGGACCGCTTCTTCATGCGGGTGCACTTCGACGTAGCGGACCCGGGCACTTCACTGGAGGACCTGAAGTCCGGCTTCGCGCAGGTGGCGGAGGCGTACCGCATCTCCTGGCAGCTGTACGAGGCGTCGACGCCGACGCGCACGCTGATCATGGTCTCGAAGTTCGGGCACTGCCTGAACGACCTGCTCTTCCGCTGGCGCGCCGGCGCGCTGAACATCGAGGTGCCGGCGATCGTCTCCAACCACCGGGACTTCGAGCCGCTCGCCGAGAGCTACGGGATCCCCTTCCACCACGTGCCCGTCACCCGGGAGACGAAGCCGGAGGCGGAGGCGCGGCTGCTGGAGCTCGTCGACGAGCTGGACATCGATCTGGTGGTCCTCGCCCGCTACATGCAGATCCTGTCGAACGACCTGTGCAAGCAGCTCGAGGGCCGGGCGATCAACATCCACCACTCGTTCCTGCCGAGCTTCAAGGGCGCGCGTCCCTATGTCCAGGCGTACGAGCGCGGCGTCAAGCTCGTCGGAGCGACGGCCCACTACGTCACCCCGGACCTCGACGAGGGCCCCATCATCGAGCAGGACGTCATCCGCGTGAACCACTCGCAGGGGCCCGACAGCATGGTGGCCCTGGGGCGCGACGTCGAGGCGCAGGTCCTGGCGCGGGCGGTGGAATGGCACACTCAGAGCCGCGTCATGGTCAACGGCAACCGTACGGTCGTCTTCCGTTGAGAGATCTGTTTGAGGAAAATGAGCCCCACCCCCTCACACCCGTTGCCCATTGCACCTAGAGTTTCGCCATGAGCAACCACGGCGCTGAGACCGCAGGCGCTCCCAGTGGCGGAGTGCAATCCGTTGACCGTGCCGTCGCCGTGCTGGAGATCCTCGCCCAGCACGGCGAGGCGGGCGTGAGTGAGGTGGCCGCGGCGATCGACGTCCACAAGTCCACCGCTTTCCGTCTGCTCGGCGCGCTGGAAGCGCATGGGATGGTCGAGCAGGAGAACGAACGGGGAAAGTACCGTCTCGGCTTCGGGGTCGTGCGCCTGGCCGGCGCCGTGACGGGCCGTATCGCCGTCACCAGACACGGGCGCGGGATCTGTGAGCGTCTCGTCGACGACGTGGGCGAGACGATGAACATCGCCGTGCTCGAGTCCCACCACGCGATCAACCTCTACCAGGTGCGCGGCTCGGCGGCCATCGCCGCGCAGAACTGGGTGGGACGGCTGACGCCGCTGCACTGCACGTCGAGCGGCAAGGTCCTCCTGGCCCACCTCGCCCGCGAGGAACGCGACGCGCTCCTCGCCGAGGCCGGCCTCCCCCGGCTGACACCGCGCACGGTGACCTCCAGGAAGAAACTGGAGGCGGACCTGTCCGCAGCCCGTGAGCAGGGCTATGCCATCACGCTGGAGGAATACGAGGAGGGCCTCAACGCCCTGTCCGCCCCCGTGCGTTCGGGCGACGGCGAGGTCGTCGCCGCCCTCAGCGCGTCGGGGCCGGCCTTCCGGCTCACCGTGGAGCGGATGCACGAACTCGCGCCCCTGCTGGTCGCGGGAGCGGACGAGCTCAGTCAACGTCTCGTCCACGCGGACTGAGAGCCAACGTCTTGCCCACGCGGACTGAGAGCCACCGTCTCGCCCACGCGGACCGAGGTTCACGCCAAGCGCGGAACAGGCCCCTCATGCCAAGCGGCGGTCGGTGATCCGGTGTCCGGATCACCGACCGCCGCTTCACGCTGCCCGCGTCAGCCCGTCCACTCCACGGCCGCGTCCAGCAGCCAGTCCGTCAGGTGGCCGGCGAAGGACGCACGGACCAGCACCCAGAACCCGGCCCTGGGGTCGTCACGGGCGACCAGGACGACCTGGGTGCGGGCCAGGTTGGTCTGGGCGCAGCGCCCCGGGCCGAAGACCCGCGGGTGAAGATCGAGCGAGCAGCCGTGGGCCAGCAGGTCGCGGGCCCGGGGGCCGGCGACGAGGAGCGTGGTGCGCTGGGCCGACACATCGATGACGGACACGGGTTCGTCGCCCGCGGCCTCACGGATCCGGCTCTCCAGGTCCCGCCGACCGCCAGGCGGTCCCACCACGAGCCATTCGTCGGGGCCGAGCCACAGCGCGGTCAGCTCCCCGGCGCGGACCACGGCGCCGGGTTCGACGGGGAGTTGGAGCCCCAGCGCCAGTCCCACGGCGTCCGCCGCCGCTCCCTTGGGGTCGAGACGCACATTGAGCTGGGTCAGGAAGGGCAGTTCCGCCAGCCGGACCGCGCCCCCGGAGGCGCGGGTCGCGGCGGCCAGCCGGCCGGCGGCAGGCGACAGCGGGCTGCGGAGCGGGGTGGTAACGGCGGTGTCAGCCATCGCGGCGGGCTCCCTCAGGGTCGTAGAGGACGGGGCTCGCGACGGTCACCGGGACCAGCCGGTCGCCCACGGGGGCGTAGAGGCGCTCACCGATGCGGTCCCGGCCGCCCTTGACGAGCGCGAGGGCGAAGGTCCGGCCGAGGGCCGCGCTGCGGTAGCTGGAGGTGACGTGACCGAGCATCGGGACGGGCGGCGCGGGCAGCACACTGCCGGCGACCAGGTGCGTGCCTTCGGGGAGGAACGTTCCCGGGTCCTCCGGAAGCAGCCCGACCAGGTGCTTGCGGTCGGGGCGGGCGGTGTCGGCGCGGGCGTGGGACCGCTTGCCGATGAAGTCCCGCTTCTTCTTCGACACCACCCAGCTCATGCCGAGGTCCTGCGGCGTCACGGTGCCGTCGGTGTCCTGGCCGACGATCGGATAGCCCTTCTCCGCGCGCAGGACGTGCATGGTCTCCGTGCCGTACGGGGTGATGCCGTACGGGGCGCCGGCCTCGTACAGCGCCTCCCACAGGGCGAGGGCCTCCCACGGTGACACGTTGATCTCGTAGGCGAGTTCACCGGAGAAGCTGATCCGGCACACGCGCGCCTCGATGCCGGCGACGGTCGTCTCGCGCCACGCCATGAACGGGAAGTCCTCGTTGGCGACGGCGAGTCGGGGCGCGAGCGAGCCGAGGACCTCGCGGGAGCGCGGGCCGACCAGGGCGACGGTGGCCCACTGCTCGGTCACCGACGTGCAGTGGACGCGCAGTTCGGGCCACTCCGTCTGCAGCCACTCCTCCATCCAGTCCAGCACGGCGGCTGCGTTGCCCGTCGTGGTGGTGACCAGGTAGCGGTCCTGGTCGAGGCGGATCACCGTGCCGTCGTCGAAGACCATGCCGTCCGGGCGGCACATCACGCCGTAGCGGATCATGCCGACCTTCAGGGTGCTCATCATGTTGGTGTAGAGCAGGTCGAGGAAGACGCCGGCGTCCGGGCCCTGAACGTCGATCTTGCCGAGGGTGGAGGCGTCCATGAAGGCGACGCCCTCGCGGGCGGCGGCACACTCGCGCAGTACGGCCGTCTCCATGTCCTCGCCGTCCTGCGGGTAGTACCAGGGCCGCTTCCACTGGCCGACGTTCTCGAACAGGGCGCCGTGCGCGACATGCCATTCGTGCAGGGCGGTGGTGCGGATCGGGTCGAGCAGCGCACCACGGTCGCGGCCGGCGAGGGCGGCGAAGGAGACGGGGGTGTACGGCGGCCGGAAGGTGGTGGTGCCGAGCGCGGAGACGTCCACGCCGAGCAGTTCGGCGACGACGCCACTGGCCAGGACGCCGGAGGTCTTGCCCTGGTCGTTCGCCGTGCCGGCCGTGGTGTACCGCTTGGTGTGCTCCACGGAGCGCATGCCCGCACCGGTCGCCCGGGCCAGGTCGTCGACGGTGACGTCGCGTTGCAGGTCGACGAAGCGCGGGGCGCCTTCCCGGCTAGGGATGGTGAACACGCGCATGGGCGGCGTCTGCGGTGGCGTGGCCACCTGGGGCAGGCGCGGGGATTCACAGGTGTAGCCCTCGGCCTGAAGCGCGCGGGCACCGGCCGCCGCTCCCTGCGCTAGGACCCGGGCCAGCTCGAATGCGCCGCTCGCGCCGCCCGCGACCTCGACCGCCTGACGGCAGGTGTCGGGGACGAAGGTGCCGAGCTCCTCGTCGTGGCGGAGCTTGCCTCCCGCCTGGCTGAACAGGTGCGCGACCGGGTTCCAGCCGCCGGAGACCAGGAGCAGGTCGGCGGCGAACTCCCGTCGGCCTGTTGTCTCTCCGTACGGGGCGACGGTCACGGAAGTGAGCCGGGGGGCGCCTTCCGTGCCGGTGACGGCGTGGCCCGTCAGCACCTCGATGCCGGCCTGCCGGGCACGCTCCGCCCACTCCCCCGGCTCGGCGCGGGTGTCGACGACGGCCTCGACCGCCACGCCCGCCGCGGCGAGGTCCAGTGCTGCCGCATAGGCGCTGTCGTTGGTGGTGAAGACGACCGCGTGACGGCCGGGCAGGACGCCGTGGCGGTTGACGTAGGCGCGGGCCGAGGCGGCCAGCATCACGCCGGGGCGGTCGTTGTCCGCGAAGGCCAGCGAGCGTTCGTGCGCGCCGGTGGCGAGGACGACCCGGCGGGCGCGGATGCGCCAGACGCGTTCGCGGGAGACGTGCTCCGGGGCCTCGGCGCCGAGGTGGTTGGTGCGGCGCTCCACGGCGAGGAGGTGGTTGTCGTCGTAGTAGCCGAAGACAGTGGTGCGGCGCAGTACGCGTACGTCGGGGGCCGCGTCGAGTCGGGCGGTGGTGTCGTCCACCCAGTCCAGGAGTTCGCCGGTGCCGAGGAGGCTGCCGCCGGGTTCCGGCTGGTCGTCGGCGAGGATGACGCGGGCACCTGAGCGGGCGGCGGCTGCCGCTGCGGCGAGGCCGGCCGGGCCCGCGCCGACGACCAAGAGGTCGCAGTGGGCGTGTACGGCGTCGTAGCGGGCCGGGTCCGGGGCGGTGGCGAGGCGGCCCTGGCCGGGGAGGCCGGTCGCGACCAGGCCGTCGTAGAGCTCGACGGTGGTGGCGGGGAGCATGGGCTCGGGGAACGGGGCCTCGATCTGGACGACCGCGTTGGGCTCCTCGACGCCGGCCGAGAAGATGCCGCGGGGGCGGCCCAGCTTGATGCTGGTGCCGGTCTGGATGACGCCGTTGGCGAGGAGGGCGGAGGCGAGGGTGTCGCCCTTGTAGCCCTGGTACGCGGTGCCGTCGAAGGTGAAGGTGAGCGGGGTGTCGCGGTGGATTCGGCCGCGGGTGGGGTGGCGGAACGGCTGGGTTTCCTCGCCCCCGCCGCCCCTACCCGTCCGATCCTCCAGGGGCTCCGCCCCTTCGACCCCGCTGGGGGCTGCGCCCCCGGACCCCCGCGGGGGCTGCGCCCCCTGCACCCCCACCGGGGCTGCCGCCCCAGGTCCAGACCCCAGCGGTGGCTGCGCCCCCCGCACCTCCACCGGGGCTGCCGCCCCGGACCCCGCTTCGGCCTGAACGGCCTCGTCCTCAAGCGCCGGACGGGCTGGATGCACCTGGCGTGACTCGAAGGTGGCAGGGCGCTCCTCCCCCGCCCGGTACACCGTCAGGATCTCGTTCGTCGACGTGTCCCGCACCGCGTTGAACCAGCGGCGGCAGCCCGACGCGTGGGTCCAGCGTTCGGCGAAGGGGCCCCTGGGGTTGTCGCGGAAGAAGAGGTAGCGGGCCCAGTCCTCGTCGGTGAGGGAGGACGGGTCCTGCGGGTACGGCACGTGGGCCTGGCCGCCGTAGTGGAACTCGGCCTCGTCGCGGGGCCCGCACCACGGGCAGGGGATCAGCAGCATGGGTCGGCTCCCTGATGGTCCTAGTGGGCCACCGCGGCCGCGCCGTGCTCGTCGACGAGCGCGCCGGTGGTGAAACGGTCGAGCGAGAAGGGGGCGTTCAGCGGATGCGGGGTGTCGTGGGCGATGGTGTGGGCGTAGACCCAGCCGACCCCGGGAGTGGCCTTGAAACCGCCGGTTCCCCAGCCGCAGTTGAGGTAGAGGTTGTCGACCGGGCTGAGGCCGATGATCGGTGAGGCGTCGGGGCTGACGTCGACGATGCCGCCCCAGGTCCGCAGGACGTGGGCCCGGGCGAAGACCGGGAAGAGCTCCAGGGCCGCCGACATCTGCTGCTCGATGATGTGGAAGGCGCCGCGCTGGGTGTAGGAGTTGTACGCGTCGATGCCCGCGCCCATCACCAGCTCGCCCTTGTGCGCCTGGCTGACGTACACGTGGACGGCGTTGGACATGACGACCGTCGGATGGACGGGTTCCAGCAGCTCCGACACCAGTGCCTGCAAGGGGTGGCTCTGGACGGGGAGTTCGATGCCCGCCATGGCCGCGAGCACCGAGGTGTGGCCCGCCGAGCAGAGGGCGACCTTGCCCGCCGCGATCGGGCCGCGGGTGGTCCGGACTCCCACCACCCGGTTGTCGACGACGTCGAGGCCGGTCACCTCGCAGTTCTGGATGATGTCGATCCCGGCGACGTCGGCGGAGCGGGCGAGGCCCCAGGCCACGTGGTCGTGCTTGGCGATGCCCGCGCGCGGCTGGTAGGTCGCGCCCAGGACCGGATAGCGCACGTCCGGGGAGATGTTGACGATCGGGCAGACGTCCTTGACACCGTCCGCGTCGAGCCACTCGGCGTCCACGCCGTTGAGGCGGTTGGCCTCGACGCGGCGCACGCTGTCGCGGACGTCCTGGAGGCTGTGGGCGAGGTTCAGCACGCCGCGCTGGGAGAAGAGGATCGGGTAGTCGAGTTCCTCGGCCAGGCCCTCCCACAGCCTGAGCGCGTGCTCGTAGATGCCGGCGCTCTCGTCCCAGAGGTAGTTGGAGCGGATGATCGTGGTGTTGCGGGCCATGTTGCCGCCCGCCAGCCAGCCCTTCTCCAGCACGGCGACGTTGGTGATGCCGTGGTTCTTCGCCAGGTAGTGGGCGGTGGCCAGGCCGTGGCCCCCGCCGCCCACGATGACGACGTCGTACGAGCGCTTCGGCTCGGGGTTGCGCCACAGCCAGTCGGGGTGTTCCGGGAGCTCGGCGCCGGGGGTGCGGGGGCTCATCGGGCGTCTCCGTCTTCGGACAGGTGCGGGTAGAGCGGGTGCTTGGCGGCCAGGGCCTGAGTGCGGGCGCGCAAGGCGGGCACGTCCGGCTCCGGCTGGAGGGCGAGGGCGATCGCGTCCGCGACCTCGGCGAAGTCCGCCTCCGTGAAGCCGCGGGTGGCCAGGGCCGGGGTGCCGATGCGCAGGCCCGAGGTGACCATGGGCGGGCGCGGGTCGAAGGGCACGGCGTTGCGGTTGACGGTGATGCCGATCTCGTGAAGCAGGTCCTCGGCCTGCCGGCCGTCGAGCTCCGAGTCGCGTAGGTCGACCAGGACCAGGTGGACATCCGTGCCGCCTGTCAGGACCTTCACGCCGGCCGCCGCCGCGTCCGCCCGGGTGAGGCGTTCGGCCAGGATGCGGGAACCGGAGAGCGTACGGGCCTGGCGTTCGGCGAACTCCGGTGACGCGGCGACCTTGAACGACACCGCCTTCGCGGCGATGACGTGCTCCAGGGGGCCGCCCTGCATCCCGGGGAAGACCGCCGAGTTGATCTTCTTGGCGAGGTCGGCCTCGTTGGTGAGGATGACACCGCCGCGCGGGCCGCCGAGGGTCTTGTGGGTCGTGGTGGTCGTGACGTGGGCGTGCGGTACGGGGCTGGGGTGCAGTCCCGCCGCCACCAGTCCGGCGAAGTGCGCCATGTCGACCATCAGCAGGGCACCCACCTCGTCGGCGATCCGGCGGAAGGCCGCGAAGTCCAGCTGCCTCGGGTACGCCGACCAGCCCGCGATGATCATCTTGGGGCGGTGTTCCTTGGCGAGGTGCTCGACCTCGTCCATGTCGACGAGGTTGTCCCCCTCGGACACGTGGTACGGCACGACGTTCAGCATCTTGCCGCTGTAGTTGATGCGCATGCCGTGCGTGAGGTGCCCGCCGTGCGCGAGGTCGAGGCCGAGGACGGTGTCGCCGGGCTGGAGCAGGGCGAAGAAGACGGCGGTGTTCGCCTGGGCGCCCGAGTGGGGCTGCACGTTGGCGAAGCCCGCGCCGAAGAGGGACTTGACGCGCTCGATGGCCAGCCGCTCGGTGACGTCGACGTGTTCGCAGCCGCCGTAGTAGCGGCGGCCGGGGTAGCCCTCGGCGTACTTGTTGGTCGCGACCGAGCCCTGCGCCTCCATGACGGCGGAGGGCGCGAAGTTCTCGGAGGCGATCATCTCCAGGGTGGACTGCTGGCGGTGCAGTTCGGCGCGGAGCGCCGCGTGGACCTCGGGGTCCAGCTCCGCCAGGGGGGTGTTCAGCGCGTTCATACGGGGTTCGCGTTCCTCTCGGCGGCCTCGACGACATTGGCGAGCAACATGGCCCGGGTCATGGGGCCCACACCCCCGGGCATCGGCGCCAGCCAGCCGGCGACCCGGGCGGCGTCCGGGTGGATGTCACCCACCAGGCCCTGGTCGGTGCGGGTGATGCCGACGTCCAGGACGGCCGCGCCGGGGCGCAGCATGTCCTTGGTGATCAGTCCGGGCGAGCCGGCTGCGGCGACGACGATGTCCGCCTCGCGTACGTGCCAGGCCAGGCCCTTGGTTCCGGTGTGGCACAGGGTCACGGTGGCGTTCTCGGACCTGCGGGTGAGCAGCAGTCCGATGGGCCGTCCGACGGTGATGCCCCGGCCGATCACGCACACCCGCGCTCCCGCGAGCGGCACGTCGTGGCGGCGGAGCAGTTCGACGATGCCGCGCGGGGTGCACGGCAGCGGGGCCTCGACGCCGAGGACGAGCCGGCCGAGGTTGACGGGGTGCAGTCCGTCGGCGTCCTTGGCCGGGTCCATGCGTTCCAGTACGGCGTTGGCGTCGAGGTGGCGCGGGAGCGGGAGCTGGACGATGTACCCGGTGCAGGCCGGGTCGGCGTTGAGTTCGTCGATCGTCTCCTCGACCTGCCGCTGCGAGGCGTCGGCGGGCAGCTCCCGCCGGATGGAGGCGATGCCCACCTGCGCGCAGTCCCGGTGCTTGCCGCCGACGTAGGCGCGGCTGCCGGGGTCGTCGCCGACCAGCACGGTACCGAGGCCCGGCGCACGGCCGGTGGTCGCGGTCAACTTGGCCACGCGCTCGGCCAGTTCGAGACGGATGGCGGCGGCGGTCGCCTTGCCGTCAAGGAGTTGTGCGGTCACCTGGAGTTCCTTCCAACGCCGAGGACTCAGCCACGAAGACGGGACATCGCCGGATCGAACAACGGCTCCTCGGCGACCACGGCCTCGACGGACTGGTCGAAGTACCCGATGTGCACGACGGTCCCCGGAGCGGCAAGCTCAGCCGGCAGCCACGCATAGGCGATGCCCTTGCCGATCGTGTAGCCGTACGCCGCGCTCGTGACGTACCCGACCGCACAGTCACCGTCGTACACCGGCTCCTTGCCCATCACGACCGCCCTGGGGTCGTCGATGGTGAGGCAGGTCAGCTTCCGCCGTACGTCGACCCTCCGCCGCTCCAGCGCCGCCTTGCCGATGAAGTCGTCCTTGTCGAGCTTGACGGCGAACCCGACTCCGGCCTCGTAGGGATCGTGCTCGTAGGTCATGTCGGTACCGAAGGACCGGTAGCCCTTCTCCAGGCGCAGACTGTTGAAGGCGCCGCGGCCGGCGACGATGCCGCCGAGCGGTTCGGCCGCCTGCCGGAGGGTGTCCCACAGCTTCTGGCCCAGGTCGGCGGTGGTGTACAGCTCCCAGCCGAGCTCCCCGACGTACGACAGGCGCATGGCCGTCACCGGGACGGAGCCGATGTGGGCGCGCTTGGCGCGGAAGTACTTCAGGCCGGTCGCCGAGAAGTCGGCATCGGTGAGCGGCTGCAGGACCTCGCGGGCGCGCGGCCCCCACAGGCCGATGCAGCACGTGCCGGGCGTGATGTCACGGACCTGGACCGTGCCGTCGGCGGGGAGGTGACGCGTGAACCAGTCGAGGTCCAGGTTGCCGTTGGCGCCGACCTGGAAGCGGTCGGGGGCCAGCCGGGCGACGGTGATGTCGCTGCGGATGCCGCCGTCGTGGTCGAGCAGCAGCGTGTACGTCACCGAGCCGACGGACTTGGCGACCTTGCCGGTGCACAGCCGCTCCAGGAAGGCGGCGGCGCCGGGGCCGCTGACCTCCAGGCGCTTGAGGGCCGTCATGTCGTACATCGCGACGGTCTCGCGGGTGACCTGGGCCTCGGCGCCGACGACGGGCGACCAGTAGCGCGCGGCCCAGTCGTTGGGGGTCGGGATGGAACGGCCTTCGACCAGGCCCGCGTTGGCCTCGTACCACTGCGGGCGCTCCCAGCCGTTGGCCTCCAGGAAGAAGGCGCCGAGCTCCTGCTGGCGGGCGTGGAACGGGCTCGTGCGGATCGGGCGCGGGTCTCCCGACGGCTGGAGGGGGTGGAGGATGTCGTAGACCTCGACGAAGTTCTGGCAGTCGCGGGCCAGCACGTACTCGGGCGAGAGCTGGTGCGGTTCAAAGCGGTTGACGTCGCACTCGTGCAGGTCGAACGAGGAGCAGTGACCGTCGACCAGCCACTCGGCCATGGCCCGGCCGACGCCCGCGGAGTGGGTGACCCAGACGGCCTCGGCGACCCAGAAGCCCTTGACGTCCGGGGATTCGCCGAGCAGCGGCAGGCCGTCGGTGGTGAAGGAGAACAAGCCGTTGATGCCCTCTTCGACCTTGGCGTCCTTCGTCGCGGGAAGCAGGGACTGGGTCTCGCTCCAGGCCTCCTCGAAGTCCTCCTCGGTGAACTTCAGGACGGACGGCATCTCGTCGGCCTCGTCCACGGAGAGGATGTCGTCGGCCGAGATCGGCATCGGGCGGTGGCCGTAGTAGCCGATGCCCAGGCCGTCGAAGCGGTCACGGTAGTAGAGGTCGGCGTCCTGGTGGCGCAGGATCGGGCGGACCGCCTCCTGCGTCTGGCCCGCCAGGGCCGGTACCGGGCCCGTCCAGGCCAGCTGGTGGGCGAGCGGCGTGAGCGGGAGGTTCATGCCGGCCATGCGGGCGATCCTCGGGCCCCAGATGCCGGCGCAGCACACGACGATGTCGGCGGGGATCTCGCCCTGGTCGGTGAGGACGCCGGTCACCTCGCCGTCGGCCCGCCGGACGTCGAGGACTTCGTGGCGGGCGAGGAAGCGCACGCCGCGTTCGGTGGCCCGCCGGATCTGCGCCTCGACGGCGAGGACCGCCTTCGCGAGGCCGTCCGTGGGCACATGGAGGCCGGCGAGGACCTTGTCCGGGTTGACGAGCGGGTGCTGTGCGACGCACTCCTCGGTGGTCAGCAGCCGGGACTCGATGCCCCAGGAGGTGAGCCAGCCGTGGCGCCGCTGGAGCTCCGTGACGCGCTCCGGGCTGGTCGCCACCTCAAGGCCGCCGACCTGGAGGAAGCAGGGCTCACCGCCGACGTCCAGCGAGCAGAACTTCTCGACGGTGTAGCGGGCCATCTCGGTCATGGTCTTGGAGGGGTTGGTCTGGAAGACCAGGCCCGGGGCGTGTGACGACGATCCCCCGGTGGCGGGCAGCGGGCCCTGGTCGACGACGGTCACATTGGTCCAGCCTCGCGCGGAGATCTCATCGGCGAGCGCTGCTCCCACGACGCCCGCTCCGATGATGACCACCCGGGGTCCCGCCATCGCCGCACCTCCGACGTTGAAAGCGATGCAGTTGCTGTGTGCGCAACAGAGTTCAGGTTGCGCAACTCAATGTGCCCGCCGTGGACAGGCGTGTCAAGGGGTCCGCGACGCCGGAAAAACCCTGGAAGCGGCGGGGAGGAATCACCGGAAAACGACGAGGCCCGGCAGGCTGAAGACACAGCCTGCCGGGCCTTTCCGGCGGGTTCACACAGACAATCGTGCGCCCCTACTTGATCCAGGCGTCGACCTTGCCGCGGTTGGCCTCGACCCACTTCTTCGCCGCGGCCTCCGGCGCCATCTTGTCCACCGCGATGTACTTGGCCACGGTGTTCTGGTCGTCGTTGGTCCAGTTGAACTTCTTCACCAGGTCATAGGCCGGGCTGCCCGACTTGGCGAACTTGGCGCTGACGATCTTGTCGAGCTTGTACACCGGGTAGTCGCAGGCGACCTTCTCGGCGTCGGCGTCGCAGCCCGTCTTGTACTCGGGCAGGCTGACCTTCTTGAGCGGCACCTCGGACATGAACCACTGCGGCTCGTAGAAGTAGCCGATCACCCATTCCTTGTTCTTCTCGGCGTTGCGGTACGCCTGGATGAGCGCGGTCTCGCTGCCCGCGTACACCACCTTGAAGTCCAGCTTGAGGTTCTTCACGAGCGCCTCGTCGTTGGTGACGAACGACGGATCGCCGTCGAGGAGCTGGCCCTTGCCACCCGACTCGGAGGTCTTGAACTTCGACGCGTACTTGTTGAGGTTCTTCCAGTCGAGGATGTCCGGGTGCGCCTTCGCCAGCCACGGCGGCACGTACCAGCCGATGAGGCCCTTGTTGCCGGTCGGGCCCGCGTCGACGGCGGTCTTCTGCTGGGTGATGTACTTCTTCTTCAGATCGTCGTGGCCCCAGTTCTCGACGACGGCGTCGACCTCGCCCGTCCCGAAGCCCTGCCAGGCGATCTCCTCCTTCAGGTTCTTCTGTTCGACCTTGCAGCCGAGGTCGTGCTCGGCGACGTAGGCGAGGACCGCCGCGTTCGCCTCATAGCCCACCCACGGGTTGATCGCGAGGTTGAAGGTGCCGCACTTGCCCGAGCTGCCCGAGCCGCCCGCGCTGTCGTCACCTACCTTCGCGCCCGAGCAGGCCGTGAGGGTGAGGCCGAGGACGGCCAGGCCGGCCGCGCCGGCTCTGAAGTGTCGTGCCATGGTGTGGTGCTCCTTAAGCGCCGGCGCGGCGAGCCGCTGCCTGAGTGATCCGGTCGAACATGACTCCGAGCAGGACGATGGCGAGCCCTGCCGCGAGTCCCTTGCCGTACAGCTGGCCCTGTGAGAACCCGGCCACGACGTCGTAGCCGAGGGCACCCGCACCCACCAGGCCGCCCACCACGACCATCGACAGCACGTAGATCAGGCCCTGGTTGGTCGCGAGGGTCAGGGCGCCCCGGGACATGGGCAGTTGGACCTTGGTGATGATCTGCCAGGTGTTGCACCCGGTGGACGTGGCCGCCTCGACGGTGGTCTCGGGCACGGCCCGCACGCCGTCCGCGATGATCTTGATGGCGACCGGCGCCGCGTAGACGACGGCGGCGACGATGGCTGTGAACCGTGTCGCGCCGAACAGCGCGAGGAACGGCACGAGGTAGACGAACGGCGGCATGACCTGGGCCGCGTCCAGGGTGGGCCGCAGCAGCCGGTCCACGAGCGCGCTGCGTCCCATCCACACCCCGAGGACGACGCCGAGCAGCATCACGAGCACCGTCGCCACCGCGGTGGACGCCAGCGTCGTCATGCCGTCCGACCAGACACCGGTACCGACCAGCAGGCCCACGCACACGGCCGTGGTGACCCCGGCGCGCCACCCGCCCAGCACCGTGCCGATGGCGACGAGGGCGGCGCCGACGAGCCCACCGACGGGGAGTCGGTCAGCACGGTCTGGAACGGGTTGAGCAGGCCGTTGGTGAGGGTGTCGCGGAAGGCGTTGGTCAGGCCCGACAGGTTGTCCTGTGCCCAGGTGGTCACGTCGGCCGTCGTCTTGGCGATGCTGCTGCCGATGCCGCCGTCGCCGGGGAACTCGGCCGCCCACACGTACGTGTGCGACAGGTACGCCAGCACCAGCGCCACCACGGCGCCTGCCGCGAGCAGCTGCCGGCGCCACTTGAGGAAGGGGCTGTCAGAGCCCCGGGCCGTCTCCGCCCGCGCGCTCGCCGCGGTGGTGACCCGGTCCAGCACGATGGCCATGACGACGATGGCCAGACCGGCGTTGAACGCCGTGCCGACGTCCAGTGACTGCAGGGCCTGGACGACGGTCTTGCCGAGGCCGGGCGCGTCGATCAGCGCGGCGATGGTCACCATGGCCAGAGCGGCCATGATGGTCTGGTTGACGCCCATCACCACGGTCCGCTTGGACATCGGCAGCAGGACCTTGAGCAGCGCCTGCCGCCGCGTCGCGCCCATCGAGTCCGCCGCCTCCACCGTGGTTTCCGGTACGGAGCGGATGGCGTGCGCGGTGATGCGGATCGCCGGTGGTGCCGCGTAGATGGCGGTGGCGATCGTGGCCGAGGCGGGACCGATCAGGAAGAACAGGGTCAGCGGCGCCAGATAGACGAAGGTCGGCATCGTCTGCATGAAGTCCAGGAACGGCGTGACGATCCGGTGGAACCGTTCCGACAGTCCGGCCCACACGCCCAGGGGAATGGCGAACAGCAGCGCGACGAAGACCGCGGAGAGGGTCAGCGCCAGCGTGTCCATGCTCTCCTGCCAGAGCCCTTGCAGGCCGAGGAAGGTGAAGCCGGCCACGGCCAGCAGCGCCACCCGCCAGTTGCCCACGGCCCAGGAGACGTAGCCGGCGATGCCGACGACGCCGAGCCAGCCGATCTGCGGAACCGGGCGGTCCGCGGACGGCTGCGAGATCAGCTCCTGGACGAAGGTCACCAGGGTGTCGATGACCAGGCGGATCTCGTTGAAGAAGTAGAGGAAGAGGGGGTTGGAGTTGCGGTCGGCGCCGATCGAGTCGTTGACGTCGTTGAACCACCGGTGCAGATCGGTCAGGTCGGCCGCCGCGAGGGACAGGGTCTGCTTGCCGCGCAGCACGGCGAAGAGCACCAGCCAGAGGAGCAGGATCGCGGCCACCACCACGGCGCGGTTGACCGTGCGCACGCGCCGGGCGGGAGCGGGTGGCTCCACGGTCCCGGTCTTCTCCGGTTTCTCCATCGCGACGGTCATCACGCGTCGCCTTCCTGCCCGGCGACCACCGCGAGGATCTCCTCGTCGCCGACGATGCCGAGCAGCTTGCCGTCCTCCACGACCTTGACCGGCTTCTCGGCGGCGAGCACCGCACGCGTGGCCTCCTTCACCACGACGTCCGGGCCGAGCTCGGGGCCGTCCAGGGGGTCGTCGGGCTCGGCCGGGCGCATGATCCACCGCAGGGTCAGTACGTCACCGCGGGGCACGTCCCTGACGAAGTCGCGTACGTAGTCGTCGGCGGGGGCGCCGACCAGTTCGTCGCCGGTGCCGCACTGGACCGTCCTGCCGTCGCGCATGATGAGGATGCGGTCGCCCAGCTTGAGCGCCTCGGACAGGTCGTGGGTGATGAACACCATCGTCTTGCCGACCTCGTGGTGCAGACGGATGACCTCGTTCTGCATGTCGCGGCGGATCAGCGGGTCGAGCGCCGAGAACGGCTCGTCGAAGAGGAGCACGTCCGGGTCACCGGCCAGGGCGCGGGCGAGACCGACGCGCTGCTGCATACCGCCGGAGAGCTGGTCGGGATAGGAGCTCTCGTACCCCGAGAGGCCGACGAGCTCGACGACCTCCAGGGCCCGCTTGGTGCGCTCGGCCCGGCCCATGCCGCGTATCTCCAGCCCGAACGCCACGTTGTCGACGACCCGCCGGTGCGGCAGCAGCCCGAAGTGCTGGAAGACCATGGAGAACTTGCTCCGGCGCAGTTCGCGCAGGCGGCCCGCGTCCGCGTCGCGGATGTTCTCGCCCTCGAAGAGGATCTCGCCGGCGGTGGGTTCGATGAGTCGGGTCAGACAGCGCGCCAGGGTGGACTTGCCGGAACCGGACAGGCCCATGACGACGAACACCTCGCCGGGCGCGACGTCGAAGCTCACGTCGCGCACGGCGGCGGTGCATCCGGTGCGGTCCATCAGTTCGCGGCGGGTGAGCCCGCGCAGTTCCTCGGAGCCCGGTACCTGGTCCGCCTTCGGTCCGAACACCTTCCACAGCTCGCGTACGGAGATGACCGGCGTGCCTGCCGCGTCCTGGGGTGTGCCGCGCCGCTGCGGCACCTCGGTCGTTGCTGGGGTCATGTTCGACCTCTTTTCGGCGTTCAGCCGCGGAACCAGTGCTGCGGCCTGGGTTGGATGTTCTGCCAGATGTGTTTGGGTTCGCGGTACTCGTCCAGGCCGGTCGGGCCCAGCTCCCGGCCCACGCCGGAGTGCCCGAACCCGCCCCATTCCGCCTGCGGCACATAGGGGTGGTAGTCGTTGATCCACACCGTTCCGTGGCGCAGCCGGCGGGCGACCCGCTGGGCCTTCCCGGCGTCCTGCGTCCAGACGGCGCCGGCGAGTCCGTACTCGGTGTCGTTGGCGATGCGTACGGCGTCGTCCTCGTCGGTGAAGCGCTCGACGGTGAGCACGGGCCCGAAGGACTCCTCGTGCACCACCCGCATGTCCTGACCGCACTCGTCGAGCACGGTGGGCGGGTAGTAGTGGCCGCCGGCCAGGGCCGGGTCGTCGGGGCGTTCGCCGCCGCAGCGCAGGACGGCGCCCTCGGCGAGTCCGGCCGCGACGTACGCCTCGACCTTGGCCAGGTGCTGGGCGGAGATCAGCGGGCCGGTCTCGGCCCGCGGGTCGAAGGGGCCGCCGAGCCGGATCCGCCGGGCGCGGCGGACCACCTCGTCGACGAACCGGTCGTGCAGCGAGTCCTCGACGATCAGCCGGGCGCCGGCCGAGCAGACCTGGCCCGAATGCAGGAAGACGGCCGTGAGCGCGAAGTCCACGGCCGTCTCGAAGTCGGCGTCGGCGAAGACGACATTGGGGTTCTTGCCGCCGAGTTCCAGTGCGACCTTCTTCACGGTCGCGGCGGCGGTGGCCATGATGCGTCTGCCGGTGTCCAGGCCGCCGGTGAAGGAGACCAGGTCGACGGCCGGGTCCTCGGCGAGGGGCGCCCCCACCTCGGGCCCGGTCCCCAGGACGAGGTTGGCGGCACCGGCCGGGAGCCCGGCCTCCGCCAGTGCCTTCATCAGCAGGACGGAAGTCGAGGGGGTGAGCTCACTGGGCTTGAGGACGATCGTGTTGCCCGCGAGGAGAGCGGGCGCGACCTTCCAACTCGCCTGGAGCAGCGGGTAGTTCCAGGGGGTGATCAGTGCGCACACGCCGATCGGCCCGTACTCGACGCGGCTGACGGCGTCGGCGCGGCCGGTGTCGATCACCCGGCCCGCATCGGTGCCGCCGAGCCCTCCGTAGTAGCGGAAGCAGGAGACGACGTCGGCGATGTCGTACTCGCTCTCCACCAGCCGTTTGCCGGTGTCCAGCGATTCCGCGCGGGCGAACGCGTCGGCGTCGCGTTCGAGGAGGTCGGCGGTGCGCAGCAGGAGGGCACCGCGCTCGCGCTCGGGGGTGCGCGGCCAGGGCCCTTCGTCGAAGGCCCGGCGGGCCGCGGCGATGGCCGCCTC
Source organism: Streptomyces afghaniensis 772 (assembly GCA_000415505.1). Classification (GTDB taxonomy): domain Bacteria; phylum Actinomycetota; class Actinomycetes; order Streptomycetales; family Streptomycetaceae; genus Streptomyces; species Streptomyces afghaniensis. Next base: position 32,612 of record KE354420.1, read on the forward strand.
GGCGTCGGGGCGGGTGCCTTCGGACACCGTCACGGAGAGCGAGCCGTCGGCGGGGCAGCGGATGTCCCGGTGGCCGCCGGCCACGGGATCCCGCCATTGTCCGTCCACGTACAGGTCTGCCACGTCGAGGGCCCTTCGAGCGAATTGCGTTGCGCATCGTGCATCGAATTGCTTGTGGTGGAACACTCTGGAGAAGGCTGCAACCCACGTCAAGGGGTTGGCCGATGACGGTTTAGCCAAGGAGACAGCCACGAGGACGCAGCACCGGCAGGCCCGGAACGCCTCGCCTCCGGGCCGGTCGGCGGTCTGAAAAGTGCTGGTTACGGCAGGGGACGGTGCCGGTAATAGGCGGCGGCGGACGGCGGCAGCGGATCCTTCCCGAGGATGAGGTCGGCCGCCTTTTCCGCGATCATCATCACCGGTGCGTAGATGTTGCCGTTGGTAATGTACGGCATCACCGACGCGTCGACGACACGCAGTCCCTCCACCCCGTGCACCCGCATACTGCCCGGATCGACGACGGCCATCTCGTCGGTGCCCATCTTGCAGGTACATGACGGGTGCAGCGCGGTCTCGCCGTCCTTGGCGACCCAGGCGAGGATCTCCTCGTCGGTCTCGACGGACGGTCCCGGCGAGATCTCCCCGGCGTTGTAGGGAGCCATGGCGGGCTGGTTGAGCAGTTCGCGGGCGACCCTGACGGCCTCGACCCACTCGCGGCGGTCCTGCTCGGTGGACAGGTAGTTGAAGCGCAGCGCCGGATGCTCGGCCGGGTCCCTGCTCTTGACCTTCACCGAGCCGACGGCGTCGGAGTACATGGGCCCGACGTGCACCTGATACCCGTGTCCGCCGGCGGGCACGGAGCCGTCGTAGCGGACCGCGACGGGCAGGAAGTGGAACATCAGGTTGGGGTAGGGGACGTCCTCGTTGCTACGGACGAAGCCGCCCGCTTCGAAGTGGTTGGTGGCGGCGGGGCCCGTGCGGAAGAGCCACTGCAGGCCGATGAAGGGGGCGCGCCACTTCGCGAGGTACGGCTGCATGGAGACCGGCTGCTTGCAGGCGTACTGGATGTACACCTCCAGGTGGTCCTGGAGGTTCTCGCCGACGCCCGGCAGATCGTGTACGACGTCGATGCCGAGGGCGCGCAGTTCCTCGGCGTTGCCGACGCCCGAGAGCTGGAGCAGTTGCGGGGAGTTGATCGCACCTCCGCACAGGATGATCTCGCGGGCACGCACCCGCTGGGGTCTGCCGCTCCCCCTCCGGTACTCGACGCCGACGGCCCGCTTGCCTTCGAAGAGGACGCGGGTGACCAGGGTGCGCGTCCTGACCGTGAGGTTGGGGCGCTTTCGCACGGGCTTGAGATAGGC
>KE354421.1 GCA_000415505.1 Streptomyces afghaniensis 772
GGCCCCCCGGCCAGCCGCTCGCCCTGGTCCTGGTCCCCACCCGCGAGCTCGCCCAGCAGGTGACCGACGCGCTCACCCCGTACGCCCGCTCGGTGCGGCTGAAGCTGGCCACCGTGGTCGGCGGCATGTCGATCGGCAGGCAGGCGGGTGCGCTGCGGGCCGGTGCGGAGGTCGTCGTCGCGACACCGGGGCGGCTGAAGGACCTCATCGACCGCGGCGACTGCCGGCTGGACGACGTCGCCATCACCGTCCTCGACGAGGCCGACCAGATGGCCGACATGGGCTTCATGCCCCAGGTCACGGCCCTGCTCGACCAGGTGCGCCCCGAAGGGCAGCGGATGCTCTTCTCGGCCACCCTGGACCGCAACGTCGACCGCCTGGTCCGCACCTACCTGTCGGACCCCGTGGTGCACTCCGTCGACCCGTCGGCGGGTGCGGTCACCACGATGGAGCACCATGTGCTGCACGTGCACGAAGCGGACAAGCACCGCACGACGACCGAGATCGCGGCGCGGGACGGCCGGGTGATCATGTTCCTGGACACCAAGCGCGCCGTGGACCGGCTGACCGAGCACCTGCTGAACAACGGCGTCCGCGCCGCGGCTCTGCACGGCGGCAAGTCCCAGCCCCAGCGCACGCGGACCCTCGCCCAGTTCAAGACGGGCCATGTGACGGTGCTGGTGGCGACCAACGTCGCGGCCCGCGGCATCCACGTCGACAACCTCGACCTGGTCGTCAACGTGGATCCGCCCACCGACCACAAGGACTACCTGCACCGCGGCGGCCGTACGGCCCGCGCCGGCGAGTCCGGCAGCGTCGTCACCCTCGTGACACCCGGCCAGCGCCGCGGCATGACCCGGCTGATGGCCTCGGCCGCCATCACCCCCCAGGTCACGCCGGTGCGTTCGGGTGAAGCCGAGCTGAGCCGGATCACGGGCGCCCAGACCCCGTCCGGTGTCCCGGTCGTCATCACCGCGCCGGCCCCGGCACATCCCCGCCGCGGCACGTCCTCCGGGGCCCCCTCCTCCCGGGGCCGCCGCCCCTCCCGGGGACGCCCCACCGGACAGGCGGGGCGGCGCACGGCGCAGCGGCCCGCCTACGACCCGGCGGCCTAGTGGCGTCGATCGGCAGTCGGGCCAGTAGCTCACCCATCTCCGAGGAGGCAGCTTTGACACCGGTTCAGACGCAGCGCCGGCAGGGGGATCCCTGCCCCGTGACCGTGATCGACGGCATGGACGGATCCGGCCCCCGGGTCCGGGACGACATGACCGTCGAGGTCGCCCTGTCCGTCATGGCCGGTGCCCGGGTCGACCACCTCCTGCTGTGCGACGCGGACGACCAGTGCACGGGCTCGGTCACCAGGGCCGAACTCGCCGTGCACCGCGGCAGCGCCACGTACACGGACCGGACCCGGCTGCGGGACGTCCTCGGCGGACCGTTCGCCTCGCCCGTCCCCCGGCTCGCCGCTCTCCGGGAGCACGACCGGACCCCGGGCGTCCTCGCCCTCTCCAGCTGATCCGCCTCGCCCGGTCAGCCCGTTCTCCTTCTCCCTGAGGGGCATCATGCGCTGTGTCATCGCCCGGTACCCGTTCGACCTGACCAAGGACGGGGTGCTGGCCTCGATGAAGGGCATCACGCCCGAGCTCGTCACCGGTGAGTCCGTGACCATCGGCCGCCGCCGCTATCCCGTCAAGCAGGTGGGCCAGGTCATCACCCGGCAGGACCCGCGCGACTTCACCGCCGGCGAGGTCGTCCGGGCCATGACCCGCCTCGGCTTCACCTGCCACGCCCACCCCGAGGCCGCGCCCGTGCGCGCGGCCACCCCGCTCCAGACCGCGTCGGCACTGCTCGGCGCCGCATCCCTGGACGCATGAGGACGGGCGGACCACCGCCCACCCCGATCCCGATGAGGGCCCTGCCGACGCGCGTCGGCAGGGCCCTCGTCGTCGTCTCGCGGTCCTTGCGGGCCACAAGCAATGTGCGCCTCCAGCGAACGAAAATCTACTCTTGTCAGAGTAGACATTGGGCTCCGGTGCGGTTAGCCTTTTTCTCGTTGACACGGATCACTGATCGAAGAAGGACGGAGGAGCAGACGCCATCAGGATCGCCCGGCCCGAGCAGCGCTCGGCCGGGTACCGCAAGACCCCGGATTGGAAGGTGGTCCCCGGTCACGCAGCCGCGATCCCCGCATCCCCCCTCCTGCAGGGCCGGTAGCGGAAACAGAAGGTCGGCGCAGCATTAGGGCCGACAGATGGTGTTCAATTTCCTTCGGGGCCCTGGTGCCGTACGGCACCAGGGCCCCTCGACGCGTGCGTTGCACTACGAGGTGACATGACAGCAGATACCCCGCTCAGCGATCGTCTGGACGACGACGACTACCCCGCGTACACCATGGGGCGGGCCGCCGAGATGCTCGGCACCACCCCTGCCTTCCTCCGGGCCATCGGTGAGGCCCGTCTGATCACTCCGCTGCGCTCGGAGGGCGGACACCGCCGGTACTCCCGCTACCAACTGCGCGTCGCCGCGCGTGCCCGCGAGCTCGTCGACCGGGGCACCCCGATCGAGGCCGCCTGCCGCATCGTCATCCTCGAGGACCAGCTCGAGGAGGCTCAGCGCATCAACGCCGAGTACCGCCGCCGCGCCGGGCACGACGCGCCCGAAGGTTCCGTGGCCGAAACCGGCTGATCATCCGGGCGCGGTGACGCCGCCTGTGCACGGACAGCATGACCGTCCCGGCCTGCCGGGTCACGGGGCTCATCAGCGTGTAGAGCGTCCGGGTCACCTTGCCGGCCAGTTGCCTGATGTCGGCTGCGGTGGCCGTCCCGTTGTACGTGATGTCCCAGACCCTTTCGCCAGACACGTGTTGCCTCACTGCGGCTGCCCCGCGCTCACGTTCCTGGTAGGCGTGGTACGCCCACAGGGAAGGTCAGACGTTCCACAGACCCTGCCGGGCGGTGGTGTCGGCGTACTCGGAGAAGTCCCGGGGAGCCCGGCCCAGGGCCTTGTGGACGCCGTCGCCGAGCGAGGCCAGGCCGCCCGAGCGGACGTGGTCGTAGAGGCCGACCGTCAGCCGCACCCACTCCTCGGGCACACCCCGCGCCCGCTGCTCCTGCGCGTACGCCTCCGGCGTGAGCGGGACGTAGCGGAGGTCGCGGCCGGTGGCCCGGGCGATCTCGGCGACCGCGTCCCCGAAGGTCATCAGCCGGGGGCCGCTGAGCTCGTAGTGCCACCCGGCGTGCCCGGCCTCCGTCAGGGCGAGGGCCGCCACCTCGGCGATGTCCTCGGCGTCGACGAACGCCTCCTTGCCGTCCCCGGCCGGCAACCGCACCTCGCCGCTCAGCACCGGGTCGTACAGGAAGTCCTCGCTGAAGTTCTGGAAGAACCACCGCACCCGCAGCACGGTCCAGTCCAGGCCCGCGTGCTCCAGCGCCCGCTCCGCGGCCAGGACATGCTCCTGGGCAGGGCCCCAGGCGTCGGAGGGTGTGGACAGCAGCACCGCGTGCCGGGCTCCTGCAGCCGCGGCCTGCCGGGCGAACGCGGCGACATCGTCAGCGGCCTGCGGACCGCCCAAGTCGGGGTGCACGACGTACATCCCCGTCACCCCGCGCAGCGCCGGCTCCCAGGTCCCGCGGTCCGTCCAGTCGAAGGACGGCGTGGCGGACCGGGACGCCGCGCGGACGGGCACGCCCCGCTCCCGAAGCAGCCGCGCCACGCGGCGGCCGGTCTTGCCCGTGGCCCCTGTCACCAGGATCATCTCGTCGCTCATGGGCTCCAGCGAACCAGTCGCCGTCCGCCCGGGACATGCCGTGCGGACTCACGTCCATATCCGTTCGTCTACGCTGACCGGCATGGATCCCATGGGGCTGACCAGCACGGATCCGCTGACTGACCTTCTGAACGGGGTCCGGACCAGTGGCGCCGTCTTCCACCAGTCCTCCCTCACCGGCTCCTGGGCGGCACGCTTCGAGGACGGCTCGCCGCTGGGCCTCGCGGTGCTCGTGCGCGGCTCCGCCTGGATCACCCCCCAGGGGGGCGACCCCGTCCGGATCCGCGCCGGAGACGTCGCGGTGCTGTGCGGCGGCGCGCCGTACGTGGTCGCGGACGACCCCGGCACCGAACCGGACGTGGTGATCCGTCACTCCGGCCGCTGCACGACCCCGCAGGGCGAGGAACTGGCCCGCCCCCAGATTCCGGACGCCGGCACCTGGGACGCGGCAGGGGCGGACGGCACACTCCTGCTCAGCGGGCTCTACACCGTGGACAGCGGCGCCCCTGGACGGCTGCTCGCCGCGCTGCCGCCGCTGGCGGTCATCGAGTCGGACGTGGGCACCTGCCCGGTCAGCCGGACGACCTTCGAGGAGATCACCCGCGAGGAGCCCGGGCAGCAGCTCCTCCTGGACCGGACGCTGGACCTGATGCTCATCACCGCACTGCGCGCCTGGTTCACCCGCCCAGGCGCCGAGGCCCCCGCCTGGTACCGGGCCCACAGCGACCCCGTGGTCGGCCCCGCCCTGCGCATGCTGCACAGCGATCCGGCCCGTCCCTGGACCCTGCCGGGCCTGGCGGCGCGGACCGGGGTGTCCCGGGCCGGCCTCGCGCGCCGCTTCACCGCCCTGGTCGGCCGGCCGCCCATGACGTACCTGCGGGAACAGCGCCTCGCCCTGGCCGCCGACCTGCTGCGCGAACCCGACGCGACGCTCGCCGTGGTGGCGGCCCGCGTCGGTTTCGCCAACGCCTTCGCCTTCAGCGCCGCGTTCAAGCGGGAACACGGCATCAGTCCGAGCGAGTACCGCATGCGCGAAGGAGTGCCATCCCGCCCGGGTCACGCATAGGGGGTGTCAGACGGGCCGCCGGGTGCGGCGCCGGGAGAACCGGCCGCGGGCCTTGCGCCGGCCCGCCGGCGCCGGTCCCGCGACAGGCAGACCGGAGCGGCCGTAGTGGAAGGCGGCGATGCGGTCGCTGTGCTGGGAGTTCAGCTGGTGGATGAGGAACACGCCGAGGACGATCATCCCCAGGATCGCGGCCACGGTCACGAATGTCTCCACGGTTCTCACCTTCCCATCGGCTACGGCGGCGCCGCGGCGGTCACGGCCGGGATCCGCGGACGGACGGCTCGCCGGCCTCGCCGATCGGGGCGCGGGCCTCGTGTCCTCCCTCGGAGTCCCAGACCGCCTCGACGGCCCGGTCGGCCTCGTACGCCGCCCGCGAGCGCGCCTCCTCCTCCATCAACCGACTCGCGGTCGACGTGCCGAACGGGTCGCTCGCGGCGACCATCAGCCGGGCGGCCGAGTCGGGAGGCGTCTGCGGCGGGACCACCAGGAGGTTCCAGCGGCCGGCGCGGTACGAGAGCAGCAGCAGTTCGTGCGGGTCCTGCTCGGCCAGGAACCAGCCCACCTTCACCACGTGCCCGGCGACGGGCACCCTGCGGGGAACGGCCGGCCAGTGCGTGGGATTCACCGTCACCCGGGTGATCCGCCCCCACAGCGGGTCCAGTACGGCGGCGAGGGAGGGGAGTTCCGCCCCGAGATCGCGGGAGCGGGGCCACCAGGCGCCGTCCAGCAGCGGTGGTGCGGGACCGACGGGAGCGAGCGACAGACGCGGAGAGGACGAGGAGAACCGGTCATCGGCTTCGGCTGTCAGGGGGTGGGAAACGGTCGCAGTCATGGCGCGAACCCTGCCCCGGGCCGGCCACGACCGGCCCGGCATATTCGATCGCCGAAAACGACACGAGCCTGGAAGCCGGTGTGCGAAATGTCCTCGGTGACTCCACCGTACTCCTCAGTCCGCCCGCTCGGCGCCCGTGTCGACGAGGATCTGTTCGGCCTGTGCCACGCTGCCGGCGCGGACGGCCTCGGCCATGGCGGCGCGCGCGGCGTCGGGCGTCGCGTGCGGCGGGACCACGAGGAGGGAGAAGAGGTCCTGCCCGGCCCGGGTGATGAGGACGGTGTCGTCGCCGACGGGCGAGGAGTCGATGTGGACGACACGGTCGTCGACGGTCATCCGCGTCGGCAGCGCTTCCCAGGCACCGGCGTCCAGGCCGACACGGGTGATGGGCCCGAGGTGCTCGGTCAGCGCGGTGATCAGGCCGGGGAGCTCGGCGGCGATGTCGCGGGAGCGCGGCCACCACGCCCCGTCGAGCACGCCCTGCCGGTCGTGTGTCGTCTCCAGCCGTACGACGGCCGTGCCGGGCCGCACGGCCTGGTGGACGGCGTCCGGCAGGAGCCTGGTCACACGCGGGGAGTCGGAATCGGACATCGCTCTCGCCTGCCTGCCCTGAAACGGGGTCCTGCCGGGATCCGGAAACCGAGCGGCTTCCTCGTTTCACGGTACTCTCGGGCCGCCGGCGCCCGGAGATCCCGGAGTAGAGTGAGAGATCCAGCCCGTTTCATTCCGGCCCGTCTCATTCCGGGACATCTCATTCCGGGACATCGAACTCCGAGGTCGCCATGCAGTCCACGGAACCATCCTCGGACGGGCACGCCGAGGTCCGCATCGTCGCCGCCTCGCCCGAGGTCGCCCGTCAGGTCGCGGAGATCCTCCGCCATTGCTTCGCCGCCACCGAGCAGCGCAGCTACCCCGCGGGCCCCGACGGAGGAACCCGCCTCGACCTCACCGTGGACACCACCCGCCCGGCGGAAGCCGCACGGTCGTGGCTGGAGACCAGCCGGGCCATGGAGGACAGCCACCGCCGGAGGTGAGACACCGCCGGAGGTGGGACGCGCCCGGCGGGTGCGGTCACACCTGGCCGCTCGCGGCGGCCGCCATCAGCGGTCCCGCGGCCTCCTCGGTCGTCTCCGGCGGCACGACCAGCAGGTCCCAACGGCCCCGGCCGGGGGCGAGCAGGACGACGGTGTGCGGGGCGGACGCCGCGAGGGCTCTGTGCAGTCCCACGACCTGGTTGAAGACGAGCATCCTGCCGGGTGCCGCGGACCACGTCGCCCCGTTGACGGTGACGCTGGTGATGTGGCCCCAGGCCCGCGGCAACCCGGCGAGCAGCGACGGGAGTTCCGCGAGCAGGTCGTACGAGCGGGGCCACCACGCCCCGTCGATGGGCCGGGGCATGGTGCTGCGGGGTGCGAGACGCAGCCGGAGAACCGGGTGCGAGGGAAGCGGGGGCTGTAGGGCGGTGCTCATGAGGGCTCCTGCCGACGGTCACGAGGGGTCGGGTGGGCGGTGTCAGACGCGACGGGCCGCGACCCGTTCCGCGGTCGGCCAGCGCACGTCGTGCACCCAGCCGAGGCGTTCGAGGAGGCGGATGACGGCGGCCGAGGGGTCGACCTGGCCGCGGTCGACGCCGTGGCGGGCGCTGGTGGGGTCGGCGTGGTGGAGGTTGTGCCAGCTCTCGCCGAACGAGAGCAGGGCGAGGGGCCACAGGTTGGTGGCGCGGTCGTGGCGGCGGGTGCGGAACGGGCGCTCACCGATCAGGTGGCACAGGGAGTTCACGCTCCAGGTGACGTGGTGGAGCAGCGCGATGCGCACGAGTCCCGCCCACAGCAGGGCTGTCACGCCGTACAGCCACGTGCCGCCGATGGCCCAGCCCAGCCCGAACGGCAGGGCGAGCGTGAGGACGGACAGGGCCGGGAAGGCGCGGGAGACGGCACGGATGTCGGGGTCGGCGAGGAGGTCGGGGGCGTACCGGTCGGCGGGTGTGCGGTCGTTGCGGAACAGCCAGCCGACGTGCGCGTGCAGCAGCCCGCGCAACTGACCCCGCAGATGCGTGCCGTAGCGGTAGGGGGAGTGCGGGTCCCCCGGCCGGTCGGTGAAGGCGTGGTGGCGGCGGTGGGTGGCGACCCAGCCGATGACGTCGCCCTGGAAACTCATCGAGCCCGCCACCGCGAGTGCGATGCGCACGGGGCGGGCGGCCCGGTAGCCGCCGTGGGTGAGGCCGCGGTGGAAGCCGACGGTGACGCCGAGACCCGTGATCGTGTACAGGACGAGGGCGAGCACGATGTCGACGGGATGGATGAGACTCCCCCACAGCAGCCAGCCGGCGAGACCGATCGCCACGAACGGCAGGATGACGATCACCGCCGTCACCGCGACGTACAGCCGCTCACCGCCATCGCGGGCGGGCGCCGGGCCGTCCGACGGGAAGGGGGACGACCCGTCGTAGCCCTGGGGCGACGGGGCGGGATCCGGCGGGGGGACGGTCGTGGACGTGTTGGAACTGTGCGGCGATGGCATACGTGGCTCCTCGGCCTGGATGCGGATGCGCGGCCGGGGTCACGGGCTGCCCATGCGAGGACGGTGGCGTGCGATGTCCGGAACCGGTCAGAATTCCGGCATACGGAAAGTCCTCGTCCTCCCCACCGTACTCCGGCCCGGGCGGGAGTAGGGTGAATTGGGCGAACCAGACAGGGGGCGCGGCATGATCCGTTCGGCCGACATCCGCGAATGGCGCGACCATGACGTGGTCGACCCGAAGCAGCACAAGATCGGCATGCTCGAAGCGGTCTACGTGGACACCGCCACCGACGAACCGGCCATGGCCACCGTTCGGACCGGGCTGCCCAGCCGTCGGCGCCTGGTCTTCGTCCCCCTCGACGACGCCGTTCTCGGGCCGGGCTACGTCAAGGTGCCCTACGCCAGGGGACAGGTGCGCAAAGCCCCCTCGATCGGGACGGACGACGTCCTGCCGGCCGAGCGGGAGGAGGAAATCTTCCAGCACTACGGCATGACGTACCAGGCGGGGGCAGGTGGCGAACGCCGGCTCGCCCGCGGGTGACCGGCAGGCACGTGGCACAGGGGAGGTGGTCCGTGGTGATGGCGCTCTTCCTTCTGGTCGTCCTCGTGGCCGTCGTCCTGGGAATCATCGGTGTGGCAGCGGACGGTCTGGGCTATCTCCTGGCCATCGCCATCGTGCTCTTCGCCGTCGACGTGATCTTCTTCGCGGTCCGCGTGTCCCGGCGCGCGGGGCGGCGGCCCGTGCGCTGACGAGGGGTCTCCCTGTCGGGCTCCCTGTTCCGGTCAGGAATCGAGAAGCGCGGGTCCCGTGCCGCGCCTAGCGTCGGTGTCATGACTTCCATCGAATCCGTCACCCTCGAGGTGGACGACCCCGCAGCCGCCCGCCGTTTCTACAGCACCGCGTTCGGACTGGACAGACAGGTCCGCGTGCGGGCCGCGGACGCTCCGACGACCGGCTTCCGCGGGTTCACGCTGTCGCTCGTGGTGTCCCAGCCGGCCGATGTCAACGCCCTCGTCGACGCCGCCGTGAAGGCCGGTGCCACGACGCTGAAGCCCGCAGCCAAGTCGCTGTGGGGTTACGGCGGTGTCGTGCAGGCGCCGGACGGGACGATCTGGCAGGTCGCGTCGTCGTCGAAGAAGGACACCGGGCCGGCCACCCGGCGGATCGACGAGATCGTGCTCCTGCTGGGGGTCGCGGACATGGCCGGGAGCAAGCGGTTCTACGTCGAGCACGGCGTCCCGGTGGCGAAGAGCTTCGGCAGCAAGTACGTCGAGTTCGACACCGGGTCGGGCGCCGTCAAGCTGGCGCTGTACAAGCGCCGGGGCCTGGCCAAGCTCGTCGGTGTCGCTCCCGACGGGACCGGATCGCACCGGCTCACGGTCAACGGCGACACCGGGCCCTTCACCGATCCGGACGGGTTCGCGTGGGCGACCGCTTCGGAGACCGCGTCGCTGTGACCGCGACCGCGACCGTGGGCGACCTTACGGAGTCGTGACGTGCGGGCGCGGTCCCGTCGTGCGGCGGGGTCGCGGGCCTAGCGTGGCCGTATGCGCGTACTGGTCACCGGCGGTGCCGGGTTCATCGGGTCCCATGTGGTCGCCGCCCTCCGGGAGCGCGGGCACGAGGCGGTCGTGTTCGACGTGCGGGAGGACACCGCCGACGACGTGCGGGATCCGGCCGCCGTCGGCCGTGCCCTGGCGGGCGTGGACGCCGTGTGTCACCAGGCCGCGAGGGTCGGGCTCGGCAACGGGGTCGCCGACGCGGCGGAGTACGCCTCCCACAACGACCTCGGGACCGCCGTGCTGCTCGCCGCCATGGCGGAGGCACGGGTACGGCGTCTCGTGCTGGCCGGGTCGATGGTGGTCTACGGGGAGGGGCGGTACGAGTGCCCCCGGCACGGGGTCGTACGGCCCGGGCCGCGTGCCGTCACCGACCTCGACGCCGGCCGGTTCGAGCCGCCGTGCCCGGTGTGCGGGGCGGACCTCGCCCCCGGGCTGGTCGGCGAGGACGCCCCGGCCGACCCGAGGAACGTGTACGCGACGACCAAGCTGGCCCAGGAGCACCTGGCCGCCGCCTGGGCCCGCTGCACCGGCGGGTCGGCGGTGTCGCTGCGCTACCACAACGTGTACGGGCCCGGCATGCCCCGGGACACCCCGTACGCCGGTGTCGCCTCCTTCTTCCGCTCGGCGCTCGCCCGGGGCGAGGCCCCGCGGGTGTTCGAGGACGGGCGGCAGCGGCGGGACTTCGTGCACGTCCGGGACGTGGCGGCCGCCAATGCGGCGGCTCTGGCGGCGGAGTCCGCCCCGGGCGCGCTCACGGCGTACAACACCGGCAGCGGCGACCCGCACACCGTCGGCGAGATGGCCCGGGCGCTGGCCGCCGCGTACGGCGGGCCCGAGCCCGTGGTCACCGGCGAGTACCGGCTCGGGGACGTACGGCACATCACCGCCGACTCCGCGCGGCTGCGGGACGCGCTGGGCTGGAAGCCGGAGGTCGGATTCGAGGAGGGCATGGCGGAGTTCGCGCGGGCCGGGATGCGGGACGCGTAGGAGCCGCCGCCCCCGGGGTCCGGCTCGGCTCGTGAAAGACCGGTGGTGCTGCCCGTGTTACGAAGCGGCGGCGGGCAGCACCACCTCGAAACGGCAGCCGCCGGGGATGTTCCGTACGGTGGCCCGGCCCTGGTGCGCCTCCACGATCCCCCGGACGATGGCGAGGCCGAGGCCCGCGCCGCCGGGGGCGTCCGGGCGTGCGTGCCGCGCCAGCCGGTGTCGAAGACGCGCGGCAGGTCCTCGTCGGGGATGCCGCCGCAGCCGTCCGTCACGGACAGCACCACACCCTCGGTGGAGCGTTCCGCGGTGACGGCGACCGTGCCGTCGGCCGGGGTCCGGCGGATGGCGTTGACCAGCAGATTGCCCAGCACCCGGCTCATCTCCTTGCCGTCCACCTCCACCGGCACCGGCTCGATACGGCCGCCCACCAGCCGCACCCCGTGCTCCCGGGCGAGCGGGTCGGCTCCCGCCAGAGCGTCGCCCACCAGGTCGTACAGGGAGATCCGGCTGGGGGCCAGGGCGAGCGCGCCGGCATGGATGCGGGAGAGTTCGAAGAGGTCGCCGACCATGTCGTTGAGGCGTTCGACCTCGGTGCGGATCTGCTTCAGATAGCGGCCGGGGTCGGCGGCGACGCCGTCCTCCAGGGCCTCCGACATGGCGCGCAGACCGGCCAGCGGGGTGCGCAGGTCGTGCGAGATCCAGGCGACGAGCTCGCGCCGGGAGGTCTCCAGCGCGCGTTCCCGCTCCCGGGACTCGGCGAGCCGGGCGCTGGTGGCGGCCAGTTCACGGCTCAGGTGGTCCAGTTCGGCGGTCGTCGGGCCGTCGGGGGCGGCGAAGGCCCCGCCGTCGCCGAAGGAGCGGGCGGCCACGGCCAGTTCGCGGCTGCGGGCGACGACCCAGCGGCCCAGCAGCAGCGCGGTGGCCAGGGAGACGACGGCCGCCATGGCGACGACGGTCGTGACGACGGACAGGTCGTGCGGGGAGAGGAACATCGCCCAGGCGACGGCGAGCGTGCCCGTGAGCATCGCGACGACCCCGACCGCCGCGACCACCGCGAGCGAGGCGGTCAGCGACCGGCGCCGGATCAGGCGCAGCGCCCCGGCCCCGGCCAGGCCGGTGGTCGCGGCACCGGCGAAGGCGTAGACGGCGATGAGGAGGGTGTCGTTCACGATCCGGCCTCCTCTCCGGTGGTTCCCGTGGCGTCGAAGCGGTAGCCCACGCCCCACACGGTCTGGATCAGCCGGGGCCGGGCCGGGTCGTCCTCGACCTTGCCGCGCAGGCGGCGGACGTGGACCGTGACGGTCGACAGGTCACCGAAGTCCCACCCCCACACCTCGCGCATCAGATCCTCGCGGCCGAAGGCCCGCCCCGGGTGCCGCAGGAAGAAGGAGAGCAGGTCGAACTCGCGGAGGGTGAGGGCGAGTTCGGTGCCGTTCTTGGTGGCCCGGCGGGCCGCCGGGTCGACGGTCAGACCGGCCGCCCCCAGCCGGTGCCCGGGGGCGGCCGGCCGGCTGCGGCGCAGCACCGACTCCACCCGCAGCACCAGTTCGCGGGGGCTGAAGGGCTTGGTGACGTAGTCGTCGGCGCCGACCTCCAGGCCCAGGACGCGGTCGTCCTCGTCGCCGCGGGCGGTGAGCATGATGACCGGGACCGGCCCCTGTCCGCGCATCCGCCGGCACACCTCCAGGCCGTCCATCCCGGGCAGCATCAGGTCGAGGACGACCAGGTCCGGCCAGTGCGCGGCGGCGCGGGTGAGGGCGGTCGGGCCGTCGTCGGCGCGGTCCACGACGTAACCGGCACGGTCCAGATACCCGGCGACGACCTCGGCGACGGTCGGATCGTCGTCGACGACCAGGACCCGCGGGGACCCGCCGGGGGTCGGCTCCTGCTGATGGGGCTGCTGCATGGCTCCAGCGTCGCACCGGGCCGCCGCCGATGACCCGTCCGGACGCCTCCCCGGCCGCCGACGTCCGCGTTTCGTAAGGAGCCGTAGTCCGGTATGCCCGTTTCGCGTTCGTAGGGTGAGACCGTGACGACGACATCTTCCGACGTCGACGTGGTGCTGCCCTGCCTGAACGAGGCCGAGGCCCTGCCCTGGGTGCTCGAACGGATCCCGCCGGGCTGGCGCGCACTCGTCGTCGACAACGGCTCCACCGACGGCTCCGCCCGGGTCGCCCGCGCGCTCGGCGCGACGGTCGTGCCCGAGCCGCGCAGGGGCTTCGGCGCGGCCTGCCACGCCGGGCTGACGGCCGCCACCGCCGACGTGGTGTGCTTCTGCGACTGCGACGCCTCCCTCGACCCGTCGCTCCTCGTCCCCTTCGTGCGCGAGGTGCGCGACGGCGAGGCCGACCTCGTGCTCGGCCGGCGGCGTCCGCAGGGCCGGGGCGCCTGGCCCGCGCACGCCCGCGCCGGAAACCTCGCGCTCGCGCGGATGCTGCGCCGCCGCACCGGGCTGCGGCTGCACGACCTCGGTCCCCTGCGCGCCGCCCGCCGCGAACCGCTGCTCGCCCTCGGTCTCACCGACCGGCGCAGCGGCTATCCGCTCCAGATGGTGGTGCGCGCGGCCGACGCCGGCTGGCGGATCACCGAGCACGACGTGCCGTATCTGCCGCGCACCGGGGCCTCGAAGGTGACGGGCACGTGGCGCGGCACCTGGCAGGCCGTACGGGACATGAGCCGCGTGCTGGGCGAGGCGCCCGGCGGGACTCCGGCCGTGGAAAGGAGCGTTCGGTGACCACCCTGCCCGTGACCACCCTGCTCGTCATCGCGAAGGAGCCGCGCCCCGGCCGGGTCAAGACCCGGCTCACCCCGCCGTTCACGCCCCGTCAGGCCGCGTCCCTCGCCGAGGCGTCCCTCGCCGACACCCTGGACACGGTCGCGGCGGTTCCGGCCTGCCGCAGGGTCCTCGTCCTCGACGGGGAGCCCGGCCCCTGGCTGCCGCCCGGCTTCGACGTCGTACCGCAGTGCGCGGGCGGTCTCGACGAGCGGCTGGCGGACGCGTTCGCGCGCTGCGCCGGCCCGGCCCTGCTCATCGGCATGGACACGCCGCAGGTGACGCCGGAGCTGCTCACCGTGGACTTCGCCGGCTGCGACGCCTGGTTCGGCCCGGCCGAGGACGGCGGCTTCTGGGCCCTCGGCCTGGCCCGCCCCGACCCCGCCCTGCTGCGTGGCGTGCCCATGTCGACCGCCGCGACGGGAGCCGTCCAACGGGACCGGCTCGTCGCGGCGGGCCTGCGGGTACGCGACCTGCCCCGCCTGCGCGACGTCGACACGGCGGCCGACGCCCACGCCGTCGCCGCGCTGGCCCCGGACGGGCGGTTCGCGGCGCGGCTGGCTCGGTGTGCGGCGCCGGCCTCCCGTACGGACGGGCGGTTCGCGGCGCGGCCGGCTGGGTCTGCGGCGCCGGACTCGCGCCCGGACGGGTTCACGGGGCGGCCGGGCGGGTCTGCGGCGCCGACCGCCCGTACGGACGGATTCGCGGCGCGGCTTTCTCGGTCTGCGGCGCCGGACTCCCGCCCGGCCGGGCCCCGATGAGCGCCCCGCCCGCCACCACCGTCGCCTGGGCGGCCGCCGACCCCTACGCCGACGCCCTGCGTGCCGGTCAGGGGCCGCTGTTCCTGCGGCGGGCCGACGGCTGGCTGCTGCCGCTGGAGGTGGAGCGCTGGTGT
>KE354422.1 GCA_000415505.1 Streptomyces afghaniensis 772
CAGGGGTCGCCGACCGTGCCGGAGCTGTTCCGGTAGACGCCGCCCTTGGCCTCGCTCTTGGCCAGGGACGAGATGTCGGCACCCTTGATCGACGTACCGGACGTGCCCGACGTGAAGGTCAGGTCGTCGACATTGATCCAGTTGCCGGCGTTCGCGTCACTGTTGACGCTGATCGTGCACTGGTTGTTGGTCACATTGACCGGCACGACGATCCGGATCCACCCACTGGCCGAGACCGGCAGGTCGGTGCGCTGTTCCGCGCCGCCGCAGTTCTTCAGTGCTATGTACGCGGACTTCTGCCCGCCGCCGGAGCGCACCCGGGCGGTGAGCTTGTAGCTGCCGTTGGTGAGTCCGGACAGGTACTGGTATGTCTCCACCTTGTAGGCGCTGGAGGCCCAGTGGCTCAGGCGGTAGCTGCCGCCGTGGCCGCCGGACTCGGTGAACGAGGCGCCGGTGTCGCCGTACTCGGACCAGCCGCTGGGGGCGGCCGCGCCCGCACCGTCGGCCTCGAAGCCGCCGTTGGTCAGCGTGCTCGCGGCGTGGGCGGAGGTGGCGGGCAGGGCGGTGAGGGCGAGCCCGGCCGCGAGCGGGAGCAGCAGGGTTCTGAGCGTGCGTCTGGGATGGAACATCGTCGTCCGTCGTCCCTTCGACGTGGGGGTTGGGGGTGCCCTCGCCCGGAGGTGGGGCGGGAGAGCCCCTCCGCCCGCGGCTCCTGCGGCTCGCACGGGCGGAGGGGAGTCGGTTCAGCCGTCGAGCCGTACGACCCGGACGGCTCCGGCCGGGACCGGCAGCCGGCCCACGGCGCGTTCACCGGTCAGCAGTTCGGTGCCGGGGGCCTCCAGCGGCACCTTGGCGTCCGAGCCGGTGTGGTTGACGGCGAACAGGTAGGTGCCCGACTCGCCGGTGCGGCGGACCACTTCGACGTCCCGGGGCAGGTCGGCGCGCCGGGTGAGCCGGGCGTCCTCGACCGCCCAGCCGAGCAGCGCGTCGATGCCGTCGGCTCCCAGCCGGGTGGAGACGTACCAGGCGGTGCCTTCGCCGAGGCGGTGCCGGGTGACGGCGGGCCGCCCGGCGGTGAGGCCGTCGGCGTACGTCAGGACGGTCTCGGCGCCGCGCGGCACCACGAACTCCGCCCACACGTCGGCGCCCAGCTCGGATCCGTCGGGGCCGCTGACGCGCACCCGTTCGCCGGGCAGCAGCGGCGAGAACTCCTCGACGGTGAGGCCGAGGACGTCCCGCAGCGGGCCCGGGTAGGCGCCCTCGTGGACGGCGTCGTGTTCGTCGACGATGCCGGAGAAGTACGAGACGACCAGCGTGCCGCCGTTGCGGACGTAGGCCGTGAGGTTGTTCCCGGCCGCCTTCGTCATCAGGTACAGGGCCGGTACGACGACAAGGGGATACCTCGACAAGTCGGCTTCCGGGTGAGCGAAGTCGACGGTGAGGTGGCGGTCGTAGAGGGCTTCGTAGAAGGCGTCGGCGCGTTCGCGGGCGTCGTGGTCGACGCTGGGGCGCCAGTCGAGGTTCTGCGCCCACCAGGAGTGCCAGTCCCACAGCACGGCCACGACGGCCTCGGTTCGGGTGCCGCGGATCTCGCTCAACGCGTCGACGGCCGCACCGAGTTGGACGACCTCGCGCCACACCCGGGTGTCGGTGCCGCCGTGCGGGACCATCGCCGAGTGGAACTTCTCGGCGCCGCGCCGGGACTGGCGCCACTGGAAGAACATGGCTCCCTCGGAGCCGCGCGCCACGTGCGTGAGGGAGTTGCGGGCCATCTGGCCGGGGGCCTTGGCGGGGTTGCGGGGCTGCCAGTTGACACCCGAGGTGGAGTGCTCCAGCAGCAGCCAGGGGTCGCCGCCCGCGACGGAGCGGGTGAGGTCGGCGGCCATCGCCAGATTGACGTGGGTGCGGCGGCCGTCGGTGATCAGGTAGTGGTCGTTGGTGACGATGTCGACCTCGCGGCCCCAGGCCCAGTAGTCGACGGAGTCGCACTGGCTCAGCGCCGTCATGAAGTTGGTGGTGACCGGGACGCCCGGGGAGAGGCGGTGCAGGATGTCCCGCTCCATCACGAAGTTCTCGCGCATGGTGGCGTCGGCGAACCGCTTGTAGTCCAGTGCCTGGCCGGGGTTGACGGCCGCGGGGGTGAGCCGGGGCGGGTTGATCTGGTCGAAGTCCGTGTAGCGCTGGCCCCAGAAGGCCGTTCCCCAGGCCTCGTTGACCGCGTCGACCGTGCCGTACGTCGTCGCCAGCCAGCGGCGGAAGTGCGCGGCGCACGAGTCGCAGTAGCAGGCCGAGACGGGGACGCCGTACTCGTTGTGCACGTGCCACATCGCCAGGGCCGGGTGGTCGCCGTAGCGCTCGGCGAGCTTCGTGGTGACGGCCGCGGCGGCCGCGCGGTAGTCCGTGTTGCTGTGGCAGATCGCCGCGCGGGAGCCGAACTCGTAGCGCACGCCCTCGGCGGTCACGGGCAGCGCGTCGGGGTGGGCCCGGTAGAACCAGGCGGGCGGTACGGCGGTGGGGGTACCGAGGTCGACGCGGACGCCGTTCTCGTGCAACAGGTCCAGGAGCCGGTCCAGCCAGCCGAAGTCGTAGGTGCCGGGTGAGGGCTCCAGCAGTGCCCAGGAGAAGATCCCGACGCTCACCATCGTGACGCCGGCCTCCCGCATCAGCCGGACGTCCTCCTGCCAGACGCTCTCCGGCCACTGCTCGGGGTTGTAGTCCCCACCGAAGGCGAGCCTGGTGAGGCCCCTGGGGGTGGTCTCCGGCATGGATGGTCTCCCGGTCGATCGATCAAATGGGAACGTGCACACACGATGGCGCAGTGCAGAGCCCAACATAACCGCACAGCAACAACCATTGACAAGTGTCCGGGATGTTTCTCTACTGTGAACGCTCACAGAAGCATGGCAGGTTCTCGCAGCAGGCGAGAACCCCAGGTCAGGGGAGAGATCCATGCCGTACACGAAGCGCCGCCGCCTCGTGACATCCGCCGTCGCCCTCGCGCTCGGCGCCGCCGCCCTCGCCGCCTGCGGCTCGGAATCCGGGGACAGCGAGACCGAGTCGGGGCCGGTCTCGCTGACGTACTGGACCTGGACGCCCGGCATGGACAAGGTCGTGGACCTGTGGAACAAGGGGCCGGGCAAGAAGGACCAGATCACCGTCACGGTGAAGAAGCAGGCGTCCGGTGACACGCTCATCACCAAGATCCTCACCGCGCACAAGGCGGGCAAGGCACCCGACCTGGTGCAGGCGGAGTACCAGGCGCTGCCCACGCTGGTCAGCAACGACGCCCTGGCGGACATATCGAAGAACGTGGGTGACGCGAAGGACAGGTTCGCCGACGGTGTCTGGCAGCAGACGACGCTGGGCACGGACGCGGTCTACGCGGTCCCGCAGGACATCGGGCCGATGATGTTCTACTACCGCGAGGACCTGTTCAAGGAGTACGGCCTGACGGTGCCGACGACCTGGGACGAGTTCGCGAAGACCGCGCGCAAGCTGAAGCAGGCCGCCCCCGACAAGGACCTCACCACCTTCTCCGCCAACGACTCCGGCCTCTTCGCCGGCCTCGCCCAGCAGGCCGGCGCCAAGTGGTGGACGACGTCCGGTGACCAGTGGAAGGTCTCCATCAACGACGCGGCGACACAGAAGGTCGCGAAGTTCTGGGGCGGCCTGGTCAAGGAGGGCGCCATCGACAACCAGCCGATGTACACCCCGTCCTGGAACAAGGCGCTCAACACCGGCAAGCAGATCGCCTGGGTCAGCGCCGTGTGGGCGCCGGGCACGCTGACCACGGCCGCCCCCGAGACCAAGGGCAAGTGGGCCATGGCCCCGCTCCCCCAGTGGTCCGCGAACGAGAACCGCACCGGCAGCTGGGGCGGCTCCTCCACCGCCGTCACCACGGATTCCAAGCACCAGGAGGCCGCCGCGAAGTTCGCCGCCTGGCTGAACACCGACGGCGACGCCCTGAACGCGCTGGCCAAGGAGAGCGGCATCTACCCGGCCGCCAAGAACGCCCAGACCAGCGGCGCCTTCCTCAAGCCGCCGGCCTACTTCTCCCACCAGGCCGACTTCTACACCAAGGCCGCCGACATCGCGGAGACCACGGCGCCGTCCGCCTGGGGCCCCAACGTGAACGTCGCCTACACCACTTTCAAGGACGCCTTCGGCGCCGCCGCGAAGAACAAGTCGGACTTCGGCGCCGCGCTGAACAAGATGCAGGCCGACACCGTCGCCGACATGAAGAAGCAGGGCTTCGAGGTCGCTCGGTGAAAAGCACGGCACGCCGGCAGTCGTACGGGGTCAAGGGGGCCCCGTACGCCTTCCTTCTCCCCGCGACGATCCTTTTCGCACTGTTCTTCGCACTGCCGATCGGCTACGCGATCTGGCTCAGCCTGCACAAGGTGAAGGTCTCCGGCCTCGGCCTGGGCTCCGGCGCCCGCAGGGAGGTCTGGGCCGGGCTGGAGAACTACACCGACGCCCTCACCGACAGCGAGCTGGTGAACGGCGCGCTGCGCGTACTGGGCTACGGCTGCATCGTCGTCCCCGTGATGCTCGGTCTCGCGCTGCTGTTCGCGCTGATGCTGGACTCCGAGAACGTGCGGCTGGCCCCCTTCACCCGGCTCGCGATCTTCCTGCCGTACGCCATCCCCGGTGTGGTGGCGGCGCTGCTGTGGGGCTTCCTGTACCTGCCGGACGTCAGCCCCTTCTACTTCGTGCTCGACAAGCTGGGGCTGCCACAGCCCGACCTGCTGGACGGCGGGCCGCTGTACCTGGCGCTGTCGAACATCGCGGTCTGGGGCGGCACCGGCTTCAACATGATCGTCATCTACACCTCGCTCCAGGCGATCCCGGCGGAGGTCTACGAGGCGGCGAAGCTGGACGGCGCCACCCCGGTGCAGATCGCGCTGCGGATCAAGATCCCGATGGTGGCGCCGTCGCTGGTGCTGACCTTCTTCTTCTCGATCATCGCGACGCTCCAGGTGTTCAACGAGCCGACCACCCTCAAGCCGCTCACCAACTCCGTGTCCACGACGTGGAGCCCGCTGATGAACGTGCACCGGGACGCGTTCGGCGAGGGTGACGTCTACGGCGCCGCGGCGCAGGCCGTGATCATCGCGTTCGCCACGCTCCTGCTGTCCTTCGGCTTCCTGCGGGCCGCGAACCGTCGTCAGAAGCAGGAGGCAGCTCGATGAGTTCCCTTGCCGTCCCCCAGACCGAGCCGGTGGCGGGCAGCACGCCCGGTACCGCCCAGGGCCGCCCGCCGCTGCGTCGCCGGATCGCCCTGATCCCGACGGTCACACTGTTCCTGGGGGCGATCTACTGCCTGCTGCCGGTGGCCTGGGTGGTCATCGCGGCCACGAAGTCGGGCCGTGAGCTGTTCTCCACGTTCACGTTCCTGCCGGGCACCGGCTTCGCCGGCAACTTCCGGGATCTGAGCGCCTACCGCGACGGCGTCTACTGGGAGTGGATGGGCAACTCCGCCCTCCATGCCGGGCTCGGCGCCCTGCTGTCGGCGTGCGTGTCCGCGTTCAGCGGCTACGCGCTGGCGATCTACCGCTTCCGGGGGCGCGAGACGATCTTCAACGTGCTGCTCGCGGGTGTGCTGATGCCGCCGGTGATCCTGGCCATCCCGCAGTACCTGCTGCTGGCGAAGGCCGACCTCACGGACTCCTTCCTGTCCGTCCTGCTGCCGCAGATCCTCTCGCCGTACGGCGTCTACCTCGCGCGGATCTACGCCGCCGCCGCGGTACCAGCCGACGTGGTCGAGGCCGGCCGGATGGACGGGGCGAGCGAGTGGCGGATCTTCACGCGGATCGCGCTGCCGATGATGATCCCCGGCATGGTGACGGTGTTCCTGTTCCAGTTCGTGGCGATCTGGAACAACTTCCTGCTGCCGTACATCATGCTCAGCGACGACGAGAAGTTCCCGATCACCCTCGGGCTGTTCACGTTGCTGGAGCAGGGCGCCAACACCCCGGCGCTGTACACCCTGGTGATCACGGGCGCGTTCCTGGCGGTGCTCCCGCTGGTGGCTCTCTTCCTGGTCATCCAGCGGTTCTGGAGTCTGGATCTGCTCTCCGGAGCCGTAAAGTCATGACCATGAACGCTTCGGGGGGCAGGCGCAGGCCGCCCACGATCCACGACGTGGCGCGCGAGGCGGGGGTCTCGCGCGGCACGGTCTCGCGCGTGCTCAACGGCGGCCACTACGTCAGCCCGGCCGCGCAGGAAGCGGTCAACGCGGCCATCCGCAGGACGGGGTACGTCGTCAACCGGCACGCCCGCTCCCTGATCACCGGGCGGTCCGACTCGATCGGCTTCCTGCTCACCGAACCGCAGGAGCGGTTCTTCGAGGATCCCAACTTCAACGTCCTGCTGCGCGGCTGCACCCAGGCGCTCGCCGCGCACGACATCCCGCTGCTGCTGATGCTGGCGGGCACCGAGGACGAACGGCGCCGCCTCACCCGGTACATCACCGCCGGGCACGTCGACGGCGTGCTGCTGGTCTCCAACCACTCCGGTGACCCCGTCGCCGAGCAGCTGCGCGAGGCCGGTGTGCCGCTGGTGGCGTGCGGGAAGCCGATCGGGCTCGGCTCGAAGGTGAGCTACGTGGCCGCCGACGACCGCGACGGCGCCCGCGACATGGTGCGCCATCTGCTGTCGCTCGGGCGGCGCCGGGTGGGCATGGTGACAGGACCGCTGGACACGCCCGGCGGTGTCGAGCGTCTCGCCGGCTACCAGGAGGTGCTCGCGGAGGCGGGCCTGGAGTTCGACGAGCGCCTCGTCGTCTCCGGCGACTACAGCCGGGCCAGCGGCGAGGCGGGCGCCGAGCGGCTGCTGGCACAGGCCTCGGACCTGGACGCGGTGTTCGTCGCCTCGGACCTGATGGCGCAGGGCGTGCTGGCGGTCCTCCAGCGGGCGGGGCGGCGCGTGCCGCAGGACGTCGCGGTCGGCGGCTTCGACGACTCCCCGGCCGCCCTGGCCTCCAGCCCCGAGCTCACGACCATCCGGCAGCCGTGGGACCGCATCAGCGCCGAGATGGTACGGGTGCTGCTCGCGCAGATCGGGGGCGAGGACCCGGCGGCGGTGATCCTGCCGACGGAGCTGGTCAAACGGGAGTCGACGTAGGCTCTCCGCCGTCCTGCCAGGGTCTGAGCCGCGTGCATTGCATGCACGGTCATTGAATGCCGCGCCGGTGTTACCGTTCACATATGGCGTCGAAAACGGCTGGTGGGCGGCTCGAGGAACGGTGGCGGGACATCCTGTCGGCGCACGCGCGCACGATGTGCGAGATCGACCGTGTGCTGCACCCGCACGGCCTCGGCGCGTCCGACTTCGAGGTCCTGGACCTCCTCGCCACGGCGGCGCCCGAGGAGGGCGAGCAGTGCCGGGTGCAGAACCTGGTCGGGCGGGTCCATCTCAGCCAGAGCGCGCTGTCCCGGCTCATCGCCCGGCTGGAGAAGGACGGGCTGGTGACGCGTTCGGTGTGCATGGAGGACCGGCGCGGCGTGTGGGTGGCCCTTTCCTCCAAGGGCCGTGACCTGCACGCGCGGGTACTGCCGCTGCAGCGGGCCGCGCTGGCCCGGACACTGGGTGCGTAGACCGCCCGGCCCGGGCCCGGCCCGGTTACGTCCTACGGACGTGCCAGCAGGGTGCGTACTCCCTCCGAGGTGAGCGTCAGGCGGTGCTCCGAGCTGCCGTCTATGGTCAGCGACAGGTCGTCGGCCGGCCACTGGGCGGCCAGGGCGCCGAGCGGCACCAGACGGTAGCGGGAGACGAACGGCAGCAGCCCGGCCATCTCCACCTCGGAGGTGAACACGGGCACCACCGGCTCGCCGCCCGGCTGCTCCAGCACCGGCAGTGCCACCGCCGAGGGGTTGGCGGCGTCGGCGTCGTTCGCGTCGTCGGGCACGGGGATGAGCACGTCGCTGTTGGCGAGCGCGTCCAGAGCCGCCGCGTCCTCGGTGTTCTCGGTGAGGACGTCCAGAGCCCGCTGGGCGGGCGTGGGCGTGGGGTCGTTTGCGGGTGTCTCCATGGCAGATTCCCTGGTAGCGGCGGTCGTGCGGCCCGCCCGGGGCAAGATCCGCCCCGGACGCGGTGCTGCTCGCGTACCCGATCGTGCCCGGGGCAATCCTGCTCGATCTCCGAGGTTCGGGGATGTGTGGGATGAGGTTCAGGAAATCTGTGGGACGAGGTTCGGGGAATCCGGGGGGTGAGATCAATTCCCGAGCAGCCGACAGGGCAGCGCACGCTCCCTCACACCACCCCCGTCCGGCTCCACCCGGTACACCCCTGCTCCCCGCGCCCGGGTGACGGCCTCCGTCAGCACACCGTCCGTGAACAGTGCCGCGGCCCCGTCCTCCACCGCCCACCCTGACGGCAACCGCCCCGCCGCCACGGCCGCGCGGTAGGAGGGCCGACGGCCCGGTTCACTGTCGTAGTGCGGACAGACGGAGCCGGGGACCAGCCCCAGGCCGTCGGGGAGATGCGTCAACGGCCCGAAGGAGTCGGTGTGCGAGCCCTCGGCCCAGCAGTTGGCACCGGCACTGATTCCGCACAGGAGCGTGCCGTGGCTGTAGGCCTCCCGCAGCAGCCGGTCCACTCCGTGGGTGCGCCATACCGCCAGGAGGTTGGCCGTGTTGCCACCGCCCACGTAGATGACGTCCTGGGCGAGCAGGAAGGAGCGCAGTGCGTCGTCGTCCAGGTCGCGGCGGAACAGGTGCAGGACGGAGGGTTCGCAGGCGGGGCGGTTCCCGTACGCCGTACGGAACTGTTCTATGTAGGCCGGCGCGTCACCGCTGGCCGTGGGTACGAAGCACACCTTGGGGCGGGGCACGCGTGCCCGGGCCAGTACCCAGTCGTCGAGGAGGCCGTCGTCGTCGGTGGAGAAGCCGCCTCCGAGGAGGGCGATGCGCTGCGGGGGTTCGATGGCCACGGCTTTGCCTTCCTGGACGGGTGCGTGTGAGCGTGCGTGTGCCTCCCAGGTCCGCGATCAGCCATGGGAATCCAGGCCGTTGCGGTCGAGTGCCGCCCGGATCCGGCCGAGCCACTCCCCGGCCAGCCTGCGGCCGTCGGGGAGTTGATCGTCTCGGTCCCAGCGCCACGTGGTGATCATCGCCAGCACGAGGATCCGGCACGCGCGCAGCATGTCCTGATCGACACCCGGATAGTGCTCGCCGACTTCATCGGGCGCATGGGCGAGGTCGAATTCGACGGGCCCACGGCAACACGTCTCCAGGTCGATGAACAGCAGTCCGTTCTGCGTGGCGAGCAGGTTGCCCGGGTGCGGCTCGCCGTGCAGCAGCTGCTCGGCGCCGCCGCGCTCGACGATCACTCGCCTCAGGCTTCGCAGCGTGTCGCCGAGCAACTCCCGGTCCGCGTCGGCCAGCGCCGGAGTGCGCTCGCGGTTCGCCACGAGTCGCTGAGCCTGCTCGACTCGATCCGTGAAGTGCGGCGTCGGGACATCGACTGTGCGCATGCCGGCATGCAGCAGGTCGAGCGCAGTGGCGTAGTCGGCCGGTGAGACCTCTCGAGGTGTCACGGGTTCGTAGTAGGTCCACAGCGTGACCGCGAAGCCATCACGCTCATGAACGCGTGGCTCCACTCGAGGCTCGAGAGCAGCCACCGGGCAGCCGGATGCGGCGAGCCGCTGGGCGAGCTCGACTTCGAACTGTGCGACCTGCTGCGCTACGGGTGCCACCCGGGCCAGGACGTCGCACGGCAGCAGACGCAGAGTGAGCTTGTTCGAGTCATGAAGAACGATCGCGTCGTCGGCTGTCAGGCCAAGTGAAGATGCGGTCGAGATGGCCGTGTCCACCGCACGCCGGACCTCGGACGTCTGCATCGCCGCCTGGCTCCTCTCCCCCGCGCACTAGATCCGCGGGCCGTTGTGCAGAACGGCGAAGACCCCGCGGGCACGAGTGCCGTCCGGGAGCTGCCAGGGGCCGGTGACCTGGCCGGTCGCTCCCCGGGAGAGCGGAAGCGGGCCGTCCGGGGCAGGTCGCAGGACCCGGTGCAGATGGAGGGTCGGGCCGTGCGGCGCGGTCAGCCGGGTGCCGTCCTGGTCGTCGGTGGCGACGAAGTCCGTGGGGAGGGAGCCTTCGCCGGTGCGTGAGACGACGACCTCCCGGTCGGGGACATCGCTGATGTTCTGGTCCTGGGCCTGCGCCCGGCCCTCGATCAAGGCAGCCAACTGGGCGACCAGAACGGGGTCGTGGCAACCGTCGTAGGCCCAGCGCCGCCCGAGCACGCCGTGCTCCATGGTGCCCACGAGGGCATGCTCCGCCCCGTCGAGCGCGGCGCCGCGATAGGTGAGCGGCACCAGGTAGGTGACGGCGTGCGGGCCGGAGGTGTCGGTGACGACGATGAACTCGATCCCGACCTCCCCCTGCGGGTCGTCCAGCCGGAACCCGCCGGCCTTGGCCAGCTGCGGTCCGGCCGCGCCACCGCGGTACCACGGACGGGACGGCAGCCAGGAGGTGAGCAGTTCCAGCTTGGTCGGTTCGACCGTGGTGCGGTGGATGACGGCCATGCCGAGGGTGTCCTTCCGTCCGTTGTGCCGACCCGAGGGCGCAGGCGCCCACGCGCGCATTAGATCAGCCGCCGTACGGGCTTGACCACGCGATTACTGGAGGGGGCGCCGCAGCGCGGAGTCCGCGCGGCTTCTCATTCACGCCGTCAAAGGGTGTCCGCGAACCTGATGTTACCGGTAACATCACCATCGCCCGCCCTTGCTGCGAGCCGTACGCGACATGTCCTCGCCCGCCCCACCCGGCAGGCCCTCCCTCGGAGTCCGCGTGAACGACCAGCCCACCGCACAGCGCGCAACCCCCCTCTCCTCCACTCCGGCCCCGGTCTTCAGCCGCTCCGCCGTGGTCGCCTCCTGTGTGGGCTTCGTGCTCATGGGTGCGTTGCAGGCCCTGTACGGGCCCGCGATCCCCGGCTTCCGCGCGGAGTTCGGGCTCTCGCCGTCCGCCGCCGGGCTGGGGCTCAGTGCCCACTTCGTCGGTGGCGTGGCCGGTGTGCTGCTGTTCGACCGGCTCTACGGGCGGGTCGGCAACCGGTACATCCTCGGCAGCTCCTACCTGCTGATGGCGGTCGGCGCGGCGGGCTTCGCACTGGCGCCCGGCTGGCCCACCGCTCTGGCGGCGGCCCTGCTCGCCGGACTCGGTTTCGGCGGCATCGACTACGGACTCAACCAGCTGTTCGCCGTGGGCTTCGGCCACCGTTCGACCGCGATGCTGAACATCCTCCACGCCCACTTCGGCATCGGCGCCATCCTCAGCCCCGCCCTGATCGGCGTGGTCGGCTCCGAGCACTACCCGGCCGTCTTTCTCGGTTTCGCCCTCGCCAACCTGCCGTTGCTGCTGTGTCTGAAGGGAGTACGGAACGACGCGCCCGTCCCGGCCGGTGACGACGCGAGCGGTGGCGCGGTCCTCCGGCGGAGCCTCGCCTCGGTGCTCGCCGTCTTCGTCACGCTCTACGTCCTGCACGTCGGCATCGAGGCCGGTGTCGGCGGCTGGGAACCCACGCACCTGGAGACCGTCGGCTACGGCGCGGGCGTCGCCGCCACCGCCACCTCCGTGTACTGGCTGATGATGACCGTGGGCCGCTTCCTGGTCGCGCCGCTCGCGCTGCGTTTCTCCGCCCAGACGATCATCGTCGTCTCCTGCGCGGGTATGACGGTGTGTCTGCTGGCCGCGTCCGTGCCGGCGCTGGCGCCGTACGCGTACGCCGGTGTCGGTCTGTTCATCGCGCCGATCTTCCCGACCGGGCTGCCCTGGCTGAACCGGGCCGCCCCGCGGGCCCGGAGAGCCGGCGCCCTGGTCATCGCGGCGTCCATGATCGGCGGTGTCGCCGCCGGGCCGGCGCTGGGCAAGGCCATCGAGTGGTCGGGGGTCCGCGCGGTGCCGCTGCTGCTGTGCGGTGTCTCCGCGCTGTGCCTGGGCGCCACGCTCTGGCTGATCCGTGTCACCCGCTCTCACTGACTGCTCCCATCGACTCCCATCGACTTCCGCCCGTATCCCGAAGGGAAGCTTCCGCATGCCCGCCCTGACGACGACGTCCCACGGCTTCCTGCTGCACGGCGAGCCGTTCCGGATCATCTCCGGTGCGCTGCACTACTTCCGTGTCCACCCCGGCCTGTGGTCCGACCGGCTGCGCAAGGCGCGGCTGATGGGCCTCAACACGGTGGAGACGTACCTCCCGTGGAACCACCACCAGCCCGATCCCGAGGGCCCGCTCGTGCTCGACGGCTTCCTCGACCTGCCCCGGTTCCTCCAGCTCGCCCAGGACGAGGGGCTGCACGTGCTGCTGCGTCCCGGCCCGTTCATCTGTGCCGAGTGGGACGGCGGCGGCCTGCCCGACTGGCTGACCTCCGACCCGGACATCCGGCTGCGGTCCAGCGATCCGCGTTTCACCGGGGCCGTCGACCGCTACCTGGACCTGCTGCTGCCCGCGCTCCGGCCGCACCTGGCCGCGGCCGGAGGTCCGGTCATCGCCGTGCAGGTGGAGAACGAGTACGGGGCCTACGGCGACGACAGCGCGTACCTGAAGCACCTGGCCGACGCGTTCCGCTCCCGGGGCGTCGAGGAGCTGCTGTTCACCTGCGACCAGGCCGACCCCGAGCACCTGGCCGCCGGGAGCCTGCCGGGCGTGCTGTCCGCCGGCACCTTCGGCAGCCGGGTCGAGCAGAGCCTCGGGCGGCTGCGCGAGTACCAGACCGAAGGCCCGCTGTTCTGCGCGGAGTTCTGGATCGGCTGGTTCGACCACTGGGGCGGGCCGCACCACGTACGGGACGCGGCCGACGCCGCCGCCGATCTGGACCGGCTGCTGTCCGCCGGGGCGTCCGTCAACATCTACATGTTCCACGGCGGCACCACCTTCGGCTTCACCAACGGCGCCAACCACAAGCACGCCTACGAGCCCACCGTCACGTCGTACGACTACGACGCCGCGCTCACCGAGTGCGGCGACCCGGGCCCGAAGTACCACGCCTTCCGCGAGGTCATCGCCCGCCATGCCGGCGTCCCCGACGAGCCCGTCCCGGCGCCCGGTCCCAAACTGCCGCCGACCGGCGTCGAGTTGGGCGGCCGGGCACCTCTGCTTCCCCTCGCCGACCTGCTCACCGCTCCCGTCCGCACCGACGACCCGGTGACCATGGCCGAGCTCGGGCAGCACACCGGCTACGCGCTCTACCGCACCGTCCTGCCCGCCTCCGGTGACGGCCTGCTGCACTTCGCCGGCGGTGTCGGCGACCGTGCCCAGGTGTTCGTCGGCGGCGCACCCGTCGGTGTCCTGGAGCGTGAACGCCACGACGAGACGCTGCCGGTGCGTGTCCCGCACCCGGGAGCCAGGCTGGAGGTACTCGTCGAGAACATGGGCGGCGTCAACTACGGGCCCCGCATCGGCGCCCCGAAGGGCCTCCTCGGGCCCGTCTCCTTCAACGGCACGACCCTGCGCGGCTGGGACTGCCACGCGCTGCCCCTGGACGGCCTGGACGCGGTGCCGTTCACCCCGGGCGACGGGGCGGCGGTCACGGTGCCCGCCTTCCACCGCGGCACCTTCGAGGTGGACACACCCGCCGACGCCTTCCTCTCCCTGCCCGGCTGGACGAAGGGGCAGGCCTGGGTCAACGGCTTCCATCTGGGCCGCTACTGGAACCGCGGCCCGCAGCACACGCTCTACGTCCCTGCCGCCGGTGCTGCGGCCGGGCACCAACGAGCTGGTCCTGCTGGAACTGCACGGCACCGCCACCACCCGCGCCCAGCTCACCGACACGCCCGACCTCGGCCCGGAGAACACCTGGTGACCCCGCACCGGCTGCGCGTTCCCGCGCCCTCCGCTCCCCCGCCGACCGGCCACCTGCCCTTCGCGGACGCGCCGGGCGTGCCCGATCCGATCGAGGTCACCGGCCGCTGGCTCACCCGTGGCGGCCGCCCCTGGTTCCCAGTCTCCGGCGAGTTCCACTACTCCCGCTACCCGCCCGGGAGTGGGAGGAGGAGCTGCTGAAGATGAAGGCGGGCGGGGTGAGTGCCGTCGCCTCCTACGTCATCTGGATCCACCACGAGGAGATCGAGGGGCGGATCCGCTTCGACGGTGACCGCGACCTGCGCCGCTTCGCCGAGCTGTGTGCCCGCCACGGCCTGGACTTCATCCCGCGGATCGGCCCGTGGTGTCACGCGGAGGTGCGCAACGGCGGCCTGCCCGACTGGCTGCTCGCCCGCGCCGGCATGCCGCGCACCGACGATCCGGC
This sequence comes from Streptomyces afghaniensis 772, assembly GCA_000415505.1. Lineage (GTDB taxonomy): Bacteria > Actinomycetota > Actinomycetes > Streptomycetales > Streptomycetaceae > Streptomyces > Streptomyces afghaniensis. The sequence continues at coordinate 14,252 of KE354422.1, forward strand.
CTATCTGGAGCCCGTACGCAACTGGTTCACGGAGATCGCCGGGCAGTTGCGCGGCCTGGACCGGGCGCACGGCGGCCCGATCGTCGCGATCCAGATCGAGAACGAGCTCTACGACCAGCCCGGCCATCTGCGCACCCTGAAGCGCCTGGCCCAGGAGGCCGGGCTGAGCGCGCCGCTGTGGACGTCGACCGCCTGGGGCGGGGTCCAGCTCCCGGGTGACGAACTGCTGCCGCTGTACGGCGGCTACCCGGAGGCGTTCTGGACGGAGGCGGACGGCGGCTGGCCCGACACCTGCCGAAAGCACTTCTTCTTCACCCACGAGCGCGACGACGAGGGCATCGGCGCCGACCTGCGGCCCATGACCGTACGCGGCACCGACCCGGTACCGGCGAACCGATTCCCCTGGGCCACCTGCGAGCTGGGCGGCGGCATGGCGGTGGCCTACCACCGGCGGCCCCGGGTGGAAGCCGCCGACGTGGCCGCCCTGGGGCTCACCAAGATCGGCTGCGGCTCGGTGTGGCAGGGCTACTACATGTTCCACGGCGGCACCAACCCGCACGGTGAGCTGACGGACCTTCAGGAGTCGCACGCCACCGGCTACCCCAACGACCTGCCGGTCCTGACCTACGACTTCCAGGCCCCGCTCGGCGAGTACGGCCAGGTGCGGCCCTCGTACCACGAACTGCGGCTCCAGCACCTGCTGCTGGAGTGCTTCGGGCACCGGATCGCCCCCATGGAGTCCGTGCTGCCCGAGCGGCGGCCGGCCGGGCAGCACGACCGGGACACGCTGCGCTGGGCCGTCCGTACCGACGGCACGTCGGGCTTCCTGTTCGTGACCAACCACCAGCCGCACGATCCGCTGCCCGACCACGCGGACACGGCCTTCACGGTCGACTTCCCGGACGCACCCGCGCTCACGCTGCCGAGCGCTCCCGTCACGGTGCCCTCCGGCGCCTGCTTCTGCTGGCC
>KE354423.1 GCA_000415505.1 Streptomyces afghaniensis 772
CCGGCCGGTCCTGCGCAGGGCCAGGGTCTCTCCCGCCACCACCGACAGTGCGCAGACCAGGCCCGCCGCGAGCACCGCCCAGTCGTCGAGGAACGAGCAGCAGATCACCAGCAGGGCTGTCGTCGGCAGCACCAGCTGCTGGGCGATTCCCGACTTGAAGTGGCGCGAGTGCAGGGCCCACAGGGTCAGCAGATACAGGGCCGTCGGCAGGGTCACGGCGGCCGACGCCGCCAGCGCGGAGATGTGCGCCTTGCCGACCGTCTGCTCCACCGCCACCTCCAGCCCGGCCCCGATCGCTGCCGCCGAGGCGAAGACCAGATAGTGGCCGTAGCCCCACAGGAACGCCTGCCGGTTGGACCGCAAGTGGTCGTGGATGGGGACCACGAAGTAGACCCACCACGCGGCGAAGATGATCAGCAGCCCGCCCGCCGCGATGGGGAGGAGCTCGCCCAGGGCGTCGTTCTCGTCGACGCCCGACTTCACGGCGACCGTGGCCGCGGCGATCGTCTCGCCGAGCACGATGATGGTGAACAGCCCGTACCGCTCCGCGATATGGCGCGGATGCCAGGACGTGGGACGGTCCTTCTCGGCCCACGGCGGCACGCACATCTCCAGCAGCGCCATCACCAGGAACCACCAGGGCCTGGCCCCCTCGGGCAGGAACAGCAGCCCCAGCCAGCCGACCTGGCACACCAGCAGACCACCGGCGTAGCGCAGAGCCGTCGTCCGATCCGGGCCCTCGCTGGAGTGTGCCGCCCGCAGCCACTGGGCCGCCATGGCGAGCCGCATGATCAGGTAGCCCAGCCAGACCACGAAGAACTCGTGCTCCCCGAACGCCCGGGACACCCCCGCCGCCAGGACCAGCACACCGGCGATCTGCACCAGCGTGACGACCCGGTAGAGCACGTCGTCGTTGTCGTACGCCGAGGCGAACCACGTGAAGTTCATCCACGCCCACCACACGGCGAAGAACACCATCGCGTAGTCGAGGATCCCCTCGCCCGCATGCCCCTCGGCGACGGAGTGCACCAGTTGGATGCCCGCCTGGGCCACCGCCACGACGAAGCACAGGTCGAAGAAGAGCTCCAGCGGCGAGGCCGCCCGGTGCGCCTCGTCGCGTCCACGGGCCCTGAGCCTGCGCAGGGGCCTCTGGCCGCCGGGCCCACCTGAGGGGGCGGGCGCACCGGAGGGGACGGGCGGGGGAGTGGGGCTGGACGTCATGGTTCCCAGCACAACAGAAGGCGCGGGGAATTTCTCCGCGAATTTCTCCGCGACCGTACCCTGGACGCATGAGCACCGCCCCCGATCCCGAGCCGCGCGCGCCGAAGCCTGCGCTGGTCTTCGACGACCCGCTCGACCAGCAGTCCTCCGACGACACCGACCGCGGCTGGGGTGAGCGCTCCGACTCCGGGGGCGGCGCGGCCGACCTCAAGCGCTTCCTCGACGAGAAGCCGCCCCACCACCTCTGAGCCAGGAGGCCGGCCGCCCGTAGCGCTACGGCCGGTCGTGCCCGGAGCCGCGCTGTGCGACCAGCGCGTCCCGGATCTCCTTCAGCACCTCCAGCTCGGTCACCTCGATGACCTCCTGCGCGCCCTCCTTCGCCTTGCGGCGGGCCTCCAGCCGGGCCAGGTACTTCGCCATGGGCAGGACCATCAGGAAGTAGACGACCGCCGCGGTGATCACGAAGCTCAGCGTGGCACCGAGGACGGAACCCCACAGGATCCGGATGCCCTGCTCGCCCTCGCACGTCGAGCTCAGACACGAGCTGTAGTGGTCGAGGTTCTTGGTCCCGATGGCCCCGACGACGGGGTTGATGATCCCCTTGACCACGGCGTTGACGATGTTGGTGAAGGCGGCGCCGATCACCACAGCCACCGCCAGATCGACGACGTTCCCGCGCATCAGGAAGGCCTTGAAGCCCTCCCAGACGCTCGGATCCTTCTTCTCGCTCACCTCGGGGTCTCTCCTCGCACGCGCAGCTTGCGGAACAAAACGCTCCGCAACCTACGTCAACGTTGCGCCGAACGGAGCACCTGGGTCCCTCGAACGAGCCACTTGACGAGACCAGGGACGTCACCACAGCGTCACCGCCAACCGCGCGGTGGCGCTCGCACCGGCGAGCCGGGCCGCAGTGGCACGCGGCACCGACAGCACGACCAGCGCGCCCGTGTCGCTCGCGCGCTCCAGCGGCTCCGGCACCTTCGTCACCCTGGCCCCGCGCGCGACCACCCGGGCATCGCCGCCCGACACCGTCTCCTCGGCGGCGATCACGTCGACCCGGTCGCCGGGCCGCAGCAGTCGCACGGTGGCCGCGTCGGCGATCCGGACCGGGGCCGTCACCGTCCCCACGGCACGACGCGTCCGGACGGGCTGCTCCCCGGACACCGGGGCCGCGTGCGCGGGAGGCTGGGCGCGGGGATGGCCACGGGCCCCGTCGGAGCCCCGCGGTCCCGCCGCGACCAGCGCGGTCGCGGTGACCGCGAGCCCCACGGCCAGGGCGCGCCGCCGGTTGCGCACGAGCCGGCCGGCCCGGCCGCGTACCCGTACGGGGTCGAACCGCGGCACCTCACGGGTCGCCGGCACCTCGGGTCCGGGCGGGCACGGGGCGACGGACCAAGAAGGGGCGGAGGGCACGAGTGAAGAGCGAGCGAGGGACATGGGGGACCACCACCTGTGACGAGCGACCGGCTTGCGCTCCCCACGATGAGGCTTCCCGCCACCGCCCGCTCAGCCCTGTGGACCCACCGCCGCCCTGTGGACAACTCCCTCACCCGAACGGCAAGTTCCGCCCCCCACCACCCACAACCGCAGCCCGCTCCCTACGGCAACGCGAACCCCGGATCCATCCCACCCAGCGCACTCACGCACAGACAGCCCCGCTCGTCCTCCCCCGGCAGCCCCGCCACCGCGTCGAACAGCACGCCCCGCAGTCGGTCCACGTTCGCCGCGAACACCCGCAGCACCTCGTCGTGCGAGACGCCCTCCCCGGTCTCGGCGCCGGCGTCGAGGTCGGTGACCAGGGTCAGGGACGTGTAACAGAGCTCCAGCTCACGGGCGAGCGCCGCCTCGGGATGGCCGGTCATGCCCACCACCGACCAGCCCTGCGCCTGGTGCCACAACGATTCGGCACGGGTCGAGAAGCGCGGCCCCTCGATGACGACCAGCGTGCCCCCGTCCACCGGCTCCCAGTCCCGGCCGCGCGCCGCCTTGAGCGCGACGGCCCGCCCGGCGGGGCAGTAGGGGTCGGCCAGCGACACGTGCACCACGTTCGGCACCGTCCCGTCGGGCAGCGGCAGCCCGTCGAAGTACGTGTTCACGCGGGACTTGGTCCGGTCGACCAGCTGGTCCGGAACCAGCAGTGTGCCCGGCCCGTACTCGGGACGCAGGCCGCCGACGGCGCAGGGGGCCAGCACCTGGCGCACGCCGACCGACCGCAGCGCCCACAGGTTGGCCCGGTAGTTGATCCGGTGCGGCGGCAGATGGTGGCCCCGTCCGTGCCGGGGCAGGAACGCGACGCGCCGGCCGGCGACCTCGCCGAGGAAGAGGGAGTCGCTGGGCGGCCCGTACGGGGTGTCGACCTGGATCTCGGTCACGTCGTCGAGGAAGGAGTAGAACCCTGAGCCGCCGATGACGCCGATCCCGGCGCCCTCCACGTTCGCCCCGCCGCCCGTGTTCGCCACGTTCGCCTTGTTCACCATGCCCGCACCCTAACCGCAGGCGGAAACGCCGAGGACCCCGTCGCCGAAAGGCGACAGGGTCCCCGTAAGAAACAGGCCTTACGCGGCGGTGGTGCTGCTGCTGGTGGAGCTGCCGGTGCTCGACGACGAGCTCGAACCGGAGCCGGAGCTGGAACCGGAGTCCGAGGACGACGACGAGGAGCTCGACGACTTCGACGCCGGGGCGCTGCTCGACGAGGAGCCGCGGCTGTCGTTCCGGTAGAAGCCGGAGCCCTTGAAGACAATGCCGACCGCCGAGAACACCTTCTTCAGGCGGCCCTTGCAGCTGGGGCACTCGGTGAGGGCGTCGTCGGTGAACTTCTGCACCGCCTCGAGGCCCTCGCCGCACTCGGTGCACTGGTACTGGTAGGTGGGCACTGTCTTCCTCCTGGCACTCTCACTCGATGAGTGCTAACGACGATCCATCTTGACGTATTCCGGCCGTTCAGTCCACTGCCACCGGCACGCGGTGACCCACGCCACGTGCGACGGTGCGGCCGTGGGCGCGTCCCGCCAGCCGGGAACGCAGGGCCAGGAGGGTCGCCAGGGCGAGCACGGTGCCGCCCATCGGCACCAGGAAACCGGCGCCGTCCCGGAAGCGGTCCTCCAGCTGTCCGGCGACCGTGACGGCCGCCGCCTGGCCGAGTGCCACCGCGCCGGTCAGCCAGGTGAAGGCCTCGGTGCGGGCACCGGCCGGGACCAGCCCCTCGACCAGGGTGTAGCCGGTGATCAGGGCGGGCGCGATGCACATGCCGACCAGCAGGCCGAGCCCGGCGAGGACCGGCACCGAGTGGGCGGCCCACAGGCCCGACGCGGTGAGCGCGAGCGCCGTGTAGCCGACGACGAGGCGCCGCTGCGGGGCCGCCTTCCAGGCGATCGCACCGCAGACCACGCCGGAGAGCATGTTGCCCGCGGCGAAGACCCCGTAGAGGACGCCGTTGAGGCCGGGTTCGCCGATCGACTCGGTGAACGCGGCCAGCGAGACCTGCATACCGCCGAAGACGGACCCGATGCCCAGGAACGTCACGATCAGCACGCGCACCCCGGGGATCCGCAGCGCGGAAACGTGCTCCACGCGCGCGTGGCCGCTGCCGCCTCCGACCGAGGGCTGGGTGCTCTTCTGCGCGGCGAACAGCAGACCGCCGATCAGGGTCAGCGAGGCCTCCGTGACCAGGCCGGCGGCCGGGTCGACGGCCGTGCACAGGGCGGTGGCCAGCAGCGGGCCGACGACGAAGGTCAGTTCGTCCGTGACGGACTCGAAGGCCGCCGCGGTGGTCATGAGCGGCGAGTCCTTGAGCTTCACGCCCCAGCGGGCCCGCACCATCGGCCCGACCTGCGGCACCGAGGCACCGGTCGGGACGGCCGCCGCGAACACCGCCCACAAGGGGGCGTCCATCAGTGCCAGCGCCGTCAGCGTGAGCCCGGACAGGGCGTGCAGCAGCACGCCGGGGATCAGCACGGCCCGCTGCCCGTAGCGGTCGGCGAGGCGGCCGCTGTAGGGGGCGAACAGGGCCATGGAGACACCGGTGACGGCCGCGGCGGCGCCCGCCGCTCCGTAGGAGCCGGTGGTGTGCTGCACCAGCAGCACGATGGAGATGGTCAGCATCGCGAACGGCTGGCGTGCCGCGAAGCCGGGGAGCAGGAAGGTCCAGGCGCCGCGGGTGCGCAGCAGCCGGCCGTATCCCGGGCGGGCGGAAGCCGTCGAGTTCTTCGAGGTCATCGAGTTCTTCGACTTCTTCGAGGTGACCGTGGACGCCACGGCCCGTGCCTTTCTGCCGCCTGGTAGCGCGGGCCCGTGGGCGGGCGGCGCCGAGAGCTGTCCTCTTGCGCGGAACTGCGGTAGATGTCGGGGCCCGGTGAGGAGGGGCGACCCGACCGCCATACGGTCGCGCCAGCTCTGCGTCAGGCAGAGTTGGTTCGATCTTGGGTGATGCCTTCATCGTACAGGCGACTGGGTCGGCCTGCCTGTGAAAAAGAGCACTGAGGGCGGGCCTGCCTGTGAAACCAGAGGCGTGAATGGCGCAAAACCACCCCTAGCGACTCGCCCCGTCCGTCCCCAGCCAGCCGGCCAGCTTGCCGCCGTGGCTCACCGCGCGCAGCCGGCGCTCGGTCGCGTCCCGCACGGGGTCCGTGGCCACGACGAGGAGCTCGTCCCCGCGTTGCAGCACCGTCGTGGGAAGCGGGACGAACGATTCTGACTCGCGCACGACGAGCGTCACCGCGGCACCGGGCGGCAGCCGCAGCTCGGCGACTTCCACGCCGTGCATCTTCGACCCGTCGGGGACCGCCACGGACAGCAGGTGCCCGCGCAGCCGCTCCAGCGGGGCCGACTCGATGCCGAGGTCGGCGGCCTCAGAACCGTCTCCCAGGCGCAGCTTGCGGGCCAGCCACGGCAGCGTCGGGCCCTGGACCAGGGTGTAGACGACGACCAGGATGAAGACGATGTTGAAGATCCGGCGGCTCGCCTCGACGCCCTCCACCATGGGGATGGTCGCCAGGATGATGGGCACCGCCCCGCGCAGCCCGGCCCAGGACATGAGGGCCTGTTCCTGCCACGGGACCCGGAAGGGCCGCAGGGAGACCAGCACGCTCAGGGGACGCGCCACCATGGTGAGCACCAGCCCGATGGCGAGCGCGGGCACGATGTCGTCGCCCAGCTCGTGCGGGGTCACCAGCAGGCCGAGCAGGACGAACATGCCGATCTGGGCCATCCAGCCGAGTCCGTCGGCGAAGCCGCGGGTGGCCGGCCAGTGCGGCAGCCGCGCGTTGCCCATCACCATCGCGGCGAGGTACACCGCGAGGAATCCGCTGCCGTGGGCCAGCGCGCCCGCCGCGTACGCCACCACGGCGATGGCCATGACGGCGATCGGATAGAGGCCGGAGGCCGGCAGCGCCACGTGCCGCAGCCCCCAGGAGCCGAGCCAGCCCACCGCGAGTCCGATGGCCGCGCCGATGGCCAGCTCCAGCAGGATCACGCCCAGCAGCACGTACCAGTGCTCGACCGGACCCGCCGTCGACAGCGAGACCACGAGGATGACCACCGGGGCGTCGTTGAAGCCGGACTCCGCCTCCAGCGTGCCCGTCACGCGCGCGGGGAGGGGGATTTTCCGCAGCACGGAGAACACGGCCGCCGCGTCGGTCGAGGAGACGACCGCCCCGATGATGAGCGCCTGCCGCCACTCCAGCCCGATCAGGTAGTGCGCGGCCGACGCCGTCACCCCGACGCTCACCGCGACACCGGCCAGCGCCAGTGCCGTGGCGGCCGGCAGGGCCGGCTTGATCTCCTTCCACTTCGTGCCCAGACCGCCCTCGGCCAGGATCACGACCAGGGCCGCGTATCCGATGACCTGGGTCAGTTCGGCGTTGTCGAAGTGGATGTCGCCGATGCCGTCCTGGCCCATGGCGACGCCTATCCCCAGATAGACGAGCAGGCTGGGGAGCCCGCTGCGCGAGGAGATCCGTACCGCTGCGACGGCGACGAGCAGGACGAGCGAGCAGACGAGCAGGAGCTGGTTGAGATGGTGAACAGTCAGCGGCCGAATCCTTCCCTGGCTCACACGCACGCGCGCGTGGGCTCACGTACATCGCACATGAAGCTGTGGCGCATCGCGCCAACTACTTCGTTACCTTACCTAACTCTTGACGATTTCTTGACGCTTCCGAGGGTGTGATCGAACGTCCGTACGTGCCGGTTCCGGACTCCGCGTCAAGGGGCGCAGGGCCCTGCGCCTATCGTTGCTCCAGCGCTCAGTTAAAAGCACAGCCGAACCTGCCGCTCGCGTTAGGACAGCAAGGACAGCGATGCCCCCCAACACCACCGCCTCCACGGGTCAGCAGCCCGCCAAGTCCGGCAGGAGAAAGGGGCGCAAAGCCCGCCTGATCGTGCTCGTCCTGGTGCTGGCCCTCATCGGGGGCGTCGGCTTCGGGGGGTACTGGACCGTCAGCACCGTCCGGGCCTCCTTCCCGCAGACCAAGGGCTCCCTCACGCTCAAGGGCCTCTCGGGACCCGTCGAGGTCAAACGCGACAACTACGGCATCCCGCAGATCTACGCCTCCTCCGACGCGGACCTGTTCATGGCGCAGGGCTTCGTCCAGGCGCAGGACCGGTTCTACGAGATGGACGTACGCCGTCACATGGCGGCCGGCCGGCTGTCGGAGATGTTCGGCAAGAGCCAGGTCGACAACGACGAGTTCCTGCGCACGCTCGGCTGGGAGCGCGTCGCCAAGCAGGAGTACGACACCAAGCTGTCGGCCGCCACGAAGAAGTACCTCCAGGCCTACGCCGAGGGGGTCAACGCCTACCTCCAGGGCAAGGACGGCAAGGACATCTCCCTGGAGTACGCGGCGCTCGGGTTCACCAACGACTACAAGCCGCAGAAGTGGACCCCGGTCGACTCGATCTCCTGGCTGAAGGCGATGGCCTGGGACCTGCGCAGCAACATGCAGGACGAGATCGACCGCGCCCTGCTCACCAGCCGCCTCGGCCCGAAGCAGATCGCCGAGCTGTACCCGCAGTACCCGTACAGCCGGAACAAGGCGATCGTCCAGGACGGCCAGTACGACGAGCTGACGGGCGCGTTCGAACAGGGCGGCACGAGCGGCACAGGCACAGGCACCGGCACCGGTGCCGGCGGCACGGGCACAGGCGGAACCGGCGGCACCGCAGCCGGCACGGCGGGCACCGCGGGCACGGCCTCCGGCGCCTCGGGAACCGCCTCCGGCACCTCGAACCTGGACAGCCAGCTCACCGGCCTCAGCGATGCCCTGAGCGACCTCCCGCCGGCCGTCGGCGTGAACGGCGACGGCATCGGCTCCAACTCCTGGGTCGTCCGCGGGACGCACACCATCACCGGCAAGCCGCTGCTGGCCAACGACCCGCATCTGTCGCCCTCGCTGCCGTCCGTCTGGTACCAGATGGGCCTGCACTGCCGCAGCATCTCCAGCGCGTGCCAGTACGACGTCAGCGGCTACACCTTCGCCGGCATGCCCGGCGTGATAATCGGTCACAACCAGGACATCGCCTGGGGCATGACCAACTCCGGCGTCGACGTCACGGACCTCTACCTGGAGAAGATCACCGGCGACGGCTACCTGTACGACGGCAAGGTCAAGCCCTTCGAGACGCGCGAGGAGACCATCAAGGTCGCCGGCGGCTCGCCCAGGAAGATCGTCGTCCGCGAGACCAACAACGGGCCCCTGCTGTCCGACCGGGCCAAGGAGCTCGTGAAGGTCGGCAGGAAGGCCACCGTCGACACCGCCGCACCCGACAGAGGCGACGGCTACGGCGTCGCGCTGCGCTGGACCGCGCTCCAGCCGGGCACCACCATGGACGCCGTCTTCGCCATGGACCGGGCGAAGAACTGGACCGACTTCCGCAAGGCCGCCGCCCTGTTCGACGTGCCCTCGCAGAACCTCGTCTACGCGGACACCGAGGACAACATCGGCTACACCCTGCCGGGCAGGATCCCGAAGCGCTCCCAGGACGACGACGGCTCCGTCCCGGCGCCCGGCTGGGACCCCAAGTACCGCTGGACCGGCTACATCGAGCAGGACGAGCTGCCGTACGAGTACAACCCGGACCGCGGCTACATCGTCACCGCCAACCAGGCCGTGATCGACCCGGACAAGTACCCCTACACGCTCACCAAGGACTGGGGCTACGGCACGCGCAGCCAGCGGATCACCGACCTGATCCAGTCGAAGATCAAGGACGGCGGCAAGGTCTCCACGGACGACATGCGCCAGATGCAGCTGGACAACAGCAGCGAGATCGCCCGGCTGCTGGTGCCCACGCTGCTCAAGATCGACCCCGAGAACAAGGACGTCCGCGAGGCACAGAAGCTGCTGGAGGGCTGGGACTACACCCAGGACGCCGACTCGGCGGCCGCCGCCTACTTCAACGCGGTCTGGCGCAACATCCTCAAGCTCGCCTTCGGCAACAAGCTGCCCAAGGAGCTGCGGGTCAAGGGCCAGTGCCTGTGGGTGAAGCCGGTCAACACCACCGGGCCCGCCGACGAGGCGGAGGACGTCCGCGAGTGCGGCGAGCGCGACCCCGACCAGGCGCAGCCCGACGGCGGCGACCGCTGGTTCGAGGTGGTCCGCAAGCTGATGGACCAGCCGGACAGCGACTGGTGGAAGACGCCCAAGGCGGGCACCCGCCCCGGCGCCGTCAACCGCGACCAGCTGTTCAGGCGCGCGATGATCGACGCCCGCTGGGAGCTGACCGCCAAGCTCGGCAAGGACATCGACACCTGGACCTGGGGCCGGCTGCACCGCCTGTTCCTGAAGAACCAGACCCTCGGCACCGAGGGCCCCGGTTTCGTCCAGTACGCCCTCAACCGCGGCCCCTGGGAGCTCAGCGGCGGCGAGGCCACCGTCAACGCGACCGGCTGGAACGCGGCCGGCGGCTACGGCGTGGTGTGGGTGCCGTCCATGCGGATGGTCGTGAACCTCGGCGACCTCGACAAGTCCCGCTGGATCAACCTCAGCGGCGCCTCCGGGCACGCCTACAGCGCCCACTACGTCGACCAGACGGACAAGTGGGCCGACGGCGAACTGCTCCCGTGGTCCTTCTCGGACAAGGCGGTCGAGGACGGCACGCAGGACAAGCTGGTGCTCAAGCCGTGAGCCGCTGACCCCGGAATCCGAAAGCGGCCCTCCACGCACGCGTGGAGGGCCGCTTCCGCGTCAGGTCTCCGGCCCGAACCGCCGCACCCCCGACGGCGTCACCACCGCGTGCACCGGCCGGTCGTGCGGCTCCTCGGGGACGTGCTCGACCACCTCCGAGTCGTACAACAGCACCACCAGCGCGGGACGCGCACCCGCCCGCTCCAGCCGCGCCAGCACACGGTCGTACGAACCTCCGCCGCGCCCCAGCCGCATCCCGCGCGCGTCGACCGCCAGCCCCGGCAGCAGCACGGCGTCGGCGGTGGTCACGGCGTCCGGCCCGAGGCGCTCGCCCGCCGGCTCGAAGAGGGCCATCCTGCCGCCGTGTTGGACGCGCGCGAGCGAGCCCTCGCCCTCGTAGACGCCCCAGTCCAGGTCGTTGTCGGGCAGCAGGGCCGGCAGCAGGACGCGTACCCCCCGGGCGCGCAACGCGTCCAGGAGCGCGAGCGTCCCCGGTTCGCTCCCCACGGAGACGTACGCCGCCACCGTGCCGGCCCGCGCCAACTCGGGCAGCTCCAGCGCCCGCCCGGCCAGCGCGGCCGACGTCTCCCGCAGGTCATCCGCCGTCAACCTGTTCCTCACCGCGAGGAACTCGCGCCGCAAACTCCGCTTGTCAGGCTCGCCCGGACGTCCGATGTGACTCAAAGGTTGCTCCCGTACCGTTGCAATACGCTCATATGAGCGCCTATGAACCGGAGCCGCAGATTCCATGCAAAGGCACCGGATAAGGTGGCGGGCATGACTCAGTCGCACCCTCGGATCAGCAAGGCTGTCATTCCAGCAGCAGGCCTCGGCACCCGGTTCCTGCCGGCCACCAAAGCCACTCCCAAGGAGATGCTGCCGGTCGTCGACAAGCCGGCGATCCAGTACGTGGTCGAGGAGGCCGTCGCCGCGGGTCTCGACGACGTCCTCATGGTGACGGGCCGCAACAAGCGCCCCCTCGAGGACCACTTCGACCGCAACTACGAGCTGGAGTCGGCGCTTCAGAAGAAGGGCGACGCCGGTCGCCTCGCCAAGGTGCAGGAGTCCAGCGACCTCGCGACGATGCACTACGTCCGCCAGGGCGACCCCAAGGGCCTCGGCCACGCCGTCCTGTGCGCCGCCCCGCACGTGGGGGACGAGCCCTTCGCCGTTCTCCTCGGCGACGACCTCATCGACCCCCGCGACCCCCTGCTCCAGCGCATGGTCGAGGTCCAGGAGCAGCGCGGCGGCAGCGTCATCGCGCTCATGGAGGTCGCCCCGGAGCAGATCCACCTCTACGGCTGCGCGGCCGTCGAGACCACCGAGGACAGCGACGTCGTCAAGGTCAGCGGCCTGGTCGAGAAGCCCGACCCGGCCGACGCCCCGTCCAACTACGCGATCATCGGCCGCTACGTCCTCGACCCGCACATCTTCGACATACTGCGCAAGACCGAGCCGGGCCGCGGCGGCGAGATCCAGCTCACGGACGCTCTCCAGCAACTCGCGGAGGACGAGAAGATCGGCGGCCCGGTGCACGGCGTCGTCTTCAAGGGCCGCCGCTATGACACCGGCGACCGCGGCGACTACCTGCGTGCCATTGTCCGACTCGCGTGCGAACGTGAAGACCTGGGCCCGGACTTCCGGACCTGGCTTCGCAGTTACGTAGCCGAGGAGATGTAGCACGTTGAGCAGCGCCGCGCCCCGCGTCACCGGCCAGGACCACTCCGGCCCCGACCACCTCTGGTCGGTGGAGGAGCACCTGGAGGACATCCTCGCCACCGTCCGCCCCCTGGAACCCATCGAGCTGCATCTGCTCGACGCCCAGGGCTGCGTCCTCGTCGAGGACGTCACGGTGCCGGTGTCCCTGCCGCCCTTCGACAACAGCTCGATGGACGGCTACGCGGTGCGGGTCGCGGACGTGGCGGGCGCGAGCGAGGAGTACCCGGCGGCCCTGGAGGTCGTCGGGGACGTCGCCGCCGGCCAGGCCGAGCTGCTCCACGTGGGCCCCGGCCAGGCGCCCGCATCATGACCGGCGCTCCACTGCCGCCCGGCGCCGAGACGGTCGTGCCCGTCGAGTGGACCGACGGCGGGCTCGGCGAGGGCGCGGTGCGCGGCATGCGCGCCCGCAGCCTCGGCCCCGAGGGCGCGACCGGGCACGTGCAGGTGTACCGCCCGGCCGAGGCACGTGCGCACGTGCGCGCGAAAGGCAGTGACGTGAAGGCCGGCGACCGCGCCCTGGAGGCCGGCACGATCCTCGGCCCGCCCCAGATCGCCCTGCTCGCCGCGATCGGCCGGGGCACGGTCCGGGTGCGCCCGCGCCCGCGCGTGGTGGTGCTCTCCACCGGCAGCGAACTCGTCCAGCCCGACACGGAACTGGGCGCCGGTCAGATCTACGACTCCAACAGCTTCGCCCTCACCGCCGCCGCCCGCGACGCCGGCGCCATCGCCTACCGCGTGGGCGCCGTCGCCGACGACGCCGAGACCCTGCGCTCCACCATCGAGGACCAGCTGGTCCGCGCCGACCTGGTGGTCACCACCGGCGGCGTGAGCGTCGGTGCCTACGACGTCGTCAAGGAGGCTTTGTCCCACGTCGCCGACGAGGACGAGGCGGGCAGCGGCATCGAGTTCCGCAAGCTCGCCATGCAGCCCGGCAAGCCCCAGGGCTTCGGCTCCATCGGCCCCGACCACACCCCGCTGCTGGCCCTGCCCGGCAACCCGGTGTCGTCGTACGTCTCCTTCGAACTGTTCGTCCGCCCCGCGATCCGCGCCCTCATGGGCCTTCAGGACGTCCACCGGCCGACGACCCGGGCGACCCTGACCGCGGACAAGGCGCTGACCTCGCCGAAGGGCCGCCGCCAGTTCCTGCGCGGTACGTACGCCGACGGGCGGGTCATCCCGGTCGGCGGCGCCGGGTCCCACCTGATCGCGGCCCTCGCCCACGCCGACGCGCTGATCGTCGTCCCCGAGGACACCGAGTCCGTCGAGCCCGGCACCGAGGTCGAGGTGGTCCTGCTCGGCTGAGAGGCGCTGGTTGGGGGTACCGTGTCGCGCACAGCAGGCCCGGACCGGGAGCGCCACACAGCATGAGCATGCAGGACCCCCCTACGCAGGACCGCCTGACGCACATCGACGAGGCGGGTGCCGCCCGCATGGTCGACGTGTCCGAGAAGGACGTGACCGCCCGCACCGCCCGAGCCAGCGGACGGGTTCTCGTCTCGCCCCGCGTGATCGAACTGCTGCGCGGTGAGGGCGTCCCCAAGGGCGACGCCCTCGCCACCGCGCGGATCGCCGGGATCATGGGCGCCAAACGCACCCCGGACCTGATCCCGCTCTGTCACCCCTTGGCGCTGTCCGGTGTGAAACTGGACTTGTCGGTCGCGGACGACGCGGTGGAGATCCTGGCCACGGTGAAGACGACGGACCGCACGGGCGTCGAGATGGAGGCCCTCACCGCGGTCTCCGTCGCCGCGCTCACCGTGATCGACATGGTCAAGGCGGTCGACAAGGGAGCGGTCATCACGGACGTACGGGTGGAGGAGAAGACGGGCGGCAAGTCGGGCGACTGGAGCCGGGCATGACGTACCGCGCTCTCGTCGTCACCGCCTCCAACCGGGCCGCCGCCGGGATCTACGAGGACAAGGGCGGCCCGCTGATCGCGCACGGCCTCAGGGGCTTCGGCTTCGAGGTCGACGGCCCCCAGGTCGTCCCCGACGGCGACCCCGTGGAGGCGGCCCTGCGCGCCGGTGTCGAGACCGGCTACGACGTCATCGTCACCACCGGCGGCACGGGCATCTCGCCCACGGACCGCACCCCGGAGGCGACCCGCCGCGTGATCGACCACGAGGTGCCGGGCATCGCCGAGGCCATCCGGGCGTTCGGCCGGGAGAAGGTGCCGACCGCGGCGCTCTCCCGGGGCCTGGCCGGAGTGGCGGGCGGCACGCTGATCGTCAACCTGCCCGGCTCCAGCGGCGGCGTGAAGGACGGCCTGGCCGTCCTGGAGCCGCTGCTGGTCCACGCCGTCGAGCAGCTCCGCGGCGGTGACCACCCCAGACCCGGCAGTGGGGGTGCGAGCTGAACAGCCCATCCTGGCCCGTCGAGCTGGTGGACGGCGACATCGTCCTCAGGCCGATAAAGCTGCGCGACCAGCGGGCATGGCGCGAGGTCAACCGGCGCAACCGCGACTGGCTGCGCCCCTGGGAGGCGACCATTCCGCCGCCCGCGCCCGGCGGGCCGATGGCACACCGCCCGACCTTCCGCCAGATGGTCCGCCACCTCAGGTCGGAGGCGAACGCGGGCCGGATGCTGCCGTTCGTCATCGAGTACCAGGGGCGGCTGGTGGGGCAGTTGACCGTGGCCGGAATCACCTGGGGCTCGATGTGCTCGGGGCATGTCGGCTACTGGGTGGACGAGGGGGTGGCCGGCCGTGGGGTGATGCCGACGGCGGTGGCGCTCGTCGTGGACCACTGTTTCCGCACGGTCGGGCTGCACCGCATCGAGGTCTGCATTCGCCCCGAGAACGGGCCCAGCCGCCGGGTCGTGGAGAAACTCGGATTCCGTGAGGAGGGGCTCCGGCCGCGTTATCTCCACATCGACGGGGCCTGGCGCGACCACCTGGTCTTCGCGCTCACGGCGGAAGAGGTGCCCGACGGGTTGCTGAGGCGCTGGCACCGGGCACGATCGCAGAGTAATCCGGGAATCCGGCAGCACCCCGGAAATTGAATACATGTTCGAAATTGATCGGCTGCTGACCGTCTCAGGGCAATGAATTCCCGGCCTGGACGGTCTGCTGATCGCATCGGTCACAAAAAAAGTTCGAAATATCAGCCAGATCGTGCGACACACCGGCTCAATTGGCAGATGGCCTCACGCAAACCCCTCTACCGTGTGAGGCGTGAGCAGCAGCGGCCTCATCTACGCAGTCATTGTCGGGGCCTGGGCCGCCTACTTGGTGCCGATGTGGCTCCGTAGGCAGGACGAGCTGAACGAGGCCCGTCCGACGGAACGCTTCAGCACCGCCATCCGGCTTCTGTCCGGAAAGGCGGCCATGGAGCGCCGGTACGCCAAGGACCTGCAGGCGCGCTCCACCGAGGAGGGGGAGCAGGACGCCGACGCCCTGGACGCCGTCACCGACTCGGTGGACGTCCGGGCCTTCGCCGTGTCCAAGACGCGTCCGCAGACCCAGGCGCCGGTACCGTCGCCCGCCCCCGAGCAGCCGGCCCGCCCGGCACCCGGACCGAGCCCGGCGAGCGCCGAACGCGGACGGGGGCAGGTGCCCGCCGCCCGGCGCGGCGCGGCCCCCCGGACAAACCAGGCGAACCAGGCGAACCAGGCGGCCGCAGCGCGGGCCCGGCGCTCGAAGGTGCTCGCGCGCCGTCGGCGCACCACCACCATGCTGTTCCTCGCCTTCACCCTCGGCGCGATCGTCGCCGCGTCGGGGGGCTCGCGTTCCTGTGGGCGCCCGGTGTGCCCGCCGTCATGCTCAGCGTGTACATCGCGTACCTGCGCTCCCAGGAGCGCCGCCGCTTCGCCTACCAGATGGACCGCCGCCGGGCCGAGGCCGCGGCCCAGCGGCTGCGGGAGCGCCAGCGGCAGCCCCGCCGGCGCGCCTCCACCGAGGCCGACGAACCGGAGGAGGGACCCGAGCCGGCGACCGACCCCGGCCTGTCCGCCCTCGCCGCGGACCGGCGCGCCCTCGTCGAGCAGACCGACCACGCCGAGTGGGTCGACCAGCAGCGCGAGCGGCAGCGGCGGCCGGGGCAGGGCGACAGCTGGGAGCCGGTGCCGGTGCCCCTGCCGACCTATGTGACCGCACCCGTCGCGCCCCGGGCCGCCGGCGACGTGGACCTCCAAGCCCCCGACACCTGGAGCTCGGCGCGGTCGAGCACCGTCACCCCGGACCGCGAGGAC